>JBHLOG010000050.1:0-24997 GCA_048940765.1 Promethearchaeota archaeon | reverse complement strand
TAGCCGGTTGCTGGAAAAAGCTGGATTTGCCAAGTGAGAAGGTATTGAAATAACAGTCCCATCCAAAACACTGGAATAGAAACTCCTACAAGGGCAAATCCCCGTAAGAATGTATCTTTAGCTTTATTTCGGTGGGTTGCCGAAATTACACCAGTCTTAATACCCAGGATAGATGCTATAATAACTGAATATAAAGCGATATCAAAAGTTCTAAAAAATCTTTCTGTGACTATATCCCACACAGGTACCCCTCTATATTGACTTGACACTCCCCAATCTCCAGTAAACAATCGTCCCAAGTAAAGAAAATATTGTTGTAAAATAGGTTTATCAAGCCCTAGTAATCTCAATTGTGCATCATATTGTTCTTGTGTAAAAATCCTACCGAGATGAGCTAAAACAGGATCTCCTGGCAATAATCTTGAAAGAATAAAGGTTAATGTTATAGCACCAAATAAAACTGGTAATAATTGCAGCGTTCTTCGAATGATATATTTAATCATGCTCATATTTTATATCCTCTCTCCGATATTTTTATAATTTTTTTATTTCTTCAAAATATTGTTCATATTTTCGTCTTGCAATTGCTCCCAAAATAGCTGCTAACAAGTTAATACCTAAGATCGAAAAAATCGTAATATATCCTTCATAATTGATAAAAAATTCACCAATTAGAGTTATATCAAAGCCGACAATGAACCACATCCACATCCATGATTGTCCAATAATAATGGGAGTGAGCCAAATACTATTTCTAATTCCGTACTCAAAGAATTTTTCTCTAAATACCATAAAAAAGACAATTATAAAGAGAATTATTGCTGAAAAAAACCCTCTTGGCTCGAATAAAATTCGAGATAAAAACAATAATTTTTCTCCAGCTTCTTTTAAATAAATATTACATATATATCCAAAAAATACAAAATGAATCAACAAAATTGCTAATATTAAATTGCCTTGCCTACCTAGTTCAATTTTAAGTTTCATAATATATTACATAAATCAATTTCTTTTTAATTTAAAAGTTTTTGGGAGACAATTAATAACAATATCTAGTGTGATCCTTTATAAAGTATTCTATCATTTTCTAATACTGTTAAATTAACAAGACATTGAATATGAATGTGTAATAACTTTTTAATTATATATATAAGAATGTCAATTAAGTTATTATAAATCATATAAAGAAAAAATTTTCTTTTTATGAAATTATTCTTTATTCTGGTATTTAGATTAACAGAAATTAATCGGGAAAAATACAGTTTTTCTTTCAAAAATATGATATCTTTGCTTTAACTATTCCAACTCCTTTAATCTGATTTGAATTATTTTCAACTTTTTCCTTAAAATTAGTAATAATTAATTCACAGTATCTTTAAGATTCTGCATTGAAGTCTTTTTATTTGGATTTAATTCTTTGCTTTCAAAATCTAAAAACATTTTAAGAATTTTAAAACCAATAAAATAAAATCTTCAGTTAAATTCTGAATTTCTGTTTTTATTGCATGTAAATTTTCAATCTAATCCATTATCATCTTTTTCCTTAAAGTTCGATATATTTTTTCTTTATATTTTTCTTTTGTGAAGCGTATGAAATTCTTAATTATAGCTAGATAGCAATTCCAAAAATCTAAATACAGATCCATTAATTTAAGACTTAGATTAGTTTATAATGTCTGGAAATATCAAAAACTTAATATATCCATCTATTTAGGTGTTTGTTCTTAGTAAAACTGATATTAATGGAATCTAAAAAATCCTGTCGTAAATAGAACAAAATGAAATCCTGTATACACGAGGTCCTATTTGAAAGATTATAATTTTGAAGAGTGATTAAAGATAACATGCTTTTGGTTTATTTGAAGAAACCATGAAAATTAATAAAAAAGAAAAAAATAAGATTTAGTTATTTATTTTTTCAATGAAGTTGCTTAATCTATATATACAGGATACATATCATAATTGCCCATAGCATTATAGGGAATCCCCTTAACATTATCAGGGTGAGCCCAGCCTGGTCCTTGACTACTAAAAGCAAAAACCCATGGCATATCCTTCAATAACAGTTCTTGCATTCTATCGTACATTGCTTCTCTAGCATCTCCATCGGGTGTCTCTAGGGCTGCTTCCATCAAAAGCTGAACGTTATCCCATGTATCAAATTCGTCTCTACCGGCTAATCCTGCCTCTACATAACCGTTATATTTTGGACCATTAGAGGCTACCGATCTATTGGTGAACAATGGATTAATAAAGTTGGCAGGATCGTTATAGTCAGCACCCCAGCCGATAAATAATAACTGCAACTCATCCCTATCATGGCCTCCTAACTCGTAGAGTTTTTGGAGCACAATACTCCAAGTGCTGCCAGCATCCGTTACTCTAACTCCAATTCTTGCATAATTGGAAATTACCATAATAAAGGTCTTTTCTCGAACATCATTACCTATATTATACGAGTAGTTAAGTGTCAAAAATGGATTATCTGCTGTTGCTGTAGTCCATTCATCGTCTTCACTCACATTAAAACCAACTCCAAATCCCATAGATTGTACTACCTCTCTTGCATATGTAAGGTTAAATATGGGAGCAGGTTGTGTCCCGTTGTGGTACTTAATACCCACACCAATGGGAGATTTCAATCTTGTGCCATGACCATATCTGAGAGTGTCAATTTGATATTCATAATTATAAGCATAAGAAAGTGCTTCTCTCCAAGTCCTATTTATTTGTTCGCAGTTCATTGACATGTAATTAACACCTGAGGATACTCTATCTTCAGGTGCCCACAGGGTAAGACCTGCAGCTCCCTCAATGGAGCTCCACATCTCATCCATAGGTTGATATAAGTAATTAATATCGCCAGCAAATAATGCTGCGGTTCTAGCTTGTGCAGAAATAATTCCAACGTAGATTAATTTATCAAGTTTAGCTCTTCCCCTATGATAATCATCATAGGCTAACATGATAACTTCAACATCCTCCTCATATGAGTCATACATAAAAGGACCAGTTCCTATAACATCACCATCAAGATCAACAATACCGCCAGTTTCATTATAATACGTGTCGGTTAATATTGATGAGGCCATATAACATAATAAATCCTCGAAGGGTCCATAAACCCTATTTAATTCATAAATTACTTGATAATCAGAGACTTTATGAACTTCTTTTATGATTGGAAGATGATCTGGCCATGCGTATAACTCATACACATCAGGTACGTATCCATTATTAAGCCCCGTGAAATTATATAACCATTGTTGTCTCTTCCAACTAAAGACAACATCATCTGCGTTAAATGTGGAGCCATCATGGAATGTGACACCCTGCTTAAGATTAACTGTATAGTTATGATAAGTTGAGTCCCACGTACCCATCGCTGCGGCAAGTCTAGGTACTTTCGGTAAAGCCGGGTCGGCGTAATCATAAGCATATATCCCTTCTACAACCTGAAGCAGCATATTATTTGACGCACTATCCCAAGCATCCTGCGCATCAATAGTAAAGGGAAGGTACATCTGTCCAACAGAAAGAATTTGTTCACCTTTGCCTGGTGGTGCTGTCATGAAATATATTACGGCGCCAGTAGCACCAGCTGCAATTGCTACAATTACGATTATTCCTATAGCTAAAGTTTTTCTTTCCATATCATTATCACTTAAAAATTTAATTTATTTTTATTAGATTTTTTAGTTAAGTATTGTTTTAAATTCATAAACTTATAAGTTTTATCTTTTTTTTTTTGATATTTCTTGAAATCATATTAAATTAATAATTTGCTTTTCAAGCGTGCTAAATTTCGAAATTTTTTATGTTTTAATTTTTCTCTCGAATTAACCTTAATATCTAATTAAATACATCATTTTTATACAAATTCTAATAGTGAAATATTATTAAAATTTCAATTAAAATTTAATAAAGTAGAAAAAATGGGAGAAAAATGGGAAAATTCATTCAAAAATTTAAAATTTCGACAATTTTATTAAAATAAAAGGAAAAAAATATAATTATTAAAAGTGTAATTGCTGCAATTATGAGACCTGTATCAAAAAAAGCTTTTTCGGTATTACGAGCAATTTCAGGCTTAGAAGATGTTAGATACATAAATCTCATAATGATATAGAGAGAAATTGGGATTGTAAAAATAACTATATATTCATAGAAATTAGCAGTACCAGGTATATTTAAATTAAATTTAAATATAAGATAAAGTGAATAAGTTATAAAAAGGGAACCTGCAATCAGTACTTGAAATTGATCGAGTATTTTAATAGAATATTGATCATAAACTTTTTTATGTTCAACAGCTTTATCTTTTCCTAATAATATTAAATCCCCTTTTCTTTTAGCAATACTTAAAAATAAAGCAATCTCGAAAATTGCTAAAAAGAGCCAAGCAGAAACATATTCATTTATTATAGCACATCCAGCCAAGGCTCTCCATAAATACCCTGTTGATAAAATTAAAATATCTATAAAAGCATAATTCTTAAAGATGTGATTATAAAGCTGACCAGTAAAGATTATAAAACCAATCATAAAGATTAATACTATATTTGGAATTATAAAGATCAAGCAAATTATAGTTACTAAAATTAAAACTGTCAATAGGATTACCGCAAAAAATACCGAAAGTTCACCCGAAGCAAGAGGTCTCTTTCTGAGTTTTTCCGGATGTTTTTTATCCTTTTCAATATCTCGTATATCATTTATTATGTAATTAATTGAAGAAGCACAACATAGTAAGATGAAACCTATCATTAAATTGAAATAGAGTGATATCTCAAATAATCTTTGACTAAAAAATATTCCAACAAAAATCATTACATTTTTATAATATTGTCGAATCCTTAAAAGATGAAAAATGCTTTTAATTTTGCCAGGCATAATAAATTTTTTGAAAGAGACATTTTTATTAAATTTTTTTTAAGTCATAATTATTCTATCTGGTTTGAACTTTTTCAATATCTTATATCCTAAACGACTTGAAAGACTTGTTGCTGATTTTACCTGAATCATCGCACTATTGTATTCAAAGCTTATCAATTCTAATTTATTGTAAGGAATTTTTATTTTCCTCCCAAAAATGTTGTGCAAGCTTATTAAATATTCATTTTTATTCATTTGGTTAATAAAATCTTTCTTAAAATTCTGTGAAAAAGGATCTATACTCCGAATATATCCTATTTCTAAATTATTTACAGGTTTTTTGAGATAAATAAATGATTTTAGGTTTCTTTTCGATAACCAATTTATCACATTTATTTCAGACTCTCGAAAAATAGAGCTTTTACTTATTGACATATAAATTTTTTTAGGTTGAATTATTAATTCGCTAAGAGAATAATTTAGCACCTTTTCATCTTGGTTCTCAATATCAGCAAACTCTAGTTTAAAATCCTTTAAATTATTTGCTGGAATTATATTTTTACATATCAAAATTCTTAAAGCTCCTTTTATTTTAAAAAATATTTCATGATCTTTAAAATTTTTAATAAGAGAAAGAGAATAAGGTAATTTTGTTTTAATAATTGGTTTTTTGATTTCATTATTATTTTTATCTTTGAAATAATAGTATCCCTTTTTATTATCATTCTCTAAGTTAATATCAACTAAAATTAAAGGTATTTTTTTATTCAAGAAATATTTTTCATTAAGATCATATTGAAAACGTGAATATAAAGATGAATTTAAGTAATTTATTTTAGAACTTCTTAAATTTATAACAATTAATTGATCAGGATCGGTGATATCATCAATAAATTGAACATCCTTTAGCTTACCAATAATAATTTGATTTGTGATTAAATTTCTAAATAAAAAGGATTTTTGGATGTCAAATTTATATAAATCTTTTCTTTTTAATTGATTCATTAAAAAAGAAATATCACTTATATTAAACAACTCTTTAAATTTTTGATTGGCAATAATTTTGAATTTTTCTCTTGCCTCTTCAAACTTGCTTGCATATTTCTTTTGTTTAGATTTTTTTAGACAAATAAAAGGAAGAATCGACTCTTTACTCGGTTTTAATTCATCACCTAAAATTGCAACAATTCTATAAAAACTTGGAGGATGTGAATTAATTAGATTAGCTAAAAGTGATGCTCTTGATGGTTTAATCATTGAACGATTTAAATAAAAAGCTGTGCTCATATAATCTAAAAGTTGATTGTCTTTTGTGATTTTTTCATCACATAAAAGCATAGTGTTTAATCCAATTTCTCGTCCAGATGCATAAAAGCTTTCTAAATTATAGAGTGCTTTTGCAAGTTCGTTAGCATATCCTACTTTCTTTACTTTTAAATCGGCTCTTCCTTCTAAAATTCTAACAAATATAAAGAGAAAGATATAAATTATTAAATTTAAAAGTATAAAATTTATCATCGGAATTTGAGGATCTCCAAATGTATAGTCATAAAGGGTAGCAGGAATTCCAAAAAGCATTCTTATAAAAAGATCAGCAGAGGTGATTAAAGTCAAAATAAGTGTATGTTTTTCTTTAGTATGAGCTAATTCATGAGCAATAATTCCTTTTAGCTCATCTTCAGGAACTTTTTCTATATCTTCAGCTATTACTGCAATTCTTTTATCAAAAACTGAACCATAAGCCATAGCATTTAAGATAGGATATTTTCCAAAACCTAATTTCACTTTATTTTTGATTCCAATGTCCTTTTTTATTTTATTTGTAATATTCAGTAAATTTTCATCTTTAACTCGCTTAATTCCTAAAAGTTTATCCAAAATTAAACCTGATAAAAAATATGTAATCCAGTTGACTATTATTAAGATAAAATAAATATTCATAAAAAAATCGAGAATTGTATATCCACTAGAGCCAAATTTTTTATCTGCAATAAAATTTAATGGTGTATATTGATTAATAAAGACTACAGCTATCCAAGCAATTATATATAAAAATAAAGTTAAATATTCAGGACTCATGAATCGCCAGATAATGATATATTTTCTCCCGAATAGTATAAATCCAAGAAGAAGAATTATCCAAAAAGAAAAAGCAAAACTCGTGTTTATAAAAAATGGCTCTTCTAAGTAAAATGAAAAAAGGCCTGCAATAAAAATAATATTATAAGTTATTAAAGAGATAATTAAAATTTTATTTAAAACAGGATATTCCTTCAATTCAAAAATTCCTATCCATAAATATATTGAAAAAGCACCCATTATTGAAGTTAAAAAGTCTTTTGAAAAGAAAAAAATGAGAAAAAAGAAAAATGCAATAGCCACAATATCACTCATTTCACTTCTTTTACCATTTTTAACCCATTGATAAAATTCTTCAATAGTTAAAAAATATAAAAGAAGAGTTATTAAAAATGTCCAATCAAAGAGAAGAGTTGTAAAATTTAAATCGAAAATTAATAAATTTAATAGCAAAAAAAGTCCAATAGAGCCTAAAAGATATGTAATTAAAAGAAAATATCTTATACTTTTTTTCAAAGAGAATACCTTTTATTATCTAATATGTTTTTTATATAATTTATTAATTAATCGGTTAAAGTCTTATGCATAGTGTCAAGTTTTTTCATTTTATTAATTTCTTTCCAGAAATATTTTATGGTAATTAGGTACCATAGTAATAAGATTGGAATTACTAAAATTAGGGAAATTAATAAATTGACAGGAATTTGAACTATATTAAGGTCAATGTCAGGAAACGGAATAGGCATAATTACAGCTTTAATAAATAATAAGAAGAGTAAAATAGAAATTAATAATATTATCATTAAAAGAATTATTCCTCTGATTCTGGGGAATTTATACAAAATTAAAATGGTAGGGGCTAAAAGAATGATTAAAGTTATAATTAAGAGGTAGACATTGAAAATCCCTGATGTAGACTGCATTAGTAAGATGGAAAGTATAGAAAAAAAACCACAAATTAATGAAATAACGTAAAAATTTTTCACTAATTCTGGTTCTGTTAAGGGTCCCTTCGCTAATATTAATCTGGGTAAGGTTAATACAGCATCTTGTTGATCAGATGCTTTTATCCGATCATTTTCTAATAGGATTATATCATCTTTACTCTCTCTAATATCACTACTTTCAAAAAATCCTCGTACAGAATATATATAATAAAAACTATTAAAAATGTGGATTAAAGATGCACAAAAAGTAGCTACTTCTAGGGAACCAAATAGCATAATACATGCAATCATTACTCCCATACTTAAAGTTCCGATATCTCCCGGAAAAATTTTCGCAGGGTATTTATTATATATGAAAAAAGGAATTAAAACAGCTATAACAGGAACAGTAAAAATAATTGCTTCAGCAGAATTCCATAATATACCACAAACAAATAAAAAACAAACGGCAATCAGACATGTTCCCGATCCTTCACCATTATATCCTTCTAACATGTTTACGGTATTAGCAAAAACTGCTACTATAACTGGGACTAAAAATGGATATATTATTGTCAATCTAATCTGAGAAAGAAAAGGAATTGTTGGAGAGGTAATGGATATGTATCCATAAAAGTTTGCTAAAAAGATAATTCCTCCAGAAAATATTGATAAGATTATTTTATATCGTGAACGTAATTTTTTTCTATCATCAATAAAACCTATAAGGCCGGCTAATAAAACTGTTAAAAGAAAAATTATTATTTCTTTAAAAAAAGCAGGGAAGAATAAAATTAAAAAAAAAGAACAAATTGTAAAACCTATTATTATAGCAAGTCCCCCAGATTCCGCAATTTCGGGTTTAGAATTTTTATGTATATCAATACCAACGTATCCTTTTAGTTTCATCAATTTTATTATGTAAGGGAGGATATAATACGTAGCTAA
The DNA here is from genome assembly GCA_048940765.1 of Promethearchaeota archaeon. Taxonomy (GTDB): domain Archaea; phylum Asgardarchaeota; class Lokiarchaeia; order Sigyniarchaeales; family SOKP01; genus Loki-b32. Next base: position 16,169 of record JBHLOG010000050.1, on the reverse strand, counting down.
AAATCCAATAACGAATATTATAATTAAAAAGAAAATTTCTAAAATACTCCAATTTAGCTCAGAGAGATATTTCATTTCTTCAATAATTTTTATTTTTTTAAGGAACTTATTTTAATAAACCATTTTTAAAGATAAAAACTAAAATATATGATTTATTAAAGCTTTTATTTTTTAAATTAAGTTTACTAATATTAATAGCCCGGCACGGATTCGAACCGTGTTCGCTATACACCTTACAAGGAGGTGTATAGTCGCGGGGTTCAAAGCCCCAAATGCTTGGCCATTCTGCTTAATACAAAAATTATGTATTAATCTACACCACCGGGCTATGAGATTAAATTAGGGGTAGATCTATATAATCTCTAAAGGTTTCTCTTCAAATCTTATATGGTTTAAGATCTTGATTAAAGAATTTTTCATCTAATAAATTTTTATGTTTTTTTAGAAATTCAATTTCATTTTTCTCATCACGATATTTATCAGGTAACATTTGTGGAATACTTTCAACAATGGGGTACCAACGTTTGCATTTAGTACAAAAAAGTAGACCAGATTCTATTTCAATGTCTAATTTAACTTTATTTAGAAAATATAGTTCAGGTAAGATATTATCAAAATTATTAAAATCCAATATATTAGAAAAATCTTTAATTTTTGATTTAATATCAGATTTCATGATTTTAATACATTTTTCAATAAGAGGATTATTAGATTGATCAAAAATATGTTCAAATTCATCTAAAGTCGAAATTATTAATTCTAAATAGGAATTAAGTTTAGTTTTCTCGATAATTATATTATCCTTCAAGAAAAATTCGTTTTTTTCTTGAGAGATATTAATTATGTTTTCACTTTTAATATAATCGATGTCTCTGTTTTCATAAACGTTAATAAAAGATTGAACTTCTTCTGGTTGATTCTCAAAAGAAAAAGTGTATAATTTTAAAGGAAAGTGTTTATCTATAGGACACGCCAATATATCAAACAGCCATAGTTTCATAAAAATATACACATAAAAAAATTTTTACAATAGGTAACTTCTTAATTGCTGAATTAGTTTATCAATAGTTCTATCAATTTTTTTTCTTCTTTTTTTAAAATCATTTGATAATTTAATGTATGCCGCTCTTGATGGTAATCTTCCTCGTTTATACCTAGATTCTAAAAGTGATAGACTATCCTGAATGCTTAATCTTTCTGCTTCTAGAACATCTAATCTTTTTATAATACTTTCAAATGTTTCACCAGCTTCTATTAAGACTTTTTTGAATGGAACCACTTCTTTTTGTATTTCTTCAATTTTGGAAGTATTTTTATCGAGAATATTTTTATATTTCTTTTTTGCCATTTTTTTTCGTTTTGAATCTTCCTCTGCTTGTCTAATTTCTAAGATTAAAGCATGCTTTTCCTCTGTTAGTGAACAGTATTCTCTAATTTCATTAACGGGTATAAATTTTGTTTCTAAGATTGTAATATCACTCCCTTTTTTTCTTGTTTTAATATATAAAACAAACAAAGAAGCAATTAAAGATATAATTAAAATAAAGATAATAGGTCTTAGAATTAATTCAAAAATATCAAGAGTAAATGTTAATTGTATTACTTTTGTCTCAATTGGGTTTACAAAATCCGATCTATATATTATTATAGTAGCTCCTTCAGACTTTTTAATTGCTTCTGGAGGATCTGTAATTGATTTAATGGCATAACATCCTTCAATTATTATTTTAGTTGTTTGAGATCGTCCCAAATAATCATAAATCGTTGATAATAAATCAATTTGAATGGATTGTTGGAACCAATTAAGTGAGACATTAGTTTCAAATGGTAAATAATATTCTACATTAAAGGTAAAAGTGGAATTAGGTATTAATCTTACACGGTTTTCAATTAAATTGATACCGATTGAGTTATATTTTGAATTAAATATTGATTGAACTGTAATTCCTTGGATTTCTCCTAAATAATCAGATATATAGAGATTCCTTGCATTTTTAGGTATTTTTAATGAAATAGTACTAAAATCAATTTCTCCTAAATTATATATCGAAAATTCTTCTCTAATCCTCAATATTCCCCAAGGAGAGATGAATATTTCACGGTTTATTTCTTTCATCTCTGTTTTTGTTCGTAGATCATCAGAAAAAGATACTTGAACTATTTTTCTATCACCTAAATTGTCCATGAAAGGACTTACAAAAGAATCTCCAATTTCGAATTGAATATAATCAAATCTATATATGAGTCTGAAAGTATCGGTAACATATGTACCCCAATCTCTCGATACATCATCAACTCCCTCAGGGAGTTGAACTGTTGTTGTTATTTCGCCTTCTAACTTATAGGGCAAAAGTGGAAAAACAGTCAATAAAAAACTTACGTATTGTTTATCTAAAGTATAATAATCTAAGATGTCATTATAGATATATTTAAAATTAATAGTTTTTGTTTGATGTGGTAATAGTGGGGAATCAAAATAAATAGTGATCATTTCAAAGTCATTCATTTTCATATCAGTACGTTCTGCCAGTAATGTGTTTTGGTTTATTCCTGTTGCCTGAAAAAAAATTAGATCTTTATATTCATATGTTGGCAGACCAATAAAAACTGAAGAAATTGGATTATTGTTTAAATTTTTGATATCTAATATATCTTCAAAAGTAACAATACCATAACCACTTACATCAACTTGTCTTGCAACTTCTGTAATGACTATATTTTCAATTCCTTCTAAACTAGAAGATAAATTTAAATCATTATTTTTATTATAGTTTGTATGTTGTAGTGTTGAGTTATCCCCTAAGAATGATGATACCACTATAACTAATAGAACTCCGATGAATAGTAGTAATAATTTTTCTCTTTTTATCATGATATTATATTTAATTCCTTAAATTATCTAAGAATAATTAATAAAGAATATAAAGATTTATGATAATTTTTTTCATAATTCAAGATAAAGTTTTATATGTTTTCGGTAATTTATTTAATATACAATTATTACATAATTCTAAACTACTTTTAATTATGTCAACTTCTCGAAGTCAATCAAGACGTAAAAAAAGAAGAAGTGGAAATGCACCTATGCCATTGGCTGGAGCAGGATTAATGAGATTCTTCCAAGATAGTTCAATTGGAATGAAAATAGGACCTATAAGCACTATCCTTTTGTCCATTGCCTTAATACTTATAGTAATATTAGCTCACGTAGGTGTTTTTACTTGGCTTTTTACTCCAGGTGGAGGATAATATTATTAGTCTTAATTATATTTTAATAGTTTAATTTCCATGAAAATCTCTGAATTTCAAAACTTAATTAAGGAACTTTATTTACTTCGAGATAAAAATAGAGGTATAAAGGGTACTTTCCTATGGTTGATAGAAGAAATTGGAGAATTAGCGCAAGTTTTAAAATCTGAAAAAGTTGATAAAAAACATGTTTCGGAGGAATTAGCTGATGTAATTGCTTGGACAAGTTCATTAGCAAATTTATTAAACATTAATCTTGAACATGCTTTATCGAATAAATACCCAGATATTTGTATTAAGTGTAGATCTAATCCATGTATTTGTAAGGAGTAAATAATTTAACTAGAAATATAGAGCGTATAGTTTTAAATTTTAAGAAAATACTATATAGTTTCAAAATTTCTAGAAAATATATTTTAATTCATACAAAAGAATTTAATTATAATCTCTTTTCATATTTATTATGAGTTTATCTGGTAAAAGGATTTGGATAGATATTGAACAGCCTAAAACCGCTATAATGTTTAATTCTTTAATAAAAAAGTTTGAAAATGAACAGAGTGAGCTTTTAATGACTGCTAGAGATTATGATTCAACTTATAAAATTTTAGATGATTTTCAAGTAAATTATAAACAAATTGGATGCCATGGTGGCGAAAGATTAGAAGATAAATTGGAAACCTATATAAATCGTTTAAAACAATTATTTCCACTAGTTATTAGGTTTTCACCAGATTATTTTGTTACTTTTCTATCAGTAGAAGGGACAAGAATCGCTTATGGATTACAAATTCCTTCAATAGGATTTAATGATGAACCTCGTAATATCCCAGTATGTAAATTAATACATCCATTTATAAGTAATATTATTACCCCCGAATGTATTCCTAAAGAATGGTATGTACAACTTTATGCTGATCCAAAAAAAATAATTAGATATAATGGTCTCGATGAGATTGCTTGGCTTTCCGAATATATTCCTAATTCCAAAATTCTAGATAAATTTGATTTAGAAAAAGGAAAGTTCTTGATAATAAGATCTGAACCAACACATGCTTCTTATTTAATTGATAAATTCAAACCAGAAGAAACTAAGATAGTTGAATTTTTTCCAGCGATTTTTAAAGAATTTCCAAATTATAAATATTTCCTTCTTGTTAGATCCCAAAAACAAGAAAAATTCCTTTTAAATAAACTTAAAGCCTTCAATAAAGAAAAAAATGTTAAAATAATTCAATATTTACCAAATATAGCTGATCTATGCTTTTATGGAGCCTTAATAATAAGCGGAGGTGGGACAATAGTACGGGAATCGAGTTTATTAAATGTTCCAAGTATAGAATTTTTCCCAGGAGAATCGGCACCTCAAGAGAAATTTTTAATAAAAAATGGATTTCCTCTCGAACATATAAAAAATTCAAATCATTTAGTTGAAAGAGCTATAGATCTCCTTAATCAAGGTCCTTCTCCAGATCGATTTAAAATAAGTTCATTTAAAGAAAAAATCAGCCAATTTGAAAATCCAATTGAGGTTTGCTTTAACTATGTAAAAACCAATATTAAAAATTTTTAAAATTCTAAAAATTATCTAAGAATTTCTGATACACAACTTCGAGCTTCTTTCCAACTGAATCCCAAGTATACCTCTTTACAAAAGCTTGAGCTTTCTCTATTAGAGTTTTTCTTTTATTATCATCTTTTAATAGTTTTACAATTTCTTTAGCTAATTGCTGAGGATTTTTTGGAGGAACAAAAATTGCATTATCATGTAAAACTTCTTTGTAGGCACTTAATGCTGAACAAATAACTGGAGTTCCGCATGCAATCGATTCAATTGGAGTTAAGCCAAAACCTTCAGAAGCATAAGAATATGTTATAAAAATATCTCCCATTGAATAATAGGTAGGAATCTCTCTTTCAGAAATAAAACCCACAAAATAGATATCTTTGTATTTTTTTTTCCATTCTTGATAAGTTTGCTCCATATAAAAATCGGGTTTACCTCCCATAACTAAATTAAGATTATGAAGCTCTTTTTTTGCTATTTTGTAAGCCTTTATGATATCACTTACACCTTTATATTTAGCAATACGTCCTATGTACAAAATAACTGGTCCTTTAATACCAAGTTTTTCTTTTAATTCTTTTGCTTCTTTGGGGAGAGGTCTATATTTATCTTCAATTGCAGAATATAGATTGAAAATTCTATTAATATCTACTTTGGGCATATAAAATTTAATTTCTCTTCTAATAGAGTCAGAACACGTTGTAATGAATGTTGATTTCTGAACCGCGTATTTGATTAAAACTTTTTCAATAGGAATTCTAGTAAATTGCGTCTCAAATGGACCTAAATCATGAATTGTAGAAATAAATCGTTTATGATTAGCTAAAATAATAGGTAAAACGCCTTTAGGGCTATTTCCATGAAAAATGTCAAAATTATGCCGTTTAAGATACTTAACGGTATGCAAATTAAATTGAGGGAACCAAAAAAATCGCCTTCTTATTATTTTTATTTGAATAATATCTGGATCTGAAAGTTCAATGTTCCATTTGCCTGTGATTAATTTTACATTATAATCTTTCGTTTTTAAATAATTATAAATCCCAGTAAAAAACTTTGCAGCTCCATCCTGAGTATCAGGGGCAAATGTTAGAGAAATAAGGCAAATATTTGGTTTATCCATCATTAAACAAGTTAATTCTTTTGAATTTAATTCATTAATTGTTTTAAGTTAATTTTTCATATCCATCTTCAGTTATTACGATGGTGTCTTCTGATTGGGCAACGTAAATGCCTTTTTTTTCTGCTAAAACATAATGAGCATGCAATTTTCCTTGTTGTACTAACTCTTGAAGTCCAAAGGCTATTCCTAATCTAAATTCTTTTGCAAGCCATCTCTCTGCAAAAGGTAAAGTTTTATATTTTTTATTAATATAACCAAGAATTTGTTTAGAAGTCTTTCTACGTAAAGGTACTCTACCTGCATATGGATTAACTTCATATATATATGAATATTGAGTATTATGAACAGATCCTTCTCCGGTGCTTGCAAATATTTCAATAGAAAAGACATCACCGACTTCAATTTCATCACCTCCTTGAGATCCCAATTCAGGTACCTGTTTTTTTCCATGAACAGTCCACCTTTCAATTTGATGGCCTCCAAGTTCTCTAATGGGGTTATAATTAAAACCTCTAACAATATCTTCAATCTTTTTTCCAATGTCCCGAGTATTTATTTTTGGTTTAACCATCATTATTGCAGCATCAAGAGCGACTTCAGTTGCTTGAACAATGTTTTCAAGAGATTCATCTTTATTAAAATTTACAGTGAAAGCAGTATCAACAATATACCCTTTTATATGTACTCCTAAATCGAATTTAACCAGATCTCCTTCATTAATTTCTAATCCATCATCTTTTATAGGAGATGTATAATGGGCTGCAATATTGTTTATGCATAAATTGACAGGAAAAGCACAAAATCCACCTAAATCTTCAATTTTTGATTCAGCTTCGGATATTAAATCTATAACTTTTGCTCCTATTTTGATTTTAGGCTTTATATAATTTTTTACATCTTGAGCTATTTTTCCTGCTTCCTTAAGTGATTCAAGTTTTAGTTGTTCCTCTTCTTTTTCAGATTCTTCTTTAGAATTTTCTTTTTTAGTGTTAGTTTTCAAATTTTGATTCTCAGTCATTAAAATTACTAATACGGATTTTGATAAAAATATTTTTTAAATATGTATTAACTTTATTAATAAAGTTAAAATTAAAATTAGATTAAAATTAAAAATAAAAATAACATTATAATATTATTATCTTATTAGATCATTAACCTACTATTTATTCAAGTTGATAAATCTTTGAGTGAAAACATCAGTGAGCTCATTGACCTTTTAAGGCGAATGGAAGCCGTAAACTCTGACATTCAAGGTTCCGCAATAGTAAGTGTTCAAGGCCTTCCTATTTGTTCTGTTCTATCAAGAGATGTTAACGATGGAATAGTGAGTGCTATGAGTGCAGCAATTCTTAGTGTATCTGAACGTGCTGTAGAAGAACTCGCTCGGGGAGATTTGAAACGTATCCTCATTGAGGGTGTTGATGGGATAATCATTTTATCAAAAGCTGGATCTAACGCAATTTTATGTACATTAGCAAAATCTGAAGCTTCACTTGGTATGGTTTTCTTAAATATTCAAAGTGTATCGAACAGAATAGCTGAATTATTAGATTAACTTAATTTATTAAGATTATCTTTTTTGTGCAAAGTTTTATTTTCTTAAATTTCCTTAGATTTAATAACCAAATTATGAGAACAAATCAACTTTTTATCGAGTTTAAAACTGAATTATTAAAGATTAAAGATAAAAAGAAATTTGAGAAATCATATTACGAGAAACTTAGGAAATGTCTTAAAGCAGGTCAATTCAAAACTTTTAAATTGTTATTTAATACATCAGTTGAATTCAATGTTTTTTTTGATATTAAAAAAATACCTGATCGTTTTAACATTATTTCAAAATTGCTTTTAAACTGTATAGATAGAGTGGCTAATGGATATCAAATTTCAGCATTAGGAGAAATTATTAAAATTTTAAAATTTTGTGCGAAATACAATTTATTAGAAAAAGGAATAAGCATTTTGGAAAAAAAAAACCTCAGAAATCTCAAGAAAGACACTTTATTTTTAGCAAATTTAAATGATTTATTTGGAAAAGTATCGGATTCATTTATATTATATATTTATAACGTAATGCCCAGAGATTTATACAATTACTTTATTAAAAGTCCGATTTCCTTATTTCCCAATCGAGATGAATTAGCATATTATATAAAAAATGTTTTTTTTGACGAATACACGATTTATGGTCTTATTATTAGAAATTTAGGCACTATTGCCGAATTTATCAAGAAATTTAAAGAAAATTATCCTTATAGTGAAGAGCAGTTAAAGAAAGAAGAATTATTAAATAGTAAGGAAAAAGGATTTATCGAATTTGATATGACTCACGATTATAGTATGTTTTATCATTATTCAGAAGAGGAACATAAGCAGTATGTGATTAAAAAACATTTTGTTTCACCAAAGGGCATCATAAAAAATTTAAATAAAATTTTAATGGAGAAAAATTATAATTTTTATAGTCTTTCAATGGTTCTACTTGGAGGCTTAGGACCACAAGGATTAGGTTTTACATATTCTACTCCAAGAGGGGAAGTGATTGAGATATGTTCAGACCAAAGAGAATCTATGGCAATTATCATAAAGTATAAACAATATCTAAAAAGGAAGTTTTTAAATGAATTAGAAAAAGAATTGGATAACTTTAGAATTGATGAGCTAGTTAAAACCAGAATTCTAAGGCATCTATCAGGTATTCTTAATCAAAATGAATTAATTAATTATTATAAAAAAGAACCAATATTAAAAAGGGTTAAATCTTTTCTTGAACAAATTGATGAAATTCAGTATAATCACAAATCTGAGTTTCACGATTTAATTAGTAAGATTTCAGCTGCTATTTCTATCATTCTTAGAAGGATTCAATTAAAGGATCAATTTATTACAAGAATGAATTTAGTAATAGAAAATAAAATTAAATCGGAGGACATTGCAAAATTAACAAGCTTGAAAGGTAAATCTCATTATGATGTGCTTCGTGAAAGATTTTTCTTTCAATACATCGTAGATTGGTTTTATGAAATTTATGTCAATGAAAGACTCAAGAAGGAAAAAGGAGACGCAATTTAATAACTTTTTTAGACAAAGGATTGAAAAAAAAAATTACTTCCTTATATCTTGAATCTGATCAAAGATTATATCAAATCTTTCTCTTATCGAACCATATAAACCTTCCTCTTCTGAAACAACTGAATTGATGGCTGTTTTTAATCCATAATGAGATTCTGATATTAAAACTCTGACAGGTAAGGTAAGTATATCACTTATTATCATCAAAAATTGTTGAACTATGTTAATAATTTGAGGTACTTTCTCTCGAGTTCTATCTAGAGTAGATGTTTCTGATGATATCAATCCATTTTCGCGTTCTGTTTTTAATTCTTCCCATACATTTTCTTTCAATTCAGAAAAATCAATACCAAGATTTTCCAAGGCCATTTTAGCTCCCTCAAAAAAAAATGTTATAGTATCTTTACCTGTAAATCTTTTAACGTTTTCAACCATTTCTGGTGGTGCGAGACCATCTAAGAAACTGATTAATAATTCATTATAATCTCGAATAACATCAAGTGGGATAAATAATAGTGTCATATCTTTTAATTGTTTAAATAGGTATCCAAAAATTTTCGCAAACCATTCATTTTTAAGAGATTTTCCTAATATACCGCCATATTCATTCAAAAGATGAATTCCTAAATATCCGATAATTCTAATCATATCGTCTTCATAATTTCTAAAATAGTCGAAGAAATGTTCGGGTTCCATGTTCATTTTATCTCTAATAAACTCAGAAACTTTTTCTTTTATGACTTCTAATGGTTCGTCGAGATATTCTTCTAATTTATCAATTGAAATAACATCTTGAAGCTTATCTACAATATCAAGTTTGGTTTCTTGGACAATCTCTTCTTCTACCACGGTCTCTTTAAAATAAGTACTTAATAACGATTTTTTTTTAATATCAGATTCCATAAGTTCTTTCCATTCCTTGTAGTCATGGATTTTACAAATAAATTGTAGAGAATCTCCACCTCTAGCAATACATGCTTCTTCATATATCTTAATTCTATAATCATTTCTTTTTATTTTTAAAATATAATTGGCAACCGTTTCCAGCATTCCACAGAGACCACATGCTAAACCTTCCATTCTTTCATTCTTTATCTTGTCAAACTTAAAAGTATCTTCACTATCATATCCATAACCGGCACAAATTGGACAATCCTTAATTTTTAAAACATAATCATTAAATTTTGAGCCTTCTTTATGAATTTCTTCATAACTATACTCATCTAATTCCCTTCCAAAAACGACAACCCAAAGAATTTCAAAATAGTCTAAAACTTTTTTAGGATTTCCAGGCATAAATTTGAATATACTTGAATGACGATCACATGATTCAAGTGCAGCCTTTTTTCCAATCTCTCTTAGAATAATAAGGCTATCTTCTTCATTATTAGTAATATAATTAACTTCTTTAAGTATTTCTCTGTAAAGAAGTGTATAAAATAAAGCGTTAGTAGTTCTTCCAAATACTTTAGTTATTTTTTTCATTAACCACTGAAATGCCCCCATATCTATCCCTCCTTGCCAACTTTATATCTAAATATTTGAATACAAGATTTATCACCATAAGTTCTGGATTCATTAATCATATATGGTTCTAAGAAAATTGATGATGAGGTATAAGATTTTTGATTAATGAGAGAGATAAATTCAGAGATCATTCCTAATAAGATTTCACATCCAGCAATTTCTAAATCATCATAATGATACTTACATAACGCACATTTGAAATCTTGAACGATTATTTCTTTTTCTAATTCGTTGATTTCTATGGAAATAGTACTATTTAATACTTTTTGGTATATTGTTGTTATAACATCTTTCAAATTTTTAAGTGTAATGACTTCTGAGGGTTTCCAATAGTTAATATAAGTCCTTGCAATATTTCTCCCCATTTTTCTTAATTGTTCTTTTGGATCTTTTATTCCATTTTTTTCCATTAATCTTACTAATATATAGACGGCATTTCTCATTTGATTCATTGTTGCATCCGTCGCTATTAGTTCTTTCCTAGTAAATTTCATATTTCTATTTTGAAATCTTAGAATAAATTAAATATTGAAAAAATTTCATTAAATAAAAAATTTTTATATCGATTCATCGATTATTTGTATGAAATTCAAATTTTTATTAAGTAAAAATTTACTATCTATCATTTCTTAATTTAAACATATCCAAAATTGAGAAAAAAGAATTAAGTAAAAAGGAATCAATTCTTTCAGTAAAAATAATTTATTTACATTTGTTCAATAATTTCTCGCATAATTCGCTCATTAGTACTCCCAACCATTATTCCATTTCTTGCATAAAGGTAACCTTCACATTCTATAGGGTGATTTATCATTTTACCATTTTTAAACAAGAGTAAAGTGGGTATTGATGTTATACCAAATTTTTCACCGAGAGATCGATTTTTTTCGAGATCTTCTTTTAATAACTTTATTAATCCTTCCTGACTTAATTTTTCTAAAAGAGGACTAAAATTTCGACAAGGTCCGCACCATGTTGTATAAATATCTACAATTAATTTCCCTTCTTTCATATCTTCAGAAATTTCGAGACCAAACTCTTTAAGTTCTTCTATATTTGTCATACCATTTCAATTTTAAATTATTTACTCTAGAGTATTCTTTTTTATTATTATTGTGAGAATAAATATTTAATTACTTTTATTAATTTCAACTAGTCAATAAAAAAGGTTTAATAAAAGCTATTTGAAAAGATTTGATTTTAATATTATTAATATCTCTTTAAATACTTAAAATCAAAAGAAATAATTTTAAAATTAACAATAAGTTATACAATATATATAATATAAAGATAAACTGATCACTTCAAATGGCAACTATAGATTTTAATTTCAGAAACCAAATTCTAGGTAATGATATTGGCACTACGCTTGCATATTGTTATCAGTGTGCAACTTGTAGTGGTGCGTGTCCTGTAGCACAAGTTACTGAAGGTAGGTATAATCCAAGAAGATTAATACTCGATGCATTATTAGGATTAAAAGAAAAAATCTTTGGTCCAGAAAATGCTTTTAATATTTGGGGATGTACTGTATGTGATACATGTGATGAAGTTTGCCCTCAAAAGGTCGAACTTACAGAAATCTTTACAATTTTAAAAAATATGAGTGTTGAACGTGGTGAAGCACCAAATCATTACACAGGTCAAGCATCGACTGTTTTAGAACATGGAAAAGCTATACCTATGCAACCTGCGATAGAAAGAAGACGTACTCAATTAGGATTACCGGAAATTATAGCTCCTGATACAAATGAAGTAAAAAAATTATTAGAGACAACAAAATTATCACAAAAACTACCAAAAACAGAATAATTTTGTTCTAAATTACTATTTATTATTAATTATATCTATTAATTTTCATTACAATTTTATAGACTTATTCTATAATTGTATTATAATAAAAATTTAATTGTTTCGCATTTATAGTATTTTTGAGGTAAAATAAATTGAGAAAATTTATAATAGGGGGGAATTGGAAAATGAACAGAGGGACCCCTAATGAATCAAAAGAGATGTTAGATAAATTAATTCCCCTTGTTGAGAGAATTAATAAAGTTGACATTATGATTGCACCACCTTTTACTGTTCTAACTAATGTATATGAAATTCTGAAGAATACCAACATCAAATTAGGAGCACAGAATATGTATTTTGAAGATAAAGGAGCTTATACGGGCGAGATTTCTCCTAAATTTTTAAAAGAAATTGGAGTAGAGTATATCATTCTTGGTCATAGTGAAAGAAGAGACATTTTTAATGAACCAGATACTTTAATTAATCAAAAACTTATAAAAGCATTGTCTTTGGATTTAAAACCAATTGTATGTATAGGAGAACATTTAGAGGAAAGAGAAGCGGGAAAAACTAAGGAAATTATAGAATATCAAATGAATTTAACATTTAAAAATCTTATAAAAGAACAGATTTTGAAAACTGTCATCGCGTATGAACCTATTTGGGCGATAGGAACTGGAAAAACTGCTACCCCAGAACAAGCAGAAGAGATTCATATTTTTATTCGAGGTCTTTTACTTCAAAAGTTTGATAAAGATACTGCTAACTCCGTAAGAATACAATATGGAGGATCAATTAATCCTAATAATGCAGGAGATTTACTTAGAAAAGAAAATATCGATGGTGGTTTGGTTGGAGGAGCTTCACTCGAAGCAAATTCTTTATATCAAATAATAAATGCTGCTGATAATATAATTAAATAAATAGTTTTTCTATTTTAATATTTAAATATCTAAATCTATTTTTTGAATATCATATAATTTAACTAAGAATCTTATTGAAAGCAGAAGTAAGTTTTGAAGGAAACTCACCAAAATAACTCTGCGGATCTGCAAATAATAAATAGAAGTACGGTTCAAACAAAATATTTTCGACTGTTGGTCCCACATCTGACTTTATAATACAAACTTGAATTGATTCATTAGAAAAGAATGATTGCCTATAAATCCACTCCAATGGAGGTATCTCAGGAATATATCCTATATGTCTTAAAATATCATATACATTTTCTAAAGAATATTTTTTTCCAAACGAAACAATAGGAGAAAGGTCAAATGAAGATATGCAAATGCCCCATAAACCATAATCTTTCATTTCAGTTAAAAAATTGTTTGCTAAGCGTTTAATCTCACTTTTATGCTTTAAGAACTTTTCTTTAGCTTTTGAGTCTGTTAAAATATCTATTATTTTATTTTCATCATTTTCATAAATATTTTCTGCAGAATCAAGAGGAATTTTAGAATTTATATAGTTATTATATATTAATTTTATCTTCTCTTTAACCGATTTATGAAGTAGAAATGATTCTGTCTGAACCGTGATTAACACATCTCCTTGTCTTTTTATTTTTTCTTCATTAGCTTTTAATGATTTTTTTTCTTTTTTAGGTTTAAATTGTAGTAATTCTATTTTTTTATCAATATTTCTCGCAAATTCAAATAGAGCAGAAATCAACCCTGCAGTAAGATCAAATTTTGAGCCTAAATCTAAATGATCTTGAACAACAGCTATATTTTCAGAAAAATCAAAAAATCTTAAAAATAATTTTACACCTTCCGGTATCGATTTAATCATTGTATTAAAATAAGGAAATCCAGTAGTAGAGATAATGTTTATTTCGTAAATAGTCATGTATTTAAAATTTATAAGTTTATGTTTATAATTTAATTAAACGCATTTTTTAACAAATTTAAAGTATTCAAATTTATAATATTTTATTTAATCTTAAGTTAATAAACAGTGTATAAATTGATTCTTTTGAATAATTTGTTTTCTTTTTATTAAAAAATATATCTAAGAAATTATTATCGCTGGCTTTCCAGGGAGTGCTTGAGCTGCTTTTATTTCTTTTGAATCTTTTTCGAGAATAATTTCTACTTTCGAATGAAATCTCTTTTCAATAATTGGTTTAATTTGTTTGAAAAATTCAAATTCAGCTTCAGAAATCATTGTAAACTTCGAATATTTTCCAATATTCTTTAAAATCTTGACAATAAATTGGTTGATAAGTTTTCCTTGTTTTTTAAAATTAGTATCTTGAATCAGATTTTTCATTATTTCACCTTGATTTTTAGTTTTTTCTAATAATATCATAAGTTGATTATAGAATTTTAATTTCCAATCATCAGCTATAATTATTGAAATGTTCTCTATTGATGTTTTTTTCATCGCTAGCTTTATATTACTGATATCTTCTATAATATTATTTAGTAGTTTCCATTTGTATTCAGATTCTTCTGTAAGTAATTTATTATCATAAACAGGCCATGATGTTAAACTCATGTATCCTTTTTTACCAATCATTTCCCAGACTTCTTCTGTCATATGAGGCGCTATAGGGTGGAGCAAGAGGATTAATTTTTCCCTACAATCTTCGAAAGTTTCTTCAAGAATCCCTTCATCCTTGTATTTACCTAGTTCTGAGGTAAATTGTATTAGATTATTTACAGCATTTCTTATTGAGAGATTTTTCATATTATCCGTAGATTCTTTAATTGTTTTATTTAAATAATATTGTATTAAAGTATCTCTTATCGTTAGATTGTTATGCTTTTTTTTCGGAGGTTCAGTTAACAATATAAATGTATTTCTAATAAATCTATTTGCATAGTCAACACCTTCTTCAGACCATTCCAATCCTGATGATGGGCTTGCTCCAAATAATATAAAGAATCTAGCAGCATCTGCTCCGTACTTCTCAATAATCTGCTCTGGATTTACAGTATTTCCATAGCTCTTGCTCATTTTTACAGACTTTTGAATTAGATCTTTGTTTCCGCATTTTCTACACTTCATTTGCTCTAAATCGGCTTTCATAAGAAAGGCGTTACAGTTAGTACAGAATGGTTGAGCTTTATTAATCATTCCTTGTGTAAGTAATGATTGAAAAGGTTCATCAAATTTGTGAAGTTCTAGATCACGAGCTACTTTTGTAAAAAATCTGGCATATATTAAGTGCATGACTGCATGTTCTATTCCCCCTATATACTGGTCAATATTACCCCAATAATTTACTTTGGCTTTGGTATAGGGTATCTCTGATTCTATTGATGGAGGATCACAATAAGCAAAGAAATACCAAGAACTATCAATAAAAGTATCCATAGTATCCGTTTCCCGTTTTGCGTCATTGCCACAGTTAGGACACTTTGTGTTAATAAAACTTTCACTGGTTTCTAAGGGATTCCCTATTCCGGTAAATGTCACATCTTTTGGTAAGTACACTGGTAAGTCTTCATATGGTACAGGGATCATTCCACACTTATTACAATATATTATTGGTATTGGGCAGCCCCAATAACGCTGACGTGAAATTCCCCAATCTCTTAATTTATAATTTATAGTAGCATATCCCTTATCAAGTAGATTTAACTTCTTAGTTATTTTATCAGCAGCAGATTTATTCTCCATATCATTAAATTCTTCTGAGTTTACTAGGATCCCATCACCCTCATAAGCGCGAGCCATTTTAGCTAAATTTAATTCATAGTTATGTGGTTGAATTACTATCTTTATCGGAATATTATACTCTTTAGCGAATTCAAAATCTCTCTGGTCATGCGCGGGTACTGCCATGACTGCACCTGCACCATACTCGTAAATGACAAAATTTGAAAT
>JBHLOG010000049.1:0-25137 GCA_048940765.1 Promethearchaeota archaeon | reverse complement strand
ATAAAAGAAGCTGGAAAGGTATATTCTAACTTATTTAGTTTTTGGAATTTTTATAGCAATTTCTTACCTGCTCTTTATTACACAAATATTGCTCAGAGAAGCTTTTTCAGTCCTAAGCAAAGAGAATCCTACGCCAAAGAAGCCTTAAACTATGCTAAAGCTTCTCATAATAATATAGCTTTTAAGCCTTTTAGTGCGTGGGCATATCAAATATTAACTTGGTCTTACTCACAGTTAGTCTATCTTGCTAAAAATGAGGAAGATAGGAGTAAATATGCAAAAAGTATGGTTGAGGATGCAGAGAATTCAAATAAAATTGGATCTGAGTACAAAAAAGGGTTTAGTAGAACTTCTGGATATTCTGCACTGTATAGATCATTCAAGACTCTAGCTGACATTGCTCAGAATAAAGAAAACAAAATTAAAATGTTAAGATCTGCTGTTGATGCTGCTGATAATTATTTAGATCATCCTGTAGAATCTCGGACAGGATTTATTGCAGCAAAGATACGTTTAGGGCTCCTTTATGAAGAATTGGGAATTATTTCTAAGGAAAAATCCTATTTAATAAGAGCAAAAGAAGTATATCTGAATGTAATAGAGGATAGCTTAAATAGGGGACATATTTCCTATGCAGCAGCTAGTCACGAATGTATTGCTCGTATCGAAGACCGATTAGGTAATTATAATGTTTCAGCAGAATATTATGATAAAGCACAAAAAGGATATCAAGAATCATTAAGTTTTATAGATTATAAATTATTGAAAGACAGAATAGTTGAGAAAAATAATTATTCATTAGCTTGGAAATTAATTGAAAATGCTAAGTCATATCATAAAAAGGAAGATCATTCAAAAGCAAAGGAAAGTTATGAAGAGGCAAATAAAATATTAAGTGGTTTATCAAAATATAACTACGAAGCACATTATTATTTTGCTTGGATGCTATTGGAGGAAGCAGAATTACTTAGCAAACAAGAAGATCATAATAAAGCAATAAAGCAATATGAACAAACTAAAATGAATTTTTATGAAGCAATTACAATATTAGAATCAACTCTTAATAAGACTAAAGAAAAATTGGAAAATGAAAGGATTAAGAAGCTCATTAAAGTAGCTAGAGTAAGAATGAACTATTGTTCAGCAAGAATTAATCTTGAAAAAGCAAGGTTATTAGAAAAGCAAGGAAATAACCTAGCTGCTGCTGAAAACTTTGCAACTGCGGCTTCTATATTTAAGAATCTTTGTGAGGTATTTAAGACAGAAAGTGAGAGAGTTGAGCTCAAGGCAATTTATTACCTTTGCCGAGCATGGGAAACTATGGCACTAGCAGAAAAGTATGAAGACTCAAAAAGATTTGCACAAGCCTCAGATCTATTTAAAAATGCTAGTGGGATTTTTATTGAGAGTAAATTAAAACTATTAGCATCAGGTAATTCATCTTTTTGTAAAGCTTTAGAATTAGGATGCAAATTTGACAAATCTCTTGAAATGGAATTCAAAGAAGGATTATACCCAAAAGTTAAGATACTCCTAAGAGACGCAGCCTCTTCTTATAGAAAAGGAGGTTTTGAAAGTGGAGCAGATTGGGCATTAGCAACTTCAACTTATTTTGATGCCGCTTGGTATATAATAAAAGCAGATATGGAGACTAGTCTTGAGGAAAAGAAAAAGCTATTAGAAATAGCTACTACACTTTTGAAGTCAGCATCAGAACTTTTTGAAAAGGCAGATTATAAACATAAGAAGAATGAGGTGTTAGATCGACTTGAATCATTGAAAAAAGAAGATAAAATTATTGTTTCTGCTTTAAATACTATAAAAAAACCATCAATGTCTAGCAGTACATTAGGAATTATAGCACCAGCATGTTCATTAGAAACTAGTTCATCTTCAAAATTAAGTGAAATTCGTCAATTTACAGAGGAAGAAACTAAGGGTGTCGAGAGGAAAAGTGCAAAGAGGAAATATAAAATTATTTATAAAGATCTATTAAAAGAGTATCCAAAAATCCAAAGAAGAGAATGTAGAATTGGAATTGCTCAAATAGGGATTTCAAAAACTGGTGATCTTTTAAGTGACTTCTATGAAGTTAAATCTTCGGGTCTTTTAGGTATTAAAGATGAAAAAATAGGATATGTTAAATCAATAGTAAAAAAAATAATTCAAAATGCAAATAAGAGTAATGTAGATGTTTTAATATTTCCTGAAATGACTATTGATCTAAATTACATGGATTTTCTAGAGGATTTATCAAATTTAGCTAAAATTCATAGCATGTATATTATTCCTGGATCTTACCACGACACAGCGACACATAGAAATATTAGCATGGTAATTGGACCAGAAGGGATCCTCTGGGAACAAGAAAAACATATACCTGCTATAATGCATATTAACGGAAATAAAATTAAAGAAGCAATAAAGGGAAATTCTCTACCTAAAAAGACAATAGTGTGCAATACAGAGTTTGGTAGAATTGTTATAATTATATGTCGCGATTTCCTGGATATGGATTTGAGAGTGGAATTGAAAAATTTTGAACCACCAGTGGATATTGTAATTAATCCGGCATTCACTCCTGTTACTGCTGATTTTAAAGCAGCTCATTTTGATGCACGCAGATCTATCTATGCATATTGCTTCTTTGCAAATGTTGCTGAATTTGGAGATTCACTAATTTATACTCC
The DNA here is from genome assembly GCA_048940765.1 of Promethearchaeota archaeon. Lineage (GTDB taxonomy): Archaea > Asgardarchaeota > Lokiarchaeia > Sigyniarchaeales > SOKP01 > Loki-b32. The sequence continues at coordinate 22,447 of JBHLOG010000049.1, read as the reverse complement.
TGAAAAAGATCGTACTGAAAGGAGAATTCCTGCAAAACAAGAGGGTTTAATATTTAAAGATATTGATCTCTTCAAATTGCGCTCTGAACGGAAAAAATGGGAAAAGAAACAAAAGAATGAAACAAAATTCATCCAAAGTACAAGATAGTCTTGTCTTTTTATTTATAATTAACTTTCTTTATATATAACTCTATTTCGCGATTAATTTTTTCAAGTATTACAAAGTCCAGCTTAACTAATTTATCAATATCATATTTAACAGAACTTGTTCTCAAATTTAATTTCCTAGATATCATTACTGAATTAATACCGGGATTATCTTCAATTAAATTCAAAATTTTAAGACTAAATTTTGATAAACACACCTTTAACCACCAATTAAAGGCTGCAGGTATTCTTGATTTTAGCATGTTTTATGCTCGTGGATCTTTCCTTTATACCCCCAGACATGATAAAAGGAGCTTTGTACCAACTGAAAAACTTGATTTTATATCGGGAGTTGGGTTCCCAGAAGGTAAACTTTCTATATGTAGGGGGCTGGTCCTCAATGCGTAATTACTAATTTAGCATATTTGGATTTTGAAAATAAAACAAAAATGATGAGGCTAAAAACAATTCATCCTAGTATTAACCTTGAAACTGTTAAAGAATCTACGGGATTTGAGCTAATTATCCCAGATAGACTTAATGAGATTGTACCCCCTACAGTAAAAGAAATCAAACTATGAAGAGAAAAAGTAGATCCGTTAGAAATTAGAAAGTTAGAAGTCCTTGCTGGCAAAGAACGTGAAGAATTATTAAGTTATGTTATAGAAAAAGAATTATCGTTAGAAAATAGATTTCCTAAATTATTAGTATAGCTAATACAACTTAAAATAGTTTTTACAATAAGATTGTATTAATAATTGGAAATTTAAAAAAAGATTTTATTATTGTTAATTTTATTTACTATAAAACAAAATAATGTACTATAGTAAACAAATTTATGACTAATTGTTATGAAAACAGCAAAAGGTAGAATTTCAGAAAAGAAATCAGGTAATCGTGGATATAAAAGCTGTTGGGTTTACATTCCAAGTAGTATATCTAAAAATGATTATTTTCCATTTAAGGATAAGGAAGTAGTCTCAATAGAGTTGAATGGAGATCAATTAATAATTAGTAAAAATTATGATCTTTATCAAATAACGAAAAGATATGGTTTAGATGACGCAACCCTATCAAATTTAGTTGAAAAAAAGGCATTAATTAATAAAGATCTGCCTTTTATTTACTTTGAAGATGAGCTTTTTTCTTATTCTGACACAAATAAAAATTCGAACAAAATTGCTAATGGACTTTTAAATTTAATTAAAAAATTAAAATTAAATAACCCAAAGATAGCATTATTGCTCCCAAATTGTCCTGATTTTGTTTTTTGTTGGCTTGGTATAGCAAAAACTAGAAGCGTGCTAGTAGCAATAAATTATTTATTGTCAGAGGTTAGTTTGGAGTATATTTTGAAAAATAGTAATACAGAGATACTAATAATTGATTATAATTATCTTTCAAAAATTCAAAAAATTTCTACTAAACTAACACAGATTAAAAAAATTATTATTTATCATCCTCCTAGTGATTTTGAATTTAAGGATAATTTTATTGATTTCCAAGAAATTTTATCTGATAATGATAAAAATCCTAATATAAATATTCAAAATTTTAATCCATTAGAAATCTGCTATACTTCAGGTGCTACAGGAAAACCCAAGTGTGTTTTGTATAGAAATTATTTTACCCTTTCGGGAATAAGTATAGGGAGTGAATTAGAAGATGTTGGTTTTGGTCGAATTTCTCAGAAAATATATTGTTCTTTACCTCTAGCTCACACTTTTACACGTTATTTAGCAATAATCCCTGCATTATATTATAATGGGTCGATAATAATAGCCAAAGAATTTAATAAATCAATATTTTGGGAGGATATTAATAGATATAAACCAGATTGCTTTATTTATAACGGTAAATTTTTATTAGCTTTAGTTAATCAGCAACCAAGGGATTCAGATAGAAGACATTCGTTAAAATATGCATTTGGATTTGGTGCTTTAAAGTCAGTATGGGAAACATTTGAAAGAAGATTCGGTCTGCCGATTTTCGAAGTATGGGCAGTAGTAGAAGGGATAGGAATTACAATGAATACAATAGGTTCTAAAGGAGGCAAGATTGGATCTATAGGAAAACCGGTTAGGGGTTATGAGTTAAAAATTGTTGATACCAATGGAAGAGAATTACCTCCAGGAAGAAACAATATTGGTGAAATTGTATCAAGGACAAAGCTTCCTTTTGAATTAGAATATTACAATTTACAAGAACCACTATTCATGAAAATAGGTCAAAACAGATGGGTTCAAACAGGTGATTTCGGTTATAAAGATAATGAAGATTTTGTCTACTATTTAGGTAGGCAAACAGATATGATTGTTAGAGGGGATGAAACATTTTTTTCAACAGATATTGAAAAAATTGCGGATTCCCATCCTGGGGTCGCCGAATGCGCTGCATTTGAAGTATCTATTGAAAATTCATCAAATAAAGAGATAAAAATATGTACTGTTGTTAAAAAAGATACGGACCTGAAATATAATGACTTTCATTACTATCTTAAGGAAAATTTAGCATACTTTATGGTCCCAAGATTTATAGAGTTTAAAGAACAATTACCAAAAAACCTGAATGAATTAGTTCAAAAATTTATTTTAAAAGAAGAATGGGAAGATAAAAGTTTAAGAAATAATACTTTTGACACTATTGAGCAAAAATTTTTAGATTAATGATACAAACGACCACAATAAATGTAATTGCTAAGATATCAGTTTGTTATACTTTCGACATTGGGGTATAATTCTATTTTTCGACCTTTTTCTTTAAGATAGATTAAATCATTCTCTGATAATTTATCAATATGATATTTTATTGTGTTGCGTGATAGGTTTAGAATTCGAGAGATTTTTGAAGAATTAATTCCAGGATTTTTTTGAATAATCTCTAAAACTTTTTCAGTGGTCTCTGACTTTGTGGGTAAATTTTTGAAATGTTCAATTGATTCAATAGAGGAAGTAATTGGAAAATATATTGTATATTGTCCATATTTTTCTTTTTTTATAATACGGTTTTTCAATAAAACATCTAAATGCCATTGTAATTGTCCTTTCTGTAGATCGCAATTTCGCAATAATTCGTTTTGATGTATTCCAGGATTTTTAAGAATTTCTCTTAATATATTCAAACGATTTTCATTTTCAAATATATCTGTAAGAGTTAAATAAGAACTTCCTTTTTTTATAAAAGGTCTCTTTATAATATATCCTCTATACTCTTTTAAAGTAAGCACTTCAAAAACAGACAATAAAGAAAGAGTTGCGATTAAAATATATATAATAATTATTTCTATAGAAAAAGTTCTTTCACGACCAAACATATCATCTTTGAAAGTTATAACTTGATATAAAATAACCGAGAGTAAGATAAAAGAAAAAAATATCAGTAAAAATTTCATTCCTAAAAGTAAATTAAATTTTTTAAGTGCCATTTTACTCATTAGTTTTTTATAACATTAAATGGTATTATTTTTCAGTTTTATTTCTTTTTACTTTTAACAAAGGAAACATAAAAGGTACATTATCAGCATAATCTAAGTATTTATCTCCATATTTAGCTTTTAAAGCATACTCTTCTATCTTAGCTAATAATACGTAGGCTAAAACTTCGCCAATCCAGATATAAAATATGATAGTATAACCATTAATATAATATGGATCAAAATTAACAATGGGATACGTTTGAAATGCTACCAAAGTTAATCCAAATGTCATAAGAATGAAGGCAATATATTGAGGATGTCTGACATATTTATATGGTCCTTTTTGAATTAATTGTTTTCTATGAATTAATTGATAGATTAAGGAGTAGAGAAATAAAAAGAATCCAAATATAACAAAATAGATTCCATGAGTATTAAACAAAAACTGAATATCATATTTTAGAATTCCAGGATTTTGAAAGTAATAACCTAAATAAGTTAAAAATGGTACGCTCATTATTCCATGCCAAATTGCCGTACAAGGTACATATTGAAAAATTGGAACTAAGAACGAAGAAATACTTGTAGAAATAGAAGTAATTTTGCTTTTAATTTTCTGTTTATTAAAATTCATTATTACTATCTTTTATTTTTTAACTCTCATTATAAAATAAGAAAAAAATCGATAAATAAAGATTTAAGGTGCACTTTTCGAACAATTTATTATAGGGAACCAGAAAACTCTGAGTATTAATTATGAATGCACTGATCTATCAATAGTAGTTTTCTTCCTCATTACTTTCCTCAATGTAATTAAAGTTATAATTAGTAATAAAATGAAAATTTCGTAGAATATTAAATTTGGAATAATGTTTTTTTTAGTTGTATTTTTAATGGTAATCTCAATATATATAAATGGTCCAAGTCCATTTTCAGAGGGTATAGGTGGTGTTTGGTTGAATATATAACTGGTTATGATATACGCCTCATCAATTTCAGAACCAATGAATTTTTCATTAATTAATGAATTCCCCTCATTATTCAGATTCTGATATACATGCCAACCCATAGAATCATGAAAAGCAATGGAGAAACCTATTGTAGTATTTTGATCTTTTTTAATCTCAACAGCAAAATTATTTGGGAGGGAAGAGATTTTATGAACATGAAAGCCATAGTAATAAAGCTTAACTTTATCGTTAATGAGTGGAAAATTAACAGAAGTATAATTAGTAACGCGAGCATCTAGATTTTCAAAACCATAGAGGTTGTTCATAAAACCAATCTCATCTAAAGTTAATGCTGTAATCCAATTCAAATATAGTTCATTGAATGAGATATTATTACCTGAATTTTTTAAAACATTTTCAATTCCATAGGCTCCATCAGCAGGTTCCATTATTAGATTTCGAAGAATTTCTAACCCATAACGTTCAGCAATATAGAAAGCAAACAAATAGACACCTCCATAATCAATAGAATTTAACATATTCCAATAGAGAAGAGAATCTTCAGGATGATTAAGAAAGAGTTCTGTTTGTGGACTAAGGTTGTTATATGGAGCTAAATAATCTGCATAGAACACGGCATATTCAGCTAAAGCTTCAAGAGTAAAATGAGGTTCATCCATTTCATTGTTAAACCAAATGAGATGATGAAACTCATGAGCAATTGTAGGGATCCATGTTTTATAATAGATATGGAACATCTCGCACAGGTTAGAATACTCTAACTTTAACTCATTTCTCTGATCATAATAACTGATAGGATTGCTAGATAGTAAAATTATGATTTTTGGATCACCATCTATATCACCTATAGTTCCATTGGGATGACCAGCTAGTTCAATAATCCTGGGATAAATTATGTCGTCGAATTCGTCGCAAATACCTTCAGCTTGTTTAATTGCAGCAAATTCTCCTATTTCTGCTATACAATAATCTTCCATATAAATATAACAATTCTCTCCTACTGAGACTAATGTAGCATTTATTTTATAATATGACCAATTATTGGAGTCCCACATCCAAAAAGTTCGTTGATAACTAGTATTAGAAAAAGTATTATTCTGAATTGAATCTTTAACTTTAATACAGGGTTGAGATAGAAAATCATATTGATGAACGTTATAATAATGCAAGATATCATTTTTTTCTTGGTATATTTCTAAATTAGTTTGTTCCGATTTTTGGAACATTCGAGAATTTTGATAATATAGATTTCTCATGAAAATACAATTTGAAATGAGTATCCACATAACCAAAAAAAAGAGAAGATTAAAATTGACAAGAAGATGTTTCTTAGGATACAATTTAGTAGATTTTAACGTCATTTTTAACCCTTGGAACTATCTTATTATAGTAAATATTTAAAAGAGATTTAGATTTTTAATATAAGCTTTAAGGTGCACTTTTCGAACATTTTAAAAATTCTAAGAAAGAATAAATATTAATAAAAAATATATTATAGAGAGTTATTATGCCAAAAGAAAAGGTTAAAGATATTGAAATGTATTATGAATTGTCTGGAAAGGGTGAAAATTTACTTCTTATCCATGGTTTAGGTTCAAGTACACGCGATTGGGAGTTCCAAGTTCCTACATTTTCTCAAGACTATCAAGTTATTACTATTGATCTTCGAGGTCATGGAAAAACAGATAAACCTAAAGGACCTTACACTATGGAGATGTTTGCTGAAGATATTGCAGAATTATTAGAAAAATTAGGAATAAAGTCAACCCATACTTTAGGGATCTCTTTAGGAGGAGATATTGCATTTCAATTTGCTGTGGATTATCCTCATTTAGTAAAAAGTCTAATAATTGTAAATGCCGGTATTGAAATACCAATCGATTCATTTAAAATGAAATTAGAGGCTTTTAAGCGTACATTTATAGTAAAATTAGTAGGAATGAAAAAGATGGGTAAAGTTCTTGCACCCAGATTATTCATTAAACCAGAACAAGAAGATTTGCGGGAGAAATTAATTGAAAGATGGGCAGAAAATGATAAAAAGGCTTATCTTTCAGCAATGCGAGCATTAATTGGATGGAGTATCCGTGATAAACTTGATAAAATTACCTTTCCAACACTTATCATTGGATCAGACGAAGATTATACACCATCTTCAATTAAAAAAGAATATACAGCATTACTTCCCAATGCGAGATTTATAGAAATCAAGGATGCCAGGCATGCTGTTCCATTTGAGAAACCTGAGGTATTTAATGAAATCGTCATGAACTTTCTTTCAGAACAATCTTAAATACGAGATTTAATAATTTATTTTTTATCTACATAAATTTATGTGAGAATTTAAAATGGTACAAACGTTTAAGATACCTTGGGCAGCATGGTATGGAGATAAAGATTTTATTCTGGAATTTCCTGATTCTTGGGATATAAAAATATTTCGTATGAAAGATGCTGATGAACTTTCAAAAAAACAGATTGAAATTGCTATAAATAATCCAATTGGAACTCCCTCACTTATCGAACTGGCTAAAGGAAAGCGAAATGCTATTATCGTTGTTGAAGATATTTCAAGACCTACTCCAATGGAGAATATCTTAAATATTATTATAAATCAATTAAATTCAGTAAGCATTGAAGATGAAAAAATTACTATTCTTTATGCGCTTGGTTCACACCGTCCATTAGACAGAAGGGACTCTATAAAAAAATTAGGATTAAGTATAGTAAATAGGATTAATATCGAAAATCATCATCCATATGAAAATCTAATTTTTTTGGGAGAATCTAAAATGGGAACTCCAGTCTACTTAAATAAAACTTATTATGAAGCTGATCTAAAGATTGCGGTTGGAACCGTAGTTCCACATCCTTTAGCAGGATATGGTGGTGGTGCTAAGATTATATTACCAGGAATCTGTGGAATCCAAACCCTCGAGGCAAATCATAGAACTGGGGTTAAAGGCAATGCTGGTGGAATAGGATTTGTAACTGAATTGAGAAAAGACATTGAAGACGTTTGTGAAAAAGTAGGACTAGATTTTTCGATTAACATAGTATCTACAATGAGAAGAGGAATTGCAGAGATTTATGCAGGTCATTTTATTAATGCACATAGGAGAGCAATGGAAAAAGGTAAAGAAATATATTCAACGGAATTACCAACTAATTTGAATTTGGATATTGGTTTTTTTAATCTGTATCCTGAGGATACCGAATTATCTCAGGCTATTAAGGGATTTAATTTCTATTCTAGCAACCTTATAAAAAGTGATGGAGCAATTGTATTTCTTACAGCAGCTAGCGAAGGAAGGGGATTTCATTCATTACAAGGTGAAACGGGAGGAAAATTATACCAGAATTGGGGTGATTCGATTAAAGTTCAATGGATCTTAAAAAAAAGAAAATTTGGAATCTTTTCTCCTAATATCAATAAAGCAGATGTTCTTCATTTTTATCCCGAAAGAACAATCTTTAAAAACGATTTCAAAGATATGGTAAAAGAGCTTGAAAATATTTATGGGGAATATCCAAAAGTTGGTATCTTTCCTTGCAGTATTCAATTACCAAAAAAGAACATAAAAATGTAAAAAGAATAAATTGAAGAAAAAAATAGAATAAATATTTCTTATTTTATTAACTATTTAAAACTCAAGAATCGCTCCTTTTGCGGCAGAAGAAACGAGTTTTTTATATTTTAAGAGTGCTTTATTTTTAATATCTTTTTCAAGCGGTTTCCATTTTTTTAATCGTTCTTTTAGTTCATTATTAGATATTTCTACTTCAAGAATTCTGTTGGGAATATCAATATTAATTAAATCACCATCTTTAATTACGGCAAGTGGTCCACCTAAATAAGCTTCTGGGCTTATATGACCAATACATGGACCAGAAGTAGCACCTGAAAAACGTCCATCAGTAATTAAGGCAACAAGATCTAAATCACGCATTCTCACTAGAGTCATTGTAATAGCTAACATTTCAGGCATACCTGGACCCCCCTTTGGACCTTCATACCTAATTATTATAACTGAACCATTTGAAACTTGATTTGAAGTTAAGGCATCTATAGCTTCTTGTTCACTATTAAAGCATATTGCAGGCCCCTTAAACTTTAACATTTTTTTATTATTTACAGCTGATTGCTTTATTACTGCTCCTTCTGGTGCTAAATTACCTTTCAAAATAACAGTCCCCCCTTCTGGAAAAAGCGGTTTGTTCAATGGTCTAATTACTGTTTCATCTAAAACTTTAATTTTTCTAATAGATTCTCCAATTTTTTTTCCAGAAACAGTTAAACAATCTAAGTGAAGAAAATCTTTTAATCTACTTAAAATCGCAGGGACTCCTCCTGCTTTATACAAATCTACAATACCGTAATCTCCCGATGGAACAACATTTACTATTGTTGGTATCTTTTTACTATATTCGTTAAAAAGTTCCAAATCAAGATTAATTCCCATCTCATATGCAATTGCAGGTATATGTAAAGTCGAATTAGTAGATCCTCCAATTGCTAAGTCAACCATTATAACGTTTTCTAAAGATTTTTTCGTCATAATTTGAGAAGGAGTTATTTCTTTTTCTAGAAGCTCAATTATTTTTCTTCCCGAATTTTTAGCGATCATATATTTCATTTGAGTCATTGCTGGAATCGTTGCAGCATTAGGTAAAGTCATTCCAAAAGCTTCCATTAAACACTGAGTAGTGTTAGCTGTACCCATTAATTCACAAGCACCATATGTTGCACATGAATGACAACCGATAATATGAGTAGGATCAGTATAATTTTTCTGGGCAATTCCTTTATATTCTGGCATGAATCTTACTTCGTATAAATTTGGTCCACCTGGTACGCAAATTGTTGGAATATCAAGTCGAACTGCCGCCATTAAAATTGCAGGATTAATTTTATCACAGCTAGAAATTGTGACCATAGCATCAAATTTATGAGCCTCTACCATTAATTCAATTGAGTCCGTAATTACTTCTCTCTGAGGCAAAATGTTACGCATACCTTCAAATCCCATCGCAATTCCATCACAAGGAGCAACTGTGCAGAACTCGAAAGGCACCCCACCTGCTTCAATAACTCCATATTTTACGGCTTCTGAAAGAATTCTTAAATGCTTATGGCCCGGATTAATTTCATTCCAAGTATTTACAACTGCAATGAATGGCTTATTTTCAATCTCTTCGTTATCAAGCCCTAATCCTTTCAATAATCCCAATTTCCCATATTTCATTGGTGTTTTTTTAATCCCTTCAAAAATACTTTTACTTCTCTTTTTTAAATCAACTTCTTCATTAGTCATATTTTTTCAGACATTTTCAAAAAATTATTATTATGCAATATAAATTGTTTTAAATTATATCTCTATTCATGTATTTTTCCATCAAATAATTAAATTAGAACAAGAAAGCTTATATTCTAATAAAATAAAAATAGGTCCATAGAAGATAAAGACTTTACTACTCTAAATATAAGAAGAAATCAAATTTTTGAATATTTATCTAGCAATTCTTGCTTTCTATTATTTAAACTGTCAAAATCATATTTCTGTTCGAAAAAGAAATCAAAAGGATCTCTAATATCCTCCAAAAGTGGTTTTGAATATAAATTTTCATACATATATTTTCCTTTTTCTGTTATTTTAATGTAATCACCATTTAATTGAATTAAAATACCAAGATCAATTAGATTATGAATTATAGAACTTATTCCCTCTTCTTTAAATGGGTATAGGCCAAAATGAGATAAATCTGTATAAATTAATTCTCCTTTACTTATCGAATCTTGAAAGAATTGATTTAATTGCTCCTTATTGAATGCTTTTTGGTTATTTTGATAAAGAACAGAAACTATCCATTTAACAATGTATTCTTTGAAATTTTCTTCATAAGTCATTTGAAAGCTACCTAATTCGATATCCTCCTCCCCAGTAATAAATTCCTTGAAAATTTCAATAACTTCTTTAAAAATGAAAAAACAGATAATTATTGCTATAATTGGGTCTAAGTAATAGAGAAATGGTGCATTAAATGTTCTCCCATATTCTGAAAAGAGCGCGCCTATAATAATACCAATGGAAATTATAATATTTACCCTCGAATCTATAGCACTTGCGACCAACGATGAATTCCTGCTCTTTTTTCCAACAAAATTTTTTAATGCTCGCATATATGTATTTAGGAAAATTGATATCGTAGAGATTATTATAATTATTATTATATTTGAAATTTGGACAGGACCAATAATTAAGGATTCAATGGAACTGTACAAAATTGAACCTCCTGTAAAAGCCATTAAACTAATTAAAATTATATTAACAAGTTTTTCCTTTCTATACTTTATACCAACCCCTATCAATATAACAGCTATGCAGTCAAGAAAATTCTCAAAGCCCTCTGCTGTTAAGGATTCCGAACTGAATAACCCAATAGATATTTTAAGAAGGCTTAGTGTGAATAATCCAATAAATGACCTTATAAGAACGCTACTACTTGTTAATATCTTATTGAATTTAACATTTTGATTATTAAGAGTATCATTCCATATTCTTTCTTGCTTTTGCCCTTCTTGATTTAATTTAACAAGATTATCATTAATATCAGCTAATCTCAATCCACAAAGATGATATATGCTTGAAGCAGAAGTTTCTTCATCAAAATATACTGATGGTATAAAGATATTAAAAGTTCCATTTATTAGATTTTTCAATTCAGCAAATGATAAACTGTTTTGAGATGATTTTTTTAAATATTCCATTGCAACGTATTCAATTCTATTGATAGGAAATAAATTTGTTTTTCTTCTGTGGAATGCTACTGCAACAATTCTAATAAGAGGATTAATGGAAATTAATACTAAAACAATTAATCCTAAAATGAAAATAAAAATACTTAAAGGACTAAAACCTAGGTAATCTTCACCACTGGATAATAAATCAGATATAAAATAGAATTGTACGTAAAGAACAATAAGTCCAAACATAATCCAAGGAGTTATTAAAGATCTTACAATCTTTTTTATATGAAATTGTTTAAAGAAATCATTAATTGCTCGTCTAATAAAATGTCCAGTGAAAAAAACTCCTATATATGTTATCCAAAAACTATAAAAAAACGATTTTAAAAATATAATTTCGATAACAGAAGAAGTTAAAGAGATTAAAAAATAAGTTAGAAGAACTTTCTTAGTATTTAATGGCATAGATTTTTTTTCCCTAAACACTTAATAGATTTCTATAAAAAAAAAGATTGGATAATAAATAAAATAAGTTCATTGTTATATATAATAAATTCCCTAGATCCAATTTAAAATGACTTTTTCTTATCCAAATTAGGTTTAAAATAGGATTTAATATACTTAACAATTAATCTTTTAAAAATTGTGGACTTAATATTATTTCTGCTATCTTATTTAGAGCTAAATAGCTCTTTGAATTTTCAGAAATATCAACTATTGATTTCCCCATGACCTCAAATTTGGTTATGTTATTATCTTCTGGAATTTCACCTAAGAGAGGAAGATCAAAATCTTTTATCTTTTTGAGGATATGACTAATGTTTCCCTTAACTCTATTTAAAATAATGCCAAGTTTTTTGTATTTAGTAAATTTATTAGCGCTTTTGCGAATAGCCTCAGCAGTATCAATACTCCTTATTGAAATATCTGAAACAATTAAAAGTATATCAACAGATTCTATTACCATTCGATTAATTTGTTCAAGTCCAGCTTCACAATCAATTAAAACTATATCAAAATCTTTAGAAATTGAGCTAATAACTTTTCTTAAAAGATTGTTAGAAGGACAAAAGCAACCTGGTCCCTCTGGTTGTCCTATAGAAAATAAGCTAAATTGTTTGCTTTCAGTTATCGCATTATATACTTCTAAATCTATATTTTCTGCTACTTTTTCGAAATTTGTTGCTTTTGTTAAAATTTCATCTATAACATCTACTCTTAATTTCTCAAGACTTTTTTTTGGGACTAAATTTACCATATGACTCAAATGTGGATGCGTTGGGTCAGCATCAATTAACAACATTTTAAAGTTATGTAATTTTGAAATACACTTCGCTAAGAGAGCTGTGATAACCGTCTTACCAGAACCTCCCTTTCCTACTATTGCTATTGAAAGTTTTTCCATATACCAAAAATCCTTTTATATTATTTTTCGATTTTTTCTCTTTCTAATAAAACTTGTTTAATTCCATAACATTCTTCTTGGTATGGACAAATCTCACATCCCCAGTCGTATTCACAATCGATTCTTTTTTTCCATTCTTCAATTTTTTTTAACCATTTTTTATTTTGAGCAATGGTAATTTTAGAAGAAATTTCTATAATTTCATCAATTAATTCGGGATAGGAATTTATAAAAAAAATCTCCATAGATTTAATTAAATCTTTAAATTTTTGCTTATATAAATAGAAAATTGCATTTCCTAAAAATTCAAATGAAAAATGTGGTCTTATATTCTTGCTTATTCGACACCAAAATTTTCTTGGAATAGTTCTTATTAAAAACCCTTCAATACCATTAGATATTAGATTAAATTGTTTTAAAGATTCATAATACTTTTCACTAATATTTTTTACCCCTATTAGGATAATCATGCCAAAATCGGTAAATAAATCCAATATATCCTTACATTCTAGTCCAATAAGTGTAATCCTCCCGTTATTTATATCCTTAATAAAATCCATGTTTGAGAAGGGATAAACTAAAGAAAAAGATTTTCTTTTAATCCCTCCTAATTCAAATGAAGTTTCTTCTTCAAGAATTATATCTTTATGTTTGTCTAATTCGACTTTTATGTTTAAATTTTCAAATAGTTGGAGAGGATTTGAATTTTTTTCATAAATGATTACATTTTTCCCTTTTTGAGATTCAGAATTTATAAAATTTCTTAAATCGTCAAGAAATTTGAGAAATAATTTGATTTTCATATAATTTCAATTATAGTTCTATAAAAATAATAAAAAAAGAAGATTAATAGTTTTAACTCTTAATTGCTTTATATACTAATTCTGAAAGATCATAAGTTTTGATTTCATCGTTTTTAATATTTGTCTTGAATTGATTTAAACAAAATGGACAGCAAGATACAAGTGCTTCGGTGTTACTCTCTTTTGCTTCCTCAATTCTTTCATTCGCAGCAAAACTAGATAAATCTTTAAATGCTGATCTCACTCCTCCTCCAGAACCACAGCACCAAGCATTTTGTCTGTTTCTTGGCATTTCAATCAGTTCAATTCCAGGAATATTTTCCAGTACTTCTCTTGGAGGTTCATATATCCCCATGTGGCGGCCAATATGACAAGGATCGTGATAGGTTATTTTCATGTTTAAATTATTATTAAATTTAAGCTCATTATTCTTTAATTTCTCTAATAAAAACTCCGGTAAATGAAGTACCTCAATGCCATGATCGAATCCAAATTTCTTGGTGTATGTTTCTTTCAAGGTTCGATAGCAGCCAGCACAAGAAGTAATAATCTTTTCTATTCCTTCTTTTTTGAAAATTTCTATATTCTTTTCTGCGATTTTTTTTGCCTGATTTGCTTGACCAGTCATATATACAGGAGATCCACAACAACGTTCATCTTTTAAAATTTTAAAATCAACTTGAATTGAATTCAATATTTCAGATGTAGCTTTAGCTATACTTTGCTCTCTATAACTGGTTGTACAACCAACAAAATAAGCTAATTTTGCATTTTGATTTTGTTTAATGTCTGATGATAACCAATTTGTACGGTCTTTATGTTTTTCCATATAAGGATTATATTCTGATGCAATATGTTCTGTATATCTGCTCTGTTCTGGCATAGGACCTAAACCTTTTTGAACAGCTTCTTCTCTCATTGCCATTAGCCATTCTCCAGCATAATGATGAATTTCAGGGATTTGACATTGTTGAATACAAGCTAAGCATAGGGAACATTGATAAAATATTTTTGATAGATTTTCAGTCCATTTCAAACGATCTGATGAAATCGCCCATGAAAGTAGATTTTTTCCTCCTAAATAGTAAGCTTCGAATTGTCCATATTCTCCAGAGGGACAAACGCGATACCACCCTTCTTCTTGAAAACCAGTCCTGCAGGTTCCACATTTTCCACATTGATAAAGAATATCTTTATAATATTCTAAAGTCTTATTTCTCTCTAATGAAATTTGATCTGCATATGTTTCTAATTCAGTTATTCCAGTATGTTTAATATATTTCAAATTTTTTTCTTTTTCCAATTTAATTACCTCCAATTCCGTGACCTGGATTCATTATTCCATTAGGATCAAGAAGATTTTTGAGTTTTTCGATCAATTTAGTTGTATTAGGATGTGTTTTATTTTTATAATATTCTACTACCCATAATGGGGCTTTATACATTATAACACCATCTAACTGTTGGACGGCATCATGAATTTCTTTTAATATTAATCTTGCTTTTTTAATATCCTCAGGATCATTTTTATTGAAACAGACGTTTGTGCGAGCAACGCAATAATGACCTCCAAACATAATTCTGCTATAAAATTGAGGTGGTTTACCATGTTTAAGACATACTTTTCTAGATAAATTGTAATATTTTACAATATCACTTGTAGAACAATAAGATCCAATCCATTCACCACCACCCCCTCGAGCAAAATTCCAACAACCCCATCCTTGAAAGGGAGTCTGACCACCTGTAGCGGGAGTTAAATTCATAAAAATACCTCTCATATCTTTTGGAAAGGTTTTTAATTGAATATCAGAAGGTAAAGGATCTATTTTATATTCTCTACAAATAGACTCAATAGCTTTACATTGTGCTTTATGTTGATCTTCTGTGAATGCTTGAGTTGTTATGAGTCCTAAGAAATCTGGTAGACCTAAAGCAACCGGATCAATAGCTACATTTTTTTCAGAAAACCCTTGCATAGCTTGAGTCCATCCCATATTTAGAAAAACAAGATCGCAGATCCCTAAACCAGCTTTTGAAAGTTTAAGCATCATAGGTACTCCATCTTCTACTTTTGAGCCAATAGGTAGGTAATCTGTTCGGAAAGGTAATTTTGGCCATAATTTAATAGCAGCTTTAGTGACTATACCTGTTGCTCCTTCCCACCCTATAAATAATCCAGCTAAATCAGGTAATGGCTGTCTCCCATACCAATGATTTGAAAGACTACAAGAACCTACCTTTATTAATTCCCCAGAACCTAGCACAACTTCCATTCCATTCAAAAATTCTGCTCCAGTTCCTCCGATCATGCCAAGATCAAACATTCCATAACATAAACAAGAAGGAATGACACCAGTCCCAGGAGGTGAAAAAGTTATTCCCGCTCTTAAGTTAGGATGATGTTTATCCAAATATCCTTTTAAATCCGCCCAAGTAGTTCCTCCTTCTAAAACAACATACATATCATCTTCATTTACTTCAAGTATTCGATTCATACGCCTTAAATCAATAACAATCCCTCCTTTTCGAGGGGTCGCAATAGAACCAAAATTAATACCCGAAACCCAAGGCACTATTGGAATCTTATATTTATTTGCAGTTTTAACAATCTCTTGAACCTCTTCGGCAGATTTTGGCATGATTGCAATATCACATTGACCTTCAGGTTCTGCAGTTATAAAATCATAATGATAGAGAAACTGTATTTCTGGTTCATCTGAAACATACTTATCGCCAACAATTTGTTCTAATTCTATTATAACTTTACGTTCAATCATTTTTGGATACCCGAATCAAATTAAAGTAATTCACATTTTATGAAAATAATTTGTATTAATAATTATTATATTTAAAATTCTTATATTTATAATTTTAAACTCACATAAGAGTTTGAGCAAATAGTTTAATTTTTTCTTTCATAACCTTCAAGGGGGTAAAACGTTTATCTCCAACATCAAATTCAATAAGAAGCATTGGAATTCCCAATTCATCCATAAGAGCTTCTCTTAATAATTGTGGAAATGATCCAAATTGCTTACATGCTAAACTTTGAGTATAAATAAAACAATCAGCACTAAATTCCTTTGCCATTCTTAGACAATCTTCAAGTGTGGTATAATAGAAATCAGTGGATTGTTTTACCATGGGCCAACCCATAGATTTTTTCGCCATATCATAAAACATTGTATCTAAATCTGAGTTAGTATTGATTGGATCTGAAAAATTATAGTTAAAAATATCAAAAAGTATACTCATACCTAATTCTCTATCTAACCATTCACAAAGAGAAATATCAAAGTATGTAACCATGTAAGGCCATATAGATCTTATTTTTTCTTCTCCGCCATAATGCTCTTTAGCCTTATATCGTTTTTTTGTGATTTTTAGCATTTCTTCATAAAAAGATAAATTTTCATATGTTCCAGAAGTTTGAATGGATATCCCCGCAGAAACTGCATTATATATATTTGAAATAGGACTAGGAATTGCTTTTGTTAATTCAAATATTTCTAATCTAATCTGTTGTACTTGATTTTCTAGTTCAATAAGTTTTTTCATTTTTTCAAAATCTGGTTCTTGTCCAATGACTTTTCCAAGTTCAATTAAACCATTTTTAATTTGGTTACTATGATATCTAAAACTGTTTTCATCTTTTCGAAAAGGCATGTCAGCAATAATTAAAGGTACCTTCTTTTCATAGTTAAAGAAGGGATATGAAGCACAAGTATTATCACATGGAGCAGTTGGGATAAAAATTGCATCAAATTGAAAAAGATCATCTAAAGTCATCCCCATTGGACCTTTTTGAGCAGTACAAGTATGAAATGGATGTCCCCAATTTGCCATTAAATCATAATATTTTTCAACTCCATTCAATAACATAGTTGCTAAATAATAACCTGTTCCCTCAAGACACACAGGTACACAGTCAAAACATGAAAGATATTCTGCAGGAAGAGAAAAATGATATCCAACTATTGGGTAACCATCTCTTGCTTTTTTAAGGGTTCTATCTATAGCAGATCTCACTTTTTCTAAACCAATTTTCAATGCAGGCATCCTGTTTTCTGGAAGAATTCCTTTAACTAATTGTTCAGTTGTTGAAACAGCTTCATATAACATCTTGATCGGAATTATTCTATTTTCTTGATTAATAGTTTTTGACATTCTTTTTCACATTTTTTTTAATTAAGGTGTTATAATCTATGATATCATTTCAAGAAAAGCTTCAATTCTAGTCTGTATCCTTGTTGTGTCTACTTGAAAAAACTCCCTATCGATATTTAGAATTGGTATATCTAATTCTTTTAATTCATGTACTAAGATCATATTGTCACAGCCTACTAAATCACAGTTATTGATTCTTTGCAATATTATTCCATCAATATTTGCTCTTTTAATCTCACTTTTCATAAACTCTAACCTTCTGATATGATCATCCATCATTCTAGGACATGACATTCTGTAATAAAGCCTTTTTGCAATACTTTCTAATAGATTATTACCATTATCAGTTATTACATCATCCAAGAAATTACGTGTTCCAAAACATAAGAAATCTGATACAACTATTGCCCCAGATTTCTCTATAAGCTTAGTGAAAGTAATATCATCAATTTCACTACCCACTAGCATTATTCTTTTTGCATCTGTTTTTATTCCTTCATATTCTTTTAAAGTATCTAAAATTCTACTTAACTCCTTATTAGCAAACTTTTTTGGGACTGAAGCATTTGCTATTGACAATTTTAAAGCTTCAGTTCCATTTAATTTAGGAGTGTCTAAAATCTGTAATTCATGAATACTTCTTAATAGCTTTCGATTCATATTGTGAACTTCTATAGAGGATCGAAGTTCTTTTTCTGGAATTGGCTTTTTGATGAAATTATTCTCAAGATTATCTCTGAATTCTTTAATCTCTTTTTTATACCATTCAAAACCTTCATCTGTTATAACATGAGGCATAGAGATATAAAATCTTGGAACGCTTTTTATAAAATTCTCTCGTTTGAATACTTTTAAATCAAATAATTCAAACATTCTACGAGAATGGTCACATGAATTACACACGAATAGAGCATCTAAAAAATCATAAATGCCTCTTAAAGCCATATCCAATGTTGCTCTAATAAATGAACAAGTAAATCTGACCATATAAATATCCGCTAAATCAGTATGTTCATGCCCAGTTGCTCTAATTCTAAAAGGTAATAAATCGGCAGCATATAATAATTCTTCAGGAATATAGGTACAATAGTGACCTATAACCTTCTTGTTATTCTCTTGCCATTCTTTTATATATGGATTGATTATCATTTGTGAAATATTCAAAAAGGGATCATTTTCTAAACTCATTTAAGAACCTCATTTATTTTTATAAATAATGTGCTTTCCTATCATAACAGTTTTTACCCATTTAAGAGTACTAAAATATGATCCTTTAATTTTCATTTTTCGAAGAATAATATATTTCAATAATTTGATTAGTCCAAAAACATTACTTTTAGAACGTACAATTTCACTAAATAACTGAAGAATTTTGTCTTCTCTAACTGTTATAGTAATTTTAGAGATAGGATTCTTTGCCTTCTTGGTATAGCAGTCAAAATTGCTTCTATCAGTAGTTAAAATAAAAGTAATGTATTCATCCAATTCTTTAAAATATATTTCAATTTCTTGCCCCCCACGATTACCAATTTTTTTAAAAGGTTCATCAGAGCCATATAAATCAACTAACATTTTAGCTAATCTAGCTATTGTAAGAATTTTTGTTTCTTTAACTAAATTATTTGCTCTTATCGCTCTATTATTAATTTCTATTTCTTCTGTTTGATTAATAAGGAGCACCAATAATATAAATTTTCGATTATTATAATTTGAAATTTTAAAATATTTAAAGATTCTTTTTAAGCTTTAAAATTACTTAATATAAAAAGTTAAAACATAATTTAATGTAAATTTAAAATTTGAATTAAGAGAATTCACTTATTCTTTTTTATCTCAAAATTCATATCTTCGAATTTATTATGAATTGTACGATAAATTTTAAATTTTCCATCATCTACAGCATGTTTAACAATTTCATTAATCTCGTTTTCATTAATGAAGCTCTCTAATACGAGTTTTTCAATTTTTGAGTAAATTAATTCCTTTATCTTATAAGTAAATCTATTTTTTTTCTTTTCATTAATCGCTTCTGATAATTCAATATGTATCTTATGATCCCATATATTTTGAATAAGATCATCAACACCTTCTCCTGATATGGCATCAGTCATAGAAACAGGTGGTCGCCATCCACTTTGAAAGATAGTATCATCAAGCATCATTTCAACTTGTACGGCAATATCTTCTCCACCCAAATCTTTCTTATTGATATCATAAATGTCTCCGATTTCAATTAATCCCGCTTTTTGCATCTGGATTGCATCACCATATCCCGGTACTAATACCACAACGACCGTATAAGCGAGATTATAGATATCAAATTCAGATTGTCCAACACCAACAGTCTCAATTATTATAATGTCCATTCCATACGCTTCAAACAATAGACTAATGTCAAAAACAGCTCTAGAAATCCCTCCTTTATACCCCCTTGAAGCAAGACTTCGCATAAATACATTGGGATGTAATGAGATATTAGTCATACGGACTCTATCACCAAGAAATGCACCACCACTAAAGGGAGAGGTAGGATCAATACATATAATACCTATACTTTTTCCTTCATCTAATAATTTTTTACAAATTGCTCCAGTTAGAGTACTCTTTCCAACTCCCGGAGAACCGGTAATTCCAATGATGTAGGAATCGTGTTTTATATCTTCAAAATGTTTAAAAATCTCATGTGCTTTATCTGGTTCATTTTCTATTATTGTAATTAACTTTGCTAATGCAATTTTATCCTTATTTTTAAAATTGGAAATTAATGTATTTATGTCATATCCCGTTTTCAAAGAAAAGCATCCTCAAAGAAAAATAAGTAATAAATTTAATAATTTGAAAAAAAAAATATTACAAAGCTTTTTTATTTTTTGACATGGGATTTAATAAATTCGACAATATCGGATGTCATTGATCCAGGACCATATATGTTTGCAACGCCCATCTCTTTTAATTTAGGGAAATCTTTAGCTGGAATAACACCACCAAGAAGTATCATAATATTATCCAAAATTCCGCGTTCTTTTAATAAATCGATAACTTGCTGCGTATAAGCAAAATGAGCACCAGAATGAATACTCAATCCTATTACATCAACATCCTCTTGAATTGCAGATTCAACAATTTGTTCAACATTTTGAAATCCTCCAAATATAAGCTCCATTCCTGAGTCTCTAATAGCTCTTGATACAACAATTCCACCGCGCCAGTGTCCATCAATACCAGGTTTAGACATTAATACTCTTATCTTCTTCTCACTCATACTTCACACCTCATTGTTTAGATTGCTAATGGAGGATCCCAAGTTCCCCATATTTCTCTGTATATATTACATACCTCTCCGATAGTTGCTCCTTCTCTTGTTGCTTCCATTACTACAGGCATTACATTTTCTTCTTTTTCGCAGACATTTCGTAGCTTATCCAAAATCTTTTCTAATTTTGCATTATCTCTTCTAGCCTTTAACTTTTCAATCCTGCGAACTTCTATATCTATTGCCTCTTTGTTTGTTCTAAACACATCTGTGACTGTATCATAAGGGACTGGATATTTATTTACTCCTAGCATTATTTCATCCCCATTCTCGATTTTCATTCGGCGCCTATGAAATGCATCTCGCATTTCTTTATATAAGAAACCTGTAGAGAGAGCTTTATCAATGGTGCCAACTTTTTGGATTTTATTGATATATTTCCATACCCTATCTTCAACTTCATCTGTTAACCATTCGATGAAGTATGATCCCGCGAGTGGATCTATTGTATTATGAATTCTAGTTTCATCTGAGATTACTTGTTGAGTCCTTAAAGCAACTAAAGCTGCTTCTTCAGAAGGTAAACAAATAGCTTCATCGTATGAATTTGTATGTAATGATTGACATCCACCTAAGTTTGCTTCTAAGGCTTGAATTGCTGTTCTTACTATATTAATTTTAGGTGATTGGGCTGTTAAAGAAGATCCAGCAGTTTGTACATGAAATCTAAAACCTAGATTCCTTGGGTCCTTTACTTCATATTTATCCTTCATTAATTTATACCAAATTCTTCTAGCTACTCTAAATTTTGCTATTTCTTCGAAAAAATCTTTATGTGCAGCTAAATGAAATGCTAAACGCCCCACAAAATCATCAGCTTTCCATCCTCTATCGATCAAATTCTCAATATGAGAACAAGCACTTGCAAATACAAAAGCTAATTCTTGAACTGCATCAATTCCTCCTTCTCGATAATTGTATCCAGTAAAGTTGATTGGATGCCATTTTGGAACATTTTTCTGTGCTACTGTCCATTCAATAAAATCACATGCTAAGCGTAGTATATGGTTAGGAGGACTATTCTTATAAGGAATATAACCGACAGTCATAGTTAAAATATCATTTTGAGTTGTTCCCATCAGTTGTTTAATATCATATCCTCTCATTTGAGCCATATTAAAGTACATTGAACATACCGGAGCTGATGTAAAAGGCTCTACAACTAATGCTACACTAATCTTATCTATTGGGATATCTTCAGTTAAAGCAAACAGGCTGTCAATACAATAAAGCGGTACACCAGATGTACCTACCTCTGGAGCACCATCCTTTTCAGTTGGGTCGATTCCGTTAAATGTTAAAGCATCAACAGCAGCACTGAACCCAGTTTCTCCATTTTCATAAAGAAACTTCCACCTTTTATTAGTTTCTTCTGGAGTACCATGACCTGAAAATAATCTCATAGTCCATAATTGTCCCCTGTACATAGAGGGATAAACGCCTCGAGTATATGGTGCTACTCCAGGAAAGCTGAT
>JBHLOG010000048.1:0-25646 GCA_048940765.1 Promethearchaeota archaeon | reverse complement strand
TTCTCTTTCTTTTCAACAAACCCATTTGTCATTAATAGATTCATATATTTTGATAATGTGGCAAGACTAAATTCTAAGGGTTTATCTAAAAAGTCCGACCAATTACATTCTTCATTATTGTTAAGCATCCATAAAATAATATATTCAAAATCTTTTTTCTCAACCCCAGTGGGAGTAATTATTTCTTGAGGAGGATAATTTAGTTTTTTAGCACAAATCTTATGAAAACACCACGGATCTCTTATTTTTAATATTGCAATATTACTTTAATCGTGTTATTAACCTATCTTAAAATACTCATTTAAAAATATGCTAGATGTACTTATATTCTTTTTTTAAAAAAGAAGTCCATTTCAAATCTATTTTCTATTTAAACTTAAAATTCGTTAAACTTCGACATTCATACAATATTCCGAAGCCAAATCTAAAAATAAAATTGTAAGAAAGATATCAATAACCAAAATTTAACATAAAGAGGTCGAATAACAAAATTTGACCATTTTTTTATAAAAAAAAGTGAAATAAAATAGAAATTAGAAAAAAGGAGTGAATAAAAATGAAAATGAAAACGAAATCAAGTCTGTTAACCGGAATTTTTACATTAGCAATGATATTTGGAACTTTTACTTTGGTAATCGGAATAGTTTATGCTGGATCACCTACTTTTACTGTAACTCCCTCTGGGGGAGATGATACTGCAAACATACAAAAAGCTTTCAATGATGCCATTGCTGCAGGTCCAGGAAGTACCGTTCAATTAACTCCAGGTCAATTTTATACCAATGCAATTATAGCAGAAAATTTCTATGGTACATTTAGAGGAGCAGGTAAAGATCTTACTAACATCGATGTTCTCAGAGGATTAGATCCTGAAGCACCAGGAGTAGATGGTCCTTATGGACCTTATTTATTTACATTTGTAGGAGGAGATGTATGTATTTCCGATTTAAATTTTGATATTACCCCCGAAAAACCTGCTAAAGAATGGTACGATCCTGCCCCAAATTACGATTTGTTATCAATTATCCTAATAACAGGAGAGATAAATTCCCGAATTGAAAATATTAAATGTACTGGTCATGCAGGTACATTTCCCCCTTTTCCTTATATTAAAACTTTTAATGTAAGATTAGGAATTGAATGTAATTTTGGAACTGGAAAACATATTATTACTCATTGTGACTTTGACTCACTTTGGGGAGGTATTTCTGCTTACGTGTTAATGAATGCTGAAATGAAAATTAAGTCGAATTCATTTAAAGGAGGTACTTTTGGAATAGTTAATATGGATAATATCAATTCAAAATTTGAGATTTCCCGTAATTATATTCATACAGAATTTTTATATGGTATTTGGGTATGGCAAGCAGGAATAATGGTTACTCCCTCCCTCTCCCAGTGGCTTATAACTCATAATACTTTAAAGGTGTCATTTTCTGCCGATGGTATGGGCTTAATTGATGATTTACCAGATAAAACACTCGAAGCAGTTGTCTCTTATAATAAAATTGTTTTAGATGATACAATATTTGGCGGAATTTGGACAGCGGGGTTGAGAGATGCTTTTATCTCTAACAACATAATTCGTGGTACAGGAGATTATGGTATTGGATGTTTATTTGCCCATAACAATTTGATTCTTGGCAACAATGTCCAAAATGCTGATGTCTCATGGGCTCATATAGCCTTGTTGAGATCAAGCGAATGTGTAATTGTTGGAGGGTCTACAAAAACGAACGTGCTGGATTTCATGGGTACCAATAATCTCATAGTTGGAATGAATAATATGCAAGGTAATCCCCCAGGTCCAGAAATACAAGAAGCAATGGAACAGAAGAAGGAACTTCTTCAATCCTTTCCCAAATTTTAAGAAACTAAATTTTCGTTTCCATATATTTACAAAATAAAAATAGAAAATAGAGGATAAGTAAACACTTCTTCCTCCTTTTCTTTTTCTTTTTTTTAAAAAAAATTGTTTATATTTGATTAATTATGACTAAAACTTCTAGCGGAGTATCTATTTACGCAAAAATACCACGCTAATTATTAAAAAATTATGATCAGATAAGCATCAGTTAGTAATTCTTGTAAAGAAGGACTTTTAATAAATTCTCTTCCAAAATATGGAAAAATATCGCCAATTTTAGTAAATATACCGTTTTTAGTATGATACTTCCATATTTAAATTTTGAATTATCTTATATATTTTTGTTAAATTTGAAATTCGATAAACTTCGGGCTTTCTGAATTCTTCCGAAGCCAAATCTAAAAATAAATAGTGAAAATAATATCATTTAACAATAATTTAAACAAAAGAGGTTTAAGATAAATGAAAAAATCGACCCTAATGAAATCTTTATTGGTATTAGTTACTTCCTCAATATTGCTTTCGTGCTTTCTACCGATTGGTTATTCTAATAAAGTTGGAATATTCGATGGTATGTATGTTGATCATATTTATACAGTTTCTCGAATGTCAGGGGTGGAAGTAGATATGACGTTAACGTTTACTAGACCTTCAGAGGATACTGTTCATATTGTGAACAAATTGAAAAGTCCTATTAATGATATTGGTTCTTGGGACGTAAATACTAGCACTAGAATTATATCAAATGTGCAGAATTTTGGTCCATTTAGTGGTAATCATTCAGTCTTTTGGATTTATACTGATATCTCCCTTACTGATCAATTTCCAATGTGTAATATCTGGAGGTGTGTGCATGGTTTTGACGGTGATGTTTTATTTACTGTTACTGATGAAGCGAAGCATGGTTCTATGGCAATATGGCAATTAGAGGATGCTTACGGGAGTGTGCTTTGGTATGAAAAAACGAGAGGATTCCTTGTGAATGGGACAATTAATCATAATGAAGATTGGAATTCATATGAATTTGTATCAACAAATGCTTTAGATAGTGGAGATGCAGCAATTCCCGGATATAGTTATTTCTTATTAATAGGCATTATCGCTGGTGTCTCTTTTATTCTAATAAGAAAACAGAAAATCAAAAAATAAAATTTTTAATCAATTACTTTTTTTTCCTTCTCTTTTTTCCTTTAAGAATGAAATTAGATTAAATACATTCCAAGAAATATTTTTATCTATATCTTAAATTTTGCCCCCAATCACTCTAAACCATAATATCAATTTATCTCCTTCTTTTAAATCAAATTTATAAACTGTTTCCTTGTTAGTTATTCAAGTTTGTAATTCTTTTTCATTGTAAATTAAAGTGCAAGATCTTTAACCTGAGTTTAGAAGTCGTATGTGTTGTAGAATATATTCCAGGATAGATTTAATTAAGTGATTAATTTTAACATCTCATTTGATCAATTTTCCTGTTCTCATATCTTCAACAATTAATCACATGATAAAATCATTTTATTATTAATTCTAAACTATGTTTATTATAAAATTAAGGAACCTATTAGTAATTTGTATAAATAATTAATTAAATAATGACTTTATTTAGATATGGGTTTGGAACTACGTTGAAACTTCGAATTAGTTTTAGGACCAAGTAAGATTTTTAACTTAAATTTTTTTTATTTAGAATTTTACGTCGAAATTTGTTTAGAGCTTAAACTAAAATTTAAGTAATAGCGCTCGGTTTTTGTAAGAATTAGTTTTCTCTTTTTAGAGTTTACAAAAAAGTAGAAATTATTTTAAACAATTTCATCTTATTTATTTACATTATTGAAATGTTTAGTCTCCTCCTAAAATTTACTGTATTTCATGACAATTTAGCGAAAAAAACATAAAAAAAAGCAATTGATTGTTTTATGGGAGAAGCTGAAATTAGTCCGAAAAAGAAAAAAAAGTTTTTTAAAGTTCTGAATAAAAAACAACAAATTGCACTTGGAATAACGAGTATTATAGCCATAGCTACGATTGTTACTGGTATCTATCTCTTTATACAACTGCCAAAAAAAAATACTCTCATCGTAGGTATTCATGGTAGTTTGTATGGCATAGATAGCATTGATCCGTTTAAAGCTTTTTTTCAGGAACGAATGGTTGTTGATCAGATTGCTGAATGTTTATTTGTTTATGATCCTTTGGGGGATGATTTTCAAATTAGTCCAAATTTAGCAATAAATTATAGCTGGAATGGAAATTACACAGAATTAACATGTAGTCTCAGAAAAAATGTAAAATTTCACGATGGAACAGAGTTTAACGCTACAGCGGTTCAATGGAATTTTGATAGAATATGTCGTTTTGTTAATAACACACGAAATGATGAATATTTTAATTACCTTCATCGTTTTCCAGACGGCCGCATGATTCTCAATAAAACTCAAATTGTAGATAATTATATAATAAAATTTGTACTAAATGCACCTTATATTCCATTTCGAGCATTATTAACCCACTATTCCACAAGTATTTTATCCCCTACATCCACACCCCATAATAATTTTACAGATATTACAGGAAATTTAATCGGAACTGGTCCTTTTATCCTTGATAGCTTTGAGCCTGGTGTTGAAGTTAAATTTTCCCCTAATCTTAATTATTGGGGCACAAAACCTAAAATTGATAAACTAATTTTTTTAATTTTTCCTAATCGTAAAGCACAATGGGAAGCATTACTGGCAGGAGAAATTTCCATGTTAGATCCATTTTGGACGTTTGGATATCAATTCAATTATTCACTTGATCTACTTAAAAATGATCCACACATCACTGTACGAGAAGAAGGAACATGGGCTCATTTATCTTATATTGCCATGAATACTAAAGTGATTAATATTACTATGAGAAAAGCAATCTCTTATGCAATTAATTATTCTTATATCCTTGAAAAAGCTATACTTTATAATACCTCTATAAGATGTAGGTCTCCGATTCCAGAAGGATTATTATATTCTAATGCAACTAGTATTAATCTTCCTTATTACAACATTACAATAGCTAGACGTACTTTAAAAGAAGCAGGTTGGCCTGGAACTGTTAACTTGACTGTAGATGATAATATAAGCCTAGGTAATGAATGGGAACAGTTAGTGACTAATGGAACTCCTCTTGCAATATATAATCTTACACACAGTATACTTGACCAACGAAAAAATATCCAATCAAGTCTTTTGCGTAATAATCTTAAACAAATTGGAGTCCAGATAGACCAAGCAGGTAATGTTCCTTATGAACATATCATACTCACTGGCTGGGTGGTAGATTTCAATGATCCTGTTAATATAATTAATTTATATTACTCAAATACATCATTATATAGTTGGATGACAAACTTTAATGATATATTGGTACAGCAATGGATGGATGAAGCTATAAAAGACCCAAATCCTGATTCAAGAAGACAATTATACAATAAAATTCAAAACCGTATAATTGAAGAACTTTTTCCATGTGCATGGACTTATACCTATAAGAATTTTGGTATCTATGTTCAAAATTTAAAAGGATATAATATAGATCCATTTAAACAAATAAAATTTAACAGTTATTACTTTGATTAATACATTCTGCTACAATAGAAAAGAATTCATTATTCAATATTTATATACCATAATTTTTAATTGATAAACCTTGAAATAAAAGAAATAAAAAAATTATTTTATCATAACCAATTATTATTTTTTTTTTATTTCCTTTTATATATGAGAAGTTTAATTTATACTTTTAAGATCCAAATAAAAACTTGATTCAATAATTTCAAACCTCAAATGATAATAACAATCAACTCTATTTGTCAAAAAATCATTTGAAGTAAAAGAATGAACACCGACTGAAGCATTATTGTATATCGCATCATTATATTCAAATCCATCTAAGCATTCGGTTAAATCATGATACATACAATTTGGTTCAGTTACGTTTCTGTTATTTCCATAGGGTATTTCAAATTTAGCTCCAATATTAGCACTTTTGTCATCATAATTTAAATTTAGGATTCCACCATTCATTATTACTTTACCAGTTATATTCGCCTCTAGATCGATATATTGAGAAATATAAATATCAAAGTTTCCATTATTTATTGTAAAATTCCAATTACTATTTTGCATATACCTAATATTAAATGATTTTAATTCAAAATTGCCCAAATTGATAACCCCGGTTATATTTCCCATGATAATACAGCCATAAAAATCATAGAAAACAATACCTTTAGTGAGATTTATTGATAAGTTATTCATATAAACTCCAGATGGAACTGTTATTTTAATAGTTCCTTCATTAACTGTTGTGTTAATATCAAAAACGATATCAGATCTTATAGTTACTGCAATGCTAATATTTCTTATAAAAAATTTTGAAGAATCAAGCAAAATATCTGATATAAGTTCCATTGTAAAATTTATTGGAGAACTTGTGTTTTGCCAAACAATATTAAAGAAATCTAAATGCGATTTCTCATTTAAGCCCGATCCACTCATCTTAATATTCACTTCTAACTTCAAAAAATAGTTAACTGGTTGATGAGTATATTTTATATCGACTTTTCCTATATCCGAATAAATATTTAATTTTTCATTTGAAGATGGTGTGCTGGTTGAATATTTATATGTAATTATTTCATCAATCCTACCATAATCTGAATAACCAATTAAAAGAATAGTGACTGGAATAGTTATAATAATAATAACAACGATAATGCTTATTATAGCAATTGTTATTATACTTTTTTTTGCCATTGTTGAGTCCATTAAATGAAGTGAAAAATTCTTTAAATTATTAGATAAGAGCGATTTATATTTAAATTATGCACATAAATAATACTTGAAGAACCTTTATTGAAATTTTTATGAGAAATTAAAAATTTATTTATAGAGAAATTCCTTAATACGTATTTATTAATTACATGAACATATATTAGTTTTGCTAAGGTGAATCCATATAACAAATAGTATATTCTTTGATCCAGTAGAACGTTTTTTTTCCAGTATGGCTATTTTTTTATTTTTCATTTCCAGTATTTTCTATATATCTCGAGGATTTAAAAGAAAAGAAAAAAATGAAAAGATCTTAATGTATGGATTTGGAAGTTTTTGGTTTAGTATTGCGCTTTCAAGGTTATTTTTTTATATCTTTGATTATGTTTTAGAAGGAACTTACTCTGGCGATTTAAGTGTTATTATTGTGACTTCGGACGTTATGCTTTATATTTTTTTATATTTTTATTTATATCTTTATATCTACATTTTTATAAATTTAGTAATTATAATTTTAATATTTATGTGGTTTTCCTTTAAATCAAAACATGAGTTTCAATCAATTTCTTCAATTATAACTATCGGTTTTGTAACTTTTTTGATTGGATGGAGTATTGAATCAATATTTATAAAAAATTTTAACTTATTTTCACCTGCAATACCTTCGATATTGGTAATAATAGGAGCTCTTATCGTAATTTTTCCTTCATTAGGTTATTTTGAATTTTATTCTAAAACTATTATTAAGCTTGTTATTCTAATAATGATAATTTTAATAGCGAGCTTTTTAGTTTTTAATCTATTCTTTAATGTTCAATTAAATGTATTGATTTTATTTATAATTTGGCTTGCCTTTTTTACGCTTATTTTAGGGATAAGTTATGTAATTTATCGCTATGCTAAAAGAAGAGAAGATATTATAGAAAAAGAAAAAATCCATGATACTATACGAAAATTTGTTCGACCACCAAAATTTAGCGTAGAAGAAGTTAATTATCATAGAGATAAAGGATTATGCCTAGTATGTAAAAATAAAATTTCAGGATTAACATATGTTTGTCCTAATTGTAATGTATGGTATTGTATTAAATGTTCTAAAGCCTTAATTAGAATAGAAAATACTTGTTGGGTTTGTCAAACACCTTTAGACAGATCTAAATCAGTAAAAAATGAAAAAAACATTCTATAAGAAATTTTATAAGGAAATAACGGAATATATAAAAAAGGGAGGTAAATGAATATTTTAAATATTTTAATTCTTTTTCTTAATAATTTTTATACTTCTATAATTTTACTTCTTACAATCTTTTTAATAATTCCCCTTTTTGCCCTGTTATTTTTATCAATTTGGATTTATAAAGATACCAAAAAAAGGAATATGAATCCTTTTATATGGATTTTAGTTATTTGGTTAATACCGTGCTTTCTTGGATTAATTATATATATAGTACACAGAGAATAATCTTTAAAACTCTATATAACCTCTTTAATTAATGTTAGTATATATAACTAAATTAAATGCATTAAAAAAGAAAATCAAAGCAATTGTTAAAAGCCAAGTATTTTAAATTAATTACACATTTATTATAAGCTATTGATGGACGTGCATAAATTGATTCCTCCAAACATCTTAATTACAGGAGAAAAGAGTGTAGGAAAATCAACAATTCTAGATCTATTCTCTAGCGAAAAAATATTAGATATAGACGAAAATTTAAAAATAATGATAAAAAAACAAATTGAACTTGATGATCTCCAAGGTATCAATCAATGCATTCTCAGAGTTATAAATTTGGAAGATTTGATAAGTGATTTTAAATCTTACAAAAATCTATTACAATATATTGATATTATTTGTATTATTATAGATTCAACTATTAAGAATTTAGAAAGTACACATAAATTACTCTTGGAATTAAAACAAAATACACAGGATATCGATTACTATGTTATAAACAGTTTCCAAGATAGAAAAAAAGTTTTGGAACTAGAAAAAGTCGAAGATGTATTGGGAGAAAAGACATTCGGATTTTCAGCAGTTCAAAAAGATTCAAAAGAACAAATAATTTCCATTATTAAAGATATTATAAGAATGTCTATTTTAAATAAGGGTGAATTTAAACGTTTAAGACCCGAAGATGAAGAATTTATCGAATTAGAAGAAATAACAACGAAATGGACGGAAAAAATTCATAAGGTGAAAGAAAAATATCAAGATCTTTGGTCAGAGGTAGAAAAAGCAAGAGTTTTAGAGAAGCAAGGAGAGCATTTCAGCGCGGGAAAAAAATTTTCAACCGTAGCTTCCCTATTTAAAGAAATGAGTTCAAAATTACACATCAAACAAGAAAAGGAAGAAACTTTTGCTATGTATTATTTATGTAAAGCTTGGGGCTGCATGGAATTGGCTCGAGAATATAAAGAGCCTGAAAAGTTTACAGAAGCTGTGAAATTATTCACCTTAGCTAGCGAACACATTTACGATAACGATTTAAAATTATTAACACTAGGAAATTCGGTATTTTGTAAAGCTCTAAAGCTAGGATTAGAATTTGATATTTTAGATGATAGTGATCTCAAGGCAAAATATTATCCACAAATAAAAGAAATGATTAGAAAAGCAGCTGATTTGTATAGGGAGGGTGGTTTTATAAATGAAGCAGAATGGGCTTTAGCTACATCCTCTTATTTTGAAGCAATTTGGCATTTAATCCGTGCAGAAAAAGAATTGAATTTAGATGAGAAGAAAAGAATTATAGATGTCATTCCTGAAATTTTTTTATCATCAGCCAAACTATTCAGAAAAGCAGGATATAAGGATAAAGAAAAAGAAGTATTAGATTATTTGAGATTATTTCGAAAGGAATGGGAGAATGACAATTAAAAAGGTAAATAAATATCCAAAATACCTGATAAGTTCCTATTAAATCTTATTATTAATTATACCCCCCAATCACTTTAGCCCATAAGAATAATTTATCATTTTCTTTTAAATTAAATTTTTGAACTGCTTCTCCAATGGTTATTGAATTTGGCAATTCTTTTCCATTATGGATTAAAGTGTAAGATCTCTGTTCTGAATTTATGATGCCCATATGTTCAACTATAAGATGTATAATACTTTCCACAATATGAGTTTTTTTAACATCTATTTTAATTGATTTTCCTAATCTCGAATCTTCAACTGATAGTAGCATTAATTTTTCATTTTGAATTATTATAAACAAATAAAATTTTATTATCTAATTTTGGGGGCGATTAACCTATTATATAAATAATTAATAGAGAGTTGTGTAAAGTTTTTGATTTATTTTTAATAAATTATATTTTATACTTCATTTTTAGATTTACATTCGTAACTTATCACAAAGTCCAAATAGGATTTAAAAATTATTCTTTTAACTTTCTTCTAACTTCATCCAGAATTACATATTTTGGAAATTCCATCAAAAAAGGGATTATCTTTCGTCTACCAACAGTTAAATTATTAAACTCATTTAAATCTAAGTTCAATAAATTTTGATATGCTATCCCTTTGAATTTATCCATTAAATTATGTGGACGGGAATCTCTTTGAAATTTTAAGTAGATAAATCTTATGTATTGTTGTAAGAATTTTTTTAATGATCGTATTATTGTTTTATCAAATAATTTATTGCAAACATCGATTGAAATATTATCCAGTAAAGTCGCTGTTTCTAAAACTTTTTTATCATCTGAAATACCCGGTTGTAGTTTATTTAGATAACTATATTTAATAATATTCTCATCTAAAATTAAATATATCATCTGCTCAATCTTTTCGTTTTCTCGGAAATAGTAAGTTGCATTGCTATCACTAATAAATTTAAAAAATTTTATATGATATAAATTCTCTTCTACAATGTTTTGTATTAAAAAATTAAGAGTTGGAATTTTGATATTATACTTAACAGAAAATTCTTCAGGTAAAATGTAATCTGGATAATTATTTGGGTGGTTAATAGAGAGGTATAATATAACTTTATAAAAATCTTCCTTGGTTGCTAGAGACTTTTCAGTTTTAGTATAATCTAAAAGATTAAATAAGTCAAAAAATATGACTTTAATATTATTATTTTTAACGTCATATTTTTCAAGGAAAGCATTAACAGTTTTCTTGAGTTTTTCAATTCCTTTAACTTCTTCTTCTAAGATTGATTGGTAGTCTAAATCATAAAATTTTAATATTTTATCATATTCAGATTCGCCTAATTTTGTAATACGATACTTAGACTTGTATTTCTTAACATGTTTTTTTTTTAATAAAAGATTTAAATTTTTTGATAAAGAATTATGATTAATTGAGAGAGGTTTCTCAAGAAAATCTGACCATTTACAATAATTGTTATTGAATAACATCCAAAGAATAATATGCTCATAATTTCTCTTGTTTAGAATTATCTCTGGAGGAAATTTTAATTTTCTATCGAATGAATCTTTAAATCTTAAATCAAAATACCGTTTTCTTCCTTCAGGTGTAACCTTATAGAGACCCTTCTCTTTTTTTTCGACATGTTCGTTTGCCATTAATTTTTTCATATATTTTGATAATGTAGCGAGATTAAATTTCAAGGGATCATCTAAAAAGTCAGACCAATTACATTCTTCATTATTATTAAGCATCCATAGAATAATATATTCAAAATCTTTCTTTTCTGTTCCAGATGGATTAATTAATTCTTGAGGAGGATAAATTATTTTTTTTTCAGTAATCTTATGACATCACCGTGGATCTCTTGATTTTTAATAATATCATTAATTACAAATATTTCTTAGACATTTATTTAACATATATGTATAAAAATATACTATACGTATTTAAATAGTTTAATCCAAACAAAATTTTACTCCCTTTATCCAAATGTCTTGTTAATCTCAATTTGAAATTCATTAGACTTTGAACTTTGTGAAAAGTTACTAAGCTAAATCTAAATATTATAATGTGATCTAAAAGTCATTTAACAGCAATCAAAAAAATGAGGCTGTATAAAAATGAAGAAATCTAATTTAATCAAAAAACTGATATTATTAACCTTAGTAGGACTTATGATTTCTGGACTTTCAGTTGGAGTGCAAGGAACCCAAAATGAAAAAATTCGATCGCTTAATGAATTTGGCGAAACAAATCCCTGGCTTGGTGTCTGGTATATTTGGCCTCGATTGTTTTTTTCTTATGAATGGTATGGTGATTTTGCCGATCCCTCTGTAGTCTATGATGGGTTCATTCTTGAAAAAGAAAATTCTGATGGATCCCTTGATGTAATGGTGAACTTACACATCAAATATTTAACTGTCGGTGTGCTTGAAATTGGAAAGGGCGTAGTATTTATGGGGATTGGAGAACTTTATTTTTACTTGAAATTCACAATGGATGTTGGAAACTATGGTATTGAATTACCAACAATAGATGCTCTACTTGAAGGAATTTCGGAAGAAAATAGTCTCCATTTAAAAGATATCCATTTCATTGCTACGGCTTCTGGATATTATTTTGAACCTGGCATGGATGCAGTACCAGCAATACTTACATTTAAAGGATTGGGGTTAGTAAAGCCCAATATTCCAGAAGATCATCCATTACGTTTAACTTTACCTGTAATTTGGCCTGGTGAATTCATAGAAATTCATATAATTTAGAGGAAGGAGATATAAGTAGCAAGGGTTAAAATATTTAATTAAAATATAGGAATTGAGGAATTAGTTTAAATAATTAGCTTCTCGATAAACCACACCTAAATTACTATTCCTCCATTCTATATTTCCTTTTTTTTAAATCTCCTGTTTTCTTGAAAGAAAGTAATTTAGTAAAAAAGTTTTATTTTAATATATTAAACTCATTAGATATTAAAACCATCATCAAATTCTTCCCATTCTTCTGCCTCAAAATCAAATCTTTTCTTTTCTTCTTCTTTCTTTTCTTTCCTTAACTCACGACGTTCTTTAAGTGTGAGCTGATCATACCGTTTTGTATAGATCTCTTCATATTTCTCTCTTAACGCTTCAACATCCTCGACATGTCCTATCTTGTCTTCCAATCCATCCTCAAAAAAATAATTTCTCTTGAATTTTTTAGCTGGGATACCAACATATATAAACCCTCTCTCTAGAACTTGTCCAACTGTCGTAACTGAGTTTGCAGCAAGAATACTCTGATATCCAATATGCGTACCAGGCATTACTATGGCGTGAGACCCTATTCTAACCTCATCTTCAATAATTGTTTTCCGTATTATTAAAAGATTACCTATAATTACAGCTGACTGCACGATTGCCCCTTGTCCAACTACTACATCCTTACCGAATTCTATAAATTCTGTATCTACCCAACCCTCAAATAGAGAATTAGAGATTTTAGTTTTAACCCCGAACATTTTAAAACAAATATTGTCTAAAATCCCAGGAAAAGGAAATCTATGAGCAAGCCAAATAGGCCATCTTTTTATCGTATTTCGCAAGCTCCAGTATCGGTAGTCCTTATCTTCTGGGATTCTTAAAAATACTCCTTCTCTAGGCTTTCTGATTGCATTAACTATTACTAATAAGATTTTAGCAAAAAAAATACCAGAAAAAACGAGAGTTACATACATTAAAAATGCTAAAAGAGGAAGAAATGTATAAAAATGTACTGGTCGAGTATAACTCCATAGGAAACGCCAATAAACCCAAAATTCTAAGAGTATAGGAATAATACTTATCCAAATAAGGAAAATGTAAAAAATTAAATATCGTTTTTTTACCAGCACTGTGGGTGTAAATGGACCCACTCTCATTGTATTAGGAACACTCATATTTCTTTCCTCTCTTTTTCAGTTTTAATTAATTTTTTCTTATCTTCATCAATATTGACTTCATATATTTGTTTAAACTTTTTAGCTTTATCCACATCCCGCTTAATTATAATATCTCTTTTTTCTTCAGCATACTTATTTTCCTTAAGCTTTATTGCGGGAAACCCAAAATAAACCCAACCTGGCTCTAAAACCTGACTATATGTTGATGAACTGAGAGCTCCAATCACAGTCTCCTTACCCATTATTGTTCCAGGAGATATTGATGCGTGCCCTCCCACCATCACATAATCATCAAAAATAATACTTTTAATTAATAGATATTTTCCAATAACCATACTCGAACTTATAGTTGCCCCTTGACCAATTAAATTTTTTCTACCAAATTTAATGAATTCAGCATCACACCAAGCATCATGCAAATAACTAGAAAAATCCATATTGACTCCAAATAGTTTTAAAGACACTACATCCGTCCATGGTAACGGAGAATTTCGCATGAACCATAAAGCTATCTTCTTTAATTCAGTTCTTAACATCCAAAATTCAAAATCTGTATCTCTTATTTCAGCTTTAAAAACACCCTCTTTGGGCTTATGGATTAAATTTACTAATATTAATAGCAATTTGCTGAAGAGAATACATGCTAAAATAAAGATATATATTAATCCAAACAACATTAAGGGGAAAAATAGAAAAAATCCTAATTTAAATTTCATTGTACTCATAAAATCTTCAGAATACCAATACCAAAGTATAGTAATTATCAAACCAGAAATCCAAAAAATCGGTAAATATACCGCTAGGAATTTTGCATTAACTCTACTGATAGCTGAGCTGGTACTAAAATCAATTGCTAATTCATCTTTTGCTAGATCGTTTAAATCCGTTTCAGTTTCTTCCAGATCACCCAATATTAAGCTGTTTTCAGAAATTTCAGCTGCTTTTTCACTTAACTTTTCCTTCTCTTTTATACGTTTCAATAATTTCTTATCTTTATAACCTTCAATATTCGCATTCATTTCCAAATTTTTGGGGGATATATCAAGATAACTCATAAGTTTCTTTCTAAAGATCTTTCGAAATGGAATTCCAAAATAATAAGCCCCTTTCGCAACACTATGCTTACTCGTAGAAGCTAATGGTAACAAAAAGCAATTATCACCAAGCTCACTCCCTGGACCAATTTGATTCATTCCAGCGGCTGTAACATTATTTCCTACGTTAATTTTAAAATAGGAAATATTACCAAAAATTCCTTGAATTAAATGACTAGCCAATGTAGAATTTACACCAATATAGCAGTTTTTACCAATATCTATAAATTTATCATTACCCACCGATTCTTCTAAAGTTGTGTGTTTACCAATTTTGTTTGAACCAACTGTATTGAAAAACCAATTAGATAACCAAGGAAAAATTCCTTTAGTAAAGGTATTTTTGCCATATTTTATCATGAAACTCCTAATATGATAATAATTCGCAGCTCTACTCCTTATATTTCGTGGAATAACGCCAGATTTTGAGGGTGAAATTCTTTCCGTGATTCTCCATAAAAGTCGCGTTGTTAATCCAATTAATACCAAGTGGAGTACATAGCAACAAATAATTACTAATGGCGCTAATATAAGTGTTATCAATGAGGTTAATTCTGTAAAAATGGAGAGAAACCCTAGATTTTCTAAAAAGAAAATTCGAAAAGGATAAAGAAAATATAACCAAAACACCATTCCTGGTATAACCCATGATATATAATATATAATAGCGAAAAGTATGATATACAAATGAAACTGAAGACTTTGTTCTTCTTTTATCACTTCATTATTTGATTCTTCCGTATTCAGAGGTTCAGTTTCTTTCTGTTCAGTACTCATTTTTTTGTTATCTTTCCTTATTACAAAAATATTGTTAAATTTGATATTTTTAAATTCTTGCTCAATTAAAACTTAATTTATCTCTGTATTAATTTAATAGATAAATTTTTTTTCCTTTTAAATTTATGAGTATCACACAAAAAGAAAGGTTTAAAATGAAAAATCGATGTGAAAATTGCGGAAAATGCTGTTTGGAAACAGAGATGATTCTATCTGAAAAAGATATAGAATTAATAAAAAATACTTACCCTAATAAAATAACTAAGGAAGACTTTATATCGAAAAATGAAAATAAACAATTGCAACTTAAAAATATTGAAGGATATTGTGTTTTTTTCGACTATTCTTCTAAAAATTGTATTATTTATAAATATCGACCTCAAGGATGTAGATTTTACCCTTTAATATATGATTTAAAGAAAGAAAAATGCAGACTTGATGAAGATTGCCCTAGAACTAATCTATTCTATAAAAATGAACAAGATTTTAAAACTAAATGCCAAAGCTTAAGGGTATTTTTAAAGAAGCAATTAAATATGAAAATAAATTAACTCGATAATTTTTAAGTGAGATCCTTTCTATCTTCATCAATGTTAACTTCATGTTCAATCTCAAATTTTTCTTCTTTAACAATATCTTTTTTCATAATCAGATCTCTTCTTTCTTTGGCATATTTATTTTCCTTGAGTTTTATCACGGGTATTCCAAGATAAATCCAACCTGGTTCAAGAATTTGATTATATATTGTATTTGAAATAGCACTAACGAACGTGTCATTCCCAATGACTGTACCCGGAGCTATAGTAGTATGTCCACCAATAAGGGAATAATCTCCGCATATTACATCCTTTATAATCAAATATTTACCGACAACCATACTCGACATAATCGTAGCACCTTGACCAACTAATACCCTTCGTCCAAATGTAACAAATTCAGAATCACACCAAGCATCATATAAAGAGCTTGATAAACTCATTTTTATTCCAAACCACTTAAAAGCTAATATATCCATCCAAGGGAGCGGCCAATTGCGTATGAGCCAAATCACAATTTTTTTCAATTCAGTTCGTAAACACCAAAATTCAAAATCAGTATCACCGATTTCTGCTTTAAATATTCCCTCTTTTGGTTCATGAATTAAATTTATTAAGATTAATAGCAATTTGCTAAAAATAAAACAACCCACAATGAAAATAAACCACATAATTATTACCATTGCTGGTAGAAAGAATGCCATTAAAATCCAGTTTTGAACAATAGATGTAAAAGAATAAAAAATTATTGTATCTAACATACCAGAGAGCCAAAAAATTGGAATATAGACAACTAAAAATTTTATATTAATTCTTGAAATTGCACTACTTGTCGTGAAATCAAATCTTAAATCATTTTCCGTTAAATTATTTATGTTAATCTTATCCTCATCTGATTTTAGGTTGAACTTTTCATTTTTTGGGATGAATTCTAATTGACCAAACCCTTCTTTCTTTTTTAAATGTTCCAATAATTTTTTATCTTTATAACCTTTAATATTTTCATTTATTTCTAATTGTTTTGGAGTTAGCCCTAAATATTTCATTATTTTTTTTCTGAAGATTTTCCTCAATGGTACTCCCCAATAATAATTGGAACCTTTCATAATACTATGTTTTGGAGTAGAAGCTAAAGGAAGTAAGTAAGTATTATCGTGTACTTCTGATCCAGCACCAATCAGATTTGTTGCTGCCGTGGTGACATTATCTCCAACATTTATTTGAAAATAATTTATATTTCCAAAACTTCCATCTACCAGATGGCTTGCTAGTGCAGAATTTACGCCAAAATAACAATTACTGCCTACAATAGCGAATTTGTCATTCGCTATGCTTTCTTCTAATGTTGTATGTTTTCCAATTTTATTTGAGCCTACAAAATTAAAAAACCAATTACTAAGCCACACCATAGGTCCCTTTGAAAAAGCATTCTTTCCATATTTAATCAAAAAGCTTCTTAATTGATAATAACTTAGTGCCTTACTCGGGAAATTTCTTGGAATTATTCCATTCTTACTAGGAGATCTTTTTTCTGTAAAAGCCCAAAAACCACGAGTTAAAATACCAATAAAAAATAATCTTATTAAATAACAACCAATTAATACAAATGGCATAGAAATTAGAGCTAAAATTGAATTTAAATCAGTAAATAGAGCAAAGAAATCAGTAATCTCTAGAAAATGTGGTAAAAAGTATAAAAGCAGATAACTCATGAACAAGATTGCTGGTACTATTAATGAGGCTAAGAAAATTGTGAATAGTATAACAAGAAGCCAAAAATATTGAAATTGAATTTCTTCTCGAGGGACTTCTTCTTGGTCATTTTCTATTGATTGCTGTTCTGCATGTACCATATTATAATTCATATTTTTTGGTATATATCTAATTATTAAGATATTTACTTTAAAAAATTCAATGTTTCCAAACTTTTATTTCACTTTTTTATGAAAAATTCGATGAATAATAAAGATTTACATTTCTACTATAGTTTTAATATGATCTCTGCTAATTTGATATGATTCAAGTGCTTTTTTTATCTCTTCTAATTTGAATTTATTGGAAATTAAATCTGATACTCTAATTTGTCCTGATTTTAATCCTTCAATAGCTTTTTCAAAAGGTCCACATCTACTACTATAAAGCGTAAGTTCGCGAACTACGATTTCAGTAAGATTAATGGGTGTTTCAAGACCATGCGTACTTTTAATATGAATTTTGCCTCTTGTCCTACAAGAAGCAATAATATCACTTAAAGCATTTGGATTTCCTGTTGTATCAACAACGATATCAGCACCTAATCTTTTAGTAATATTCTTAATCTCGTCGGGAATATATTCAGATTTTAATCTATTAATTAGATAAGAAGCACCATACTTTTTTGCTAAATTTAACTTATGATCTGAACCATCTATAACTATTAATTGTAATCCTTTTACTAAAGCTACTTGAGTAACTAACAATCCTAACTTTCCAAGACCAAAAATGGCCATTATCTTATCATTTTGTTCTTGTGGCATCATCTCAAACGTTTGATAGGCAGCAGCGAGGGGCTCAATAAATGTAGCCTCGTTATATGGAATTGAATCAGGAATTTCATGAAGTAAATAAGAATCTAATGCAATATACTCAGCAAAAGCACCATCGATATCAATACCAATTGCTTTACGAGAGATGCATTGTGTATATAACCCCTTATTACAAAAATAACAATTAAAATCAATATTGCTATTGATTTCTGAGGTGATTCTTTTATTTAACCATGATTTATCTACATGCTTTCCGATTTCTACAACTTCTCCAACAAATTCATGGCCAGGAATAATTGGAGTGGGTGTAGGTAAATCTCCCTTCACAATCGCTATATCGGTTCCACATATTCCTGCTGCTTTAATCTGAACTAAAACTTGAGATTCTTTTATCTTTGGTTTAGCAACGGTCTTTATTGTTATTTCTTTTCCATCAAAAACAGCTGCTTTCATATTTTGATTTACATGAAAATTTTATAGTAGTTCATTAATTCAAGAAGGAAACAATTATAAATATTTTCTGAAAAACATTAAATTTTGATTAGAAATTAAATTCAATTATCTTTTTGACTTTCATTATATTATTAAAAATAAGATATTTAATGCAATTTTAATTTTAAGAGAATGAACTATGAAAATTCTTGTTACTGGTGCAGCCGGATTCGTAGGCTCCCATTTATCTGAAAAATTATCTGAGAGGGGACATAATGTTATTGGGATTGATAATTTCGATCCATATTACCCTCCGGAATTGAAACGCCTCAATGCAGAAGAAATTATAGCTAAAGGAGTAGAAATATTTGAAAAAGATTTAGCAATTGATGACTTATCTGAGATTGTTGAAGATATTGAGTTTATATTTCATTTAGCGGCTCAACCTGGTATTTCTGCTGAAATTAGTTATGAAAAATATGTTCGAAACAATTTAAATGCCACTCATAATTTGCTGGAAGCTGTGAAAAATCTATCTGATTTAAAATGCTTCATTAATGTTGGTACATCTTCTATTTATGGTAAATTTGCTTATGATACCGAAGATATGGCTCCCAAACCCACTTCATATTATGGTGTTACTAAATTAGCTGCCGAACAATTAGTACTAGCTTATTATCGAGAAATGGGATTACCTGCTTGTTCATTACGGATCTTTTCGGTTCTTGGTCCACGTGAACGACCAGAAAAATTATATACAAAATTAATTCGTTCCATTCTTACAAATGAACCATTTCCGTTATTCGAAGACAGCCTAAGCCATTCTCGTAGCTATACTGCTATTTCTGACATTATAGCTGGTTTTCTTTTGGTTTTAGAGCAATATGATAAAGTAATTGGAGAGATATTCAATATTGGGTCTGATAAAGAAATTACCACGAAAGAAGGTATTGCTATTGTTGAAAAAATTATGGGTAGAAAAGCTAATTTCGATATGAAGCCTAAACGTCCTGGAGATCAATTGCATACAAGAGCTAATATCAATAAGGCTCGCAATATTTTAGGTTATGAACCAAAGACCAGTTTAGAAGAAGCGCTTCGAATGCAGATTACCTGGTATAAGGAAAAAATATTTTCTCAAGGATTGCATAAATTAACTCCATAAAGTAATACTCATTTTCCTTATTTGCGTGATATCTATAGATGTTGTGAGATAATTATCTAAAATTAGAAATTATAATATAATTCATTTAAGATTTAATTGAAATTAACAAAGATTTTGAAATTATTTATAGATTCTAACCAAAATAATTTTGTAGGATATTTGATTTATAACTTCAGAATTCGAGACTTTTAATTATTTCTCGTGTTTTTTTGCAAATTAACTAAATTATCTTCTTAATGGTGAAAAAATGAAGAATAAAATTTTACAATGGGAAATATTAGGAATTATATTCATTATCATTGTTGGAACATTATTCCATTTTTTATTTGAATGGCTTTATTCTTGGCCTCCTATTGGCGCGTTTACTGCTGTTAATGAAAGCGTATGGGAACACTTAAAACTTCCATACTGGCCATTGGTATTTTTTTCTTTAATTGAATATAATTATTTGAAAAATGAATCAAAGAACTTTATCATTGGAAAAGCAATTGCTGCGTTAATAAGTATAGGTACCATTTTAATTATCTTTTATTCATATACTGCAATCCTTGGAATTGAAATTCTTATTGTTGACATATTAAGTTTTTTTATTGGAGTGATTATTGGTCAATTGGTTAGTTATAAAATTATTTCATCAAATGAACTTAAAAAATGGATAAGCATTGTTTCATGGATAATAATTATAGGGTTAGGATTAGCTTTAATAATATTTACCTATTTACCGCCACATTTACCAATTTTCCAAGATTCTGAAAGCGGACTTTATGGTATTATATAAAATTCTTAAAAATAAATAATTTATTTGTAAAAATAATTTAATTCATTTTTTCTTACTCTATTCTATTAAGTTTTAAAATTAATTATTGTTACAATTGGATTTATATTTAGAATAAAAATTATATCTCAAGAGAATACTATGGAAATATTCGATTTTGATAGAAAAGTACAAGATGAATTCGATAAATTATTTTCGGATATTAAAAGAATAAATTGGTATGATTGGCTTGAATTAAATTCCGCTAAAGAATATGAAGAATTGGCTTTAAATCTTTCAGAACTATCTTCTATTGACAAGATTATGGATAGGATACATTTTGAAACAACAGATTCAAGAAGTTTCTCAATAGATTTAAATGATCTTTTGGAAAAAAATCATAATTCTAATTCATTAGTTTTCTGCCACACATCAGGTACGACTAATAGTAATTTGGCGATGTTAAAATGGTTCTTAATGACAAATGACATTATTAGAAGGCAATGGGCACCTGGTATGCAAGCTATTTTTGAATCAAGTGGTTTAAATTCCAATTCATCTGCAATAATTTTTGTGCCTTCTAGGTTAAAGTTTGATGGAATTCAAACATATAAAGAACAAAAATACATCTCACTGTATTCTTCGGAATTTTCCCAAAGAATCATGTTATCTATCATTAAGCCTAAATCTTATTTATTTTATGAATATAAAAATTCAAGGAATTTAGAGATTTTATCGAAAATTCTTACAATGCAAAAGATTTCCGTTATTTCTGCTCCCGCTACTACAATTTTAGGATGGGCAGATATTAACAGGCTTCAAAGTGGAATAAAAAAATCAATTAATTTAATTAATTCAAATCATAATCCCGTTTTAGAATCTCTTTTATTAAAAATTAATAAAAAAGGAATAGAATATGTTTCAAAAGAAATTCAAAAAGAATTATCCGAAAAACTAGCGGAAAGCACATTAGTTTTTAGTATTAGTTCCTTATCAAATTCAGATTGGGAATTAATTCGTAAATTTATGAAATGGGAGAAAGGAAAGGAAAAATTTACTAACCTTTATGTAGCCTCGGAAATTGGACCTTTTGCAGCAAGTATAAATAAAGGAGATTTTGAAATATCACGTTTAAACAGAATGTAT
Source organism: Promethearchaeota archaeon (assembly GCA_048940765.1). GTDB lineage: Archaea > Asgardarchaeota > Lokiarchaeia > Sigyniarchaeales > SOKP01 > Loki-b32. The sequence goes on along the minus strand of JBHLOG010000048.1, from coordinate 3,730 downwards.
ATCTTTCCTTTAACTCTTCCTGTGATTGAATACAAAGGAAAAAAAGAGTTGATTTCTAGAACAAAAAGCAAAATTGGTAAACTCTACGTCTCACGAATCCATAGTTCTAAAGCATTAATTAATATTGATATAGGTGATATTATTTCTATTAAAAAAAATGAAGGACTTCCCCAAATAGATGGAAAGATTTTACGTTCTAATTTTCTATTAAAGTATCCAATAAACTTTTCTGAAGAAATACCAATACCACCAAATTATAATGTTTATGCGGGTGATTACTTTAATTTTAATAATTTTGAAATTTATGAACCACGTCTTTTATTAAATTGTATAAAGCAGAAATGTGAATTAGAAATTGATTCGCTTCTATTACTTAGAAAAAATCAAGGTGAAGATAAACAATCCACTTTATTTCTTTATTCAAATGGTATGAAAAATTGTTCTAATTTGGAAAATTATTACAAAATTTTACTTGATTGCATTAAAGATGATAACTTTAAAGAAGCTATTATAAATAAACAAATTATTATCAAATTACTTAATGAAAATCCAGTAAATTTTTTAGAGACTCGTTCAGAAATTTTAGAAAAAGTCAGAAGTGGTAAAAATCCTAAAGGAATTTTAAAAAAATGGCCTTTGTACTTAATAGACACTTAATTTTTTTTAAAAATAAAGTGAATAAAAAAAACCTTAAAGTCATCAACACAGCTCCCAAATCAACACTCTATTAGGTTTTAACCTAAATAAGTTTCTTAAAATTGATTATTACATTTATATAATAGCATTTTTACTGGAATTAATTAATCATTAAAAAAATTGCTAAAATTCATTAATTCTAAAAATAATTATAGTAAAATTTTAATAATTTTTAGAAATATAATTTAAGTTCAGTATCGAAATAAATTAAATTAAGAAATTTTAAATTAAATAAAAAAAAATATGGTTAAAATGAATTTTAAAGAACGACAAGAAATTATTGCGAGCTCTGATATATCATTTGATTATTTGCAAAAGTTTAATAGGAATATGGGTATCCTACATTTGATACAGGGAATATTAATGTTGACTGTAGGTTTGATTTTAAATTTCTCTAGAGATATTTATACTTTTTATTTGACTTATGAATTTACTCCACCTGACATTTTTAATATATATCCAAATCCTGAGGTAATATTTACTGTTACGTATTTTGGAGCAGTCTTGGCTTCATTCTTACTAATATCTGCTTTAGCTCATTTTTTAATCGCTTATCCATTGAATGAAAGATATAATAATCATCTTAAAAAAGGGTTTAATCCATACCGTTGGTATGAATATGCTTTCTCTAGTTCAATTATGATAGTTTTTCTGGCACTACTTTTTGGTGTGTGGGACATTTGGTCATTGATCATGATTTTTGTATTGAATGCTATGATGATAATGTTCGGTTATATGATGGAGCTAGTCAATCAATATACAGAAAAAACAAACTGGAAGCCTTTCATTTTAGGATGTATCTCTGGTGCGATTCCTTGGATAGTTATAATTGGATACTTTTACGGTGTAGATGCTGAGGGTATACCTGATTTCGTCTATTGGATATTTTATACGTATTTAGTTTTATTCAATAGTTTTGCAATTAACCAGATACTTCAATATAAGGGAGTAGGCCCTTGGAAAGATTATCTCTTCGGTGAACGCGTTTATATAATCTTAAGTTTAGTAGCAAAATCATTGTTAGCTTGGTTAGCTTTTGCCGGGATATTACAACCACAATAATTTTAAAGAATATATAATTAAACAATATTTATTTTATTTTTATTTAGAATATAAATCAAAACCAAAATGATGTTAAATTGAAAGATAAATTCAATTTAGTAGGCACTAAAATCAAAGAATTTAGTCTACCAAACTCTAGAGGAGAAACAATTAATATCAGAGATTTTGAAGATAAAAAGAATGTGGTACTTATATTATTTAGAAATATCAATTGACCATTTTGTCGTTGGCACGCTGCAAGATTAAGGAGAGATATAGAAAAATTTGAAGCATTGGATGGTTATTTATATCCAATCTTAGTAGATAATGAAGATAATGCTAAAAAAATGGAACAGAAATATGCAAGAAAATATCCTATTTTTTATGACGAATCAAAAAAAGTTGCTGAAATGTTAAAACAGGAGGTGAGGCTTATTAAATTCGGACGAATGCCGGGATTATTAGTAATTGATAAAGAAGGTATCATTCAATATGCTTATTATAGTGAAAATATGCACGATATCCCTGAAAACGATGAAATATTAGAAGTTTTGAAAAGAATTAATAAATAACGATTTGGAGGGAATAAAATAATAAAAAAACGAGATTTTATTCTTTAAAGTTAGCCACACTTATCCAAATCATAATTTTAATTTATATCTTATAACTTTTTTGTATTAGAAAATCTAAATAGTCCTAAATAGATTTTAAACCAATTGGGGTTCCTATTGGCTTGAATTTATAAATAAGTTGATCTTTTGCTGTAAAAACATCCCAACCTTTACTCTTTTCGAATCCATGAACTGATAAGAAATTTTTTGAATATCTCTTTCTTGCTGATTTTACCATTCGATTCATAACTTTTTCTTTTAAATTATCATCCTCAACCAATTCTAATTTACCCTGCATTGAAATAAAATAGTAACCACTTAAATCTTGTTCGAAATGCTCAATTGATACACAAATATTTCGATTTTTCGTTAATATTTCCCTTTTTTTACCATAATCTGTAAAGTGGAAATATAAAACATTATCTATATAGACATATTGAAATGGTGCAATATAAGGATAATCATCATCAATAAATGCGATTCTACATAAATTGTGTGTATCAATAGCTTCTATTATTTCCTTTTCTTCCATTTTTGGTAATTTGATCATACTCATCAATAATAACAAATTTCTGATTTTAAAAAATATATCGCTAATTATTTAACAATTCTACTAAATTTTTATTAAATCTAATATCATTAATTAGATTTCTTATCACAATTAAAGCACTTTTTTCCTTATTTTTAATTTCCAACATTAGATCAAAATTAAAATTATTTGTTTGTTTTAAAAAGCTCATAAAATGATTTATATCAATCTCATCTGCATGTCTATATTTACCTTTAGAGGGATGTTCAGAACTATAATGTAAAATTGGTAATCCATCCGTGTCTTTCCACGTCTTAGAAATAAATTCTATAGCTTTTTTTAAAGATTCTCCTTCATTATGGCAGTAATGATGATATATATCAAGAACAATTGGTATCTGTGTAGATTCATTGATTAATAAGCAATCCTTCAATTGATAGTATTTATCATCATTTTCAATGACATAGTGATTCTTTATTTTTTCATCAAGCTCTCTATATCGTTCTATAAACCGATTAATGCTATTTTTCTTATCACCATACACTCCTCCCACATGGGTGATTACTTTCGCCTCTGAATCTAAGCCTAGTAGATTTAAAACATCAACATGATATTCCAATTCTTTTATACAATTTTGAACCACTTTTTCATTTTTAGAGTTAAGAACAGTATATTGACCAGGATGCATTGTGATTCGCATAGAATTTTTCTTTATATATTTACCAATTTCTTTAAATTTCGTTTTAAAATGTTGTTGCCAATCAAATTTCATAATGGGATGAGAAGCAAAAGGAATTAAATCCGAAGTTATTCTAAAAAAGAAAATTTTGTTAATATAGTTAAATTCTAATAT
>JBHLOG010000189.1:0-5900 GCA_048940765.1 Promethearchaeota archaeon | reverse complement strand
TAATCATAAACTATTATTGAGAATAAGTTATTAATAAAATTATCTGTATATTCTTAAAAATCAATTAATCTTTTATTTAGATTATAAGATTAAAACTTAAACACTTAGGAGCGAGAGAAGAAATATCATTAATATATGAAAAATAAAAGAGAAAATTTTGAAGAGAATAAACATCGAAGATCTTTAGGTGTTCATTTAACTTCAAGAGATATTTTTTTAGAATATATACTTCCCGAAATAAAAGAAAAACTATGGGATTATATATGGATAGATTTGTATGCTGGAGAAGGTAATTTGATTCTACCTATTTTAGATATCATCCCTTTTAATAAGAGAATCCAATTTTTTACAGAGCATATTTATTTGTTTGATGTTCAACCAGAAATGGTACAAAAATGTATCAATAATGTTGAGAATTATGGTATCCCCTTAGAAATTGCCGTTAATAATGTTCAGTTGCGAAATAATTTAGAGAACTTTCCAACCTTTTTAAATAAGCTTCAGTTCCCTTTATTTCATATTACAAATCCTCCATATCTCTATTTAGGATATATAAGAAAACATAAAGAGACCCAAAAATACTTAAAACTTTTTAAAGGTAAAAATGAAGGTTATCAAGATTTATATCAAATCGCTATGATAAATGATTTAAGGAACAATATTAAGAATTTAACTTATATAATTCCCTCAAATTTCTTATTTGGTGCATCTGTTTCAAATAAATTTCGTATTGATTTCCTAAAATATTATTATATTGATAAAATGAAAATTTTTGAAACAAAACTGTTTAAACATACAGGAACTAACATCTGTATTGGTTTTTTTAAGAGGAAAAAGACACCTAAAAATGAAGATTTAAAATTCAATGGAATTAAGATTAAAAAACAAAATAGAAGAATTTTGAAAGAGTATTTGTTGAAACCAGACTTCAAATACCGCGCTGGGTCAGAATTCGATGAATTTCTTAAAGAATTTCGTGTAAAGAATCCTTTAATAGTTGATTATTATTTGCTAAAAGAAGAAATTCTTGAAGATAAAGGGGAAAATGAAATAACTGTTATAGATGCAAATAAATATCAGAATAATGAGTATAAGAAGTTAATTCTTCATATCAATAATAAATTGAAATTAAAAGTTAATTCAAATATTTTATATGTTCGAACTGTAGATACAGGTTCTTACAATGGTAGAGTTGGCTTAGGAATCATTAGTGAAGATTTTGGAGTTGATGGAATTTATGTTTCAGGAAGTACATATAGGACTCATCCAATTCAATTATTTTTAGAACCAAAAATTAGTAAATTTGATCAAAGATTATTAAAAAAGTATTTCAATTTTATGTTAGAAGCATTTAGAGAAAGTTTAGATAGTGAATTTCTTACTACATATAAATATTCTAATGCAGATTATACAAGGAAATATTTGGGATTAACTCAAGCAAGATCTTTAATAGAAACATTTCCTATTATTGAATTAAATTCAGATGATACAGTTCTCTTAAATAATTTAATAAGTAATAAGAATTTCGATGATATTATTCAACTTTTAAAAAAGTATAAAGAAAATTAAATATGACAATTCTAAAATTCAATACTAGCTAAAATGACAGCAATTAATCCTAAAAACATTCCTACTTTTAATAATAAGCTTATTTTTGAGAAATCTTTTTTATCTAAATTCTTTTTAGGCATTAATAATGCTGCATAAAATACTACAACTATACCAAAAATCATTGAAATTGAAAAAGCTATCTGATTTATTAATTCAGTGAATGCAGCAAGTATAAAGAACAGTATAGATAAAAAAGCAAAAGTCATAGAAATGTAAGGTGTTTTCTTTAAACCTATTTTAATAGCTAATGTATTAACTCCTAATTCTTTATCACCTTCAATATCTTCGCAACCTTTTATAATTTCACGAGATAACAAGCCAAATATACTATTTAAAAAAAAGAAATAGATATAGATAGGAATAGTTGAGCTATTTAAAATTGCTCCATAAATAAAACCAATAGAAAAAGATATGCTGACGATTATATTTCCAAAAAATCCACTTTTTTTTCCCCATTTTGCATATACCCACCCCATAAAACCAAAAAAGGCAGCAATAATTACATTTAAAAACAGTAGATTGAAAATAATGCTATGAATTATTGATATTATTAATCCTAAAATAAAAACTCCTACATATAAGTATTTAGCTTCGGAAAGAGTAATGGCTCCTCTAGGAATAGGTCGTTCCGGTCGATTTATTTTATCAATTTCAACATCATAAATATCATTTATCACCATTCCTGAACCTGCAATAAAAAAATAGGTTAACACTCCAAGAACTATATTAATGATGATTCTTTCAAAACCAATTCCCAATCGAGTATTAAGGATACCAATGATAACTGTAAGACTTCCCATTATATCATTAACTGGTCGAAGAATTTCAATAGCATTTTTAAATTTCATTGTTATTCACAGCTTATTTTATTGTGAAGGCTTTTTTTTGAGTTTTTCCAGTATTTTTAATCTCATCAATTATTTCTTTTAAAGAGTTTCCATTATCTTTAAGGATGTGATTTTCGATGAAAGTTCCCATTACAATAATATCTGCTCCAGCTTCAACAAAAGCTTTAGCATCTTCTTTACAATCAACTCCTCCTCCAGTAATTATCGGAATGTTTAAGATTGATGAACACGTTTTTATATGTTCTGTTGGGATTTTTTCACCACCAGAACCTGCTTCTAGATAAACAATTTTAAAGCCATACATTTCTGCTGCCAAAGCATAAGCAGCTGTCAATTTTGGTTTGTTTCGTGGTAATAATTTAGCATTTCCAATCCATCCTGCACTTCCTCCAGGTTCTACTACTAAATATGCCATTGATATATATTCAAGGTTATACGATTTGATTGTATATGATGCAAGTGCTTGTTGACCAATTAAAAAATAAGGATCTGATGAGTTTAATAAAGACATGAAAAAAATGGCATCAGCATATTGAGATACATTACTAATACCTCCGGGAAAAATTATTATAGGAACTTTTACTTTGCTTTTTATTGCTTGAATTGTTTTATCAACAAAGCTTTGATCAAAAACTGTACTTCCTCCGATTAGAATAGCATCAGTTCCAGCATCTTCAGCATATTTAGCCATCTTTGCAGCTTTGCTAGGACCTTGCCTTAATGGATCTGGGTCTATTAAAGAAAAATGCAAAGCTCCATCATTATTGACTTTTTTGATGATATATTCATAAGTATTTTTTTCAATATATTCATCCATTACTATATCAACCATAAATTTCACATCTTAAAAACAATTTATTTTTTACTTTTAACAATCATTCTATTAATTTTATTATAAATTTCTATAACTTTTTCTTTCCAACTTGAAAAAGTATCAATATTTTCTGGGAAGTTCTTATATAATTTAGAGATTTCTTTCATTTTTATTCTGAGATAATTTAAATCTAATAATAAATTAGGACGGGAGATCCCTTTAAAAGCTTTTACTGCCATGTTTACCAATGATAAATCTAAACTACCAGTTGAGGATATTTCTAAAATCTCAGCCCCATTTAATAAATCACGTTCCAACCCGAAATTTAGACTATCATTAGAAAGAGATTGCAGTACAATCCTTAATAAGTCTAATGCGGCAAATTCAGCCCCAAAACTAGTCATTACATTATAATTATAATTCCATAATTTAGAAATCGAATAGTCTGAACCCTCAATAGCATCTAATGCTGCGTTTGCTGCATAAAATCCAGCTCTCATTGAGGGATCAATTCCTCCTCCATGGAGAGGATTCACTTGACAAGCTGCATCTCCAATAAATATAATTCCATTATCCGCACAAGACCATAGAGGTCTTCTTACAGGAACTACACCTCCCCCAGAAGATACAATTTCGTAATTCGATGTTTTTATAAATTCCTGAAATGCATGTTTTTGATAAAGATCTTTTACTTGTGCATGATAATCCATGAAAGTTCCAAGACCAATGTTTAAAGATGATTTACTTTTAGGAAAGTACCAAATATAACCACCCGGAGCTTTTTCTTGATCGAGAATTATTGTTATATAGTTTGGATCCTTAACTTCTTGTTCCATAGCAGAAAATTCCACTATTTCACGATAACACAGAATGCTATCTTCTTTTAAAATATCCTTTTCTATTAAAGAACTTTTTATTTTCTTTCTTAAAGGAGAATAAAAACCGCTTGCATCAATGACGATTTTTGCATTTAGATCCAATTTTTCTCCATTCTCTAATTTAACTTGAAGCCCCTTTACAGTACCATTTTTGTATAATAGATCTAAAGCCAATGTATTATCTAAAAATTGATTTATACCGGCATCGAGAGCTTCATTTAATAATCTTTGTCCAAATTCTAATCTATTTACAATATATCCTGCTTGTTTAGGATCCAATAAAGTAATACATTTCTTAAGATTTGGAGAATATAATTTTGCCCCTTTTATATAACAAGATAATTCTTCATTTTTTGGATGATTTATATTTAAAAAGTCAAAGATATCGTTCCCAACAGCATCCCCACAAATTTTATCTCCAATTTTTAATTTTTCTTTCCTATCAATTAAACATACATTTAATCCTTTTTTTGCGACAAATCTCGCAGCCGTAGTTCCACCTGTACCAGCACCGACTATTAATACATCAAAGGATTTTTGTATGTTTTCCATGACAACTATTTTTAAATTTTAATATTTATTTGGTATATAATAAAAAATTGGATTATGTTAAATTAATGTTAAGATATAAATTATTAATGTACTTCCCATTGGAACTGTTAAGTCATCATAGGTGCTTGGAGAAATTAATTCAATTATAGTAGCGATTCCACTGGTAATTAATGAATACATTAAAATAGTAGAAAAGGATAGCGATTTTTGAAAGGAACTAAATAAAAAACCAAACAAGTAAAAAGAAAGGAAACATAATAAAAATGCAGTTCCTAAGAATGTTAAACTTCCTTCTAAGGTCCTTTTTGAATTAGTATATTTAAGACATAGGCTTACTTTTCCCCATCTTTTACCTATAACTGAAGCTAATGTATCAGCTATAATCATGATTAGTACTCCGGCAATAGGGAAATACATTTGATCTGGAGCAAAAATCGCAAAAAATGTTACTAGAGTTGTTATAGATAACGCATAGAAAAAAGGACCTTGTAGAAAACCTACTTTCTCTTCTGCTTCTTCACCAATTGCATCATATAATTCTTTTAATTGTTTTACTTTTGATTCTTTTGAACTAAAAAATAAAGCTATTGTAATCGAACTTGCGACTATAGTTGCCCAAAATGGCCAAATGAAAAAAGGTATACTAAATATCACCAATCCTGCAAATAAATGGATTATTTTTCTTGCTGTAAATTTTGATATTTTACTTTTTCTCTTTAATATTAAAGGAATGAAAACCATAGATAAGACGTACAAATAATCTATTCCAACAATTCCAAGATCAATGAGAAGATTTTCTACTGAATAAGCCATTAATATCAGTTCTATTAATTTATAAAGCAAAAAAGTAATGTTACTTTAAAGACTTTATTTAATAAGTGCTAAGATTTTATTAATATTAATAGTATTATTGATATTACTCTTTCAATGTATGAAAAAAAAAGCATTTGGTTCTGGATATTTTGGTGAATGGATTGAAGATAAATTTGGGTTGCCTGCTTACTATTATACATGTGATCAAACTAATGATCCTAAAGCAATTACACCCATGAATGAAGTATGGCACAGTAAAACAGATCACTGGCACCAAGTTGGAAATGATCGATTAGTTGCTGTTGCATCTAATTATGGTTATATTCAAGTTAGACAAGATGAAGGAGGACCAAAATTTCTTAATGTTTATGATCCTGAATATAA
>JBHLOG010000188.1:0-5915 GCA_048940765.1 Promethearchaeota archaeon | reverse complement strand
CGTTTGAATGTCTCCACTTCCGGAAGTTCTGGCAAGATATCAAATTTAATTATTAATAGACTTTAAATTTAATTGCTCTATTTTAAAAATAACTAGGTCTTCTCAATGAAATTAAATAGATTAAAATCGGTCGTTAAACAAATATTAAGAGAATCATCTGGTGATTCACAAGGTTACATGGTAGATCCCTTTTATCATTATACTCCCAAAAATGAAATTATCATTGATTTAAAGACGGGTACTTTTAAGCCAGATTTAGAAGGAGATGATGTAGAACGATATAATAAATCGATTATCGATTGGTTTCACAAAATTATACCAAAAATAGGGATTCCAATTGATATTATTGATAGTGCGATTCTGAAAATAAATCCTCAAGGTAAGGAATGCATCATTAAAGCCCAAGGACGTATATTTTCTTCGTTTACAAAATTTTAATGATTAAAATTTGAAATAAAATAGAAAAAATAGTTGTATCATCCTAAGAAAATTCTTACTCCTGTAGATGCTTATTATAGAATAAAATATTAGCTATAACAAGTAAGATTAAGGTTATATTATAAATCCAGATAGTTATTATGGAAACTATCGGTGAGGGAATTAAAATCAAAGATATAATATTTAGAACTAAAATCATTAATTGCAAAGCGATTAGAAACTGGAGAATTGTTTTTATTTTTTCCCAATTATTCTGTTTTATTCCTAATATTATAAAGATTGATAATATTAAGAAAGTTCCTCCAAATGCCCAAGAATAGTACGGATCGTAAAATGGCCATTCAATAAGAGACAAATATAATTGTGAAATTGCTAAGTAAAGGAAGGCAAAGCATAAACCTATTATCGCATTAATTTCCAATAAAATTTTCAAGTTTTTTGTTATTTCTACCATTTTTTAATCATCTCATTTTACAATTTAACTTATTGCTGGCAAAATGTAATTATTAATCAGAAATGAAGGGTAATCAAACTCTAAATTCATGCCTGTGAAAACAACAATTAAATTCAACTCATAAAATACACTGATTACTTGTCCACCATAACCTAAAGCTCGATAGCATCGATTAGCAGGATAAATCCACCATTGATAACCATAATAGAGAATAGCATTCAACTCTATTATTGAACTAGTTGAAATTATAATCCAGTTTTTAGAAATAATCGATTTTCTTTCCCAAACCCCTCCTTTAAGAAAAAGATAACCAATTTTAGCCATATCTCGCGGTCTTAAAAATAACCCATCACCACCGCATGCTACGCCCTGTGGATCTTGAAGCCATGTGTAATCTTTAATGGATAATGGTCCAAATAGATATTCATTAGCAAAATCTAGTGTTGACATATTAGTAGCTCTTTCTAATATTGCTGTTAGTAAGTGCGTTGCACCTGTATTATAATTCCATACTTGACCCGGAGCAGCAATCATAGTTCTATTAAGGACAAATTCTACATGATCTTCACTGGCTTTCCAAGTAAAATAAGGGTTTAGAGGATCACCATAAGGGTAATACTCGGCCCAATCTAAACCTGTCGTCATAGTTAACAAGTGTTCAATTGTCATAGATTGCTTTTGTGTATTGAGATTTGCAATATCTTTATCAGGGAAATAGTCTAAAACGAATTCATCCAAGCTTTTGATATAACCCTTATCAAGGGCAATTCCTATTAAAGCGGATGTTACACTCTTAGAAACAGAAAAAACTCGAAAGAGAGAATCTTCCTGAAAAAGTTGTTCATACCATTCTTTTACAATAAACCCATTTCTTATAACAAGTATACTATACACCTCATACTCATGATCTTCAACATTATCTATCATATTATCTAAGACGCTTGAGTCCATCCGTACAAGTTCAGGTGAAATTGTTGTCCAATATTCATCTGAATTTAATCTAATTATAAGAAGCCAACCAGGAAGTATAGCTGCTACTCCAAGAGTAATAACTAAGAGTGGAATTCCTAATTTTCTAAAGATGGTTTTATATGCTCTCGGCATCTCAAACAAGAAATCAAAAGGCCCTACTATTATTATAGTTTTAAAAAATGTATTAATGTTTAAAAATGAAATGGAGACTATTTTTAATAGAAAAACAATATATTGAGTTATAAATAAAGAAGAAAAGCATCAGAAATCAAAAATTAATTATTAAAAATAATCCTCCTCCCCTATAAGTTCCCCTATAGACTATTCTATAAAAACTTTGTTACATTTATTAGCAAATAATTAAAATCTTAAGAAATGAAATTATAGGATTTGATATTGTTAATTATTGCTCGTATCAAGAAGGAGATTAATCTTCTTTTTCTATTTGATCATCTGGCACTTCTTCAAAATGGATATTATATGTTTTATCAGGATCGATTACTTTATATTGAATTAATTTTCGTGGAATGATGACCACAAAATCAGGCCCCATAGAGGCTAACTTCTTATTCTCTAAAGTAAAAATCTTCTTCTCATTTTCCATAATTTAAACCATAAAGAATCTCTTTAAACTTTTTTTGTTATTTTTTATAGGCACTTCAATTTTTGAAGTGGAATGGGCGTCTATAGAATTTTTTATAGACTTTCTAAATGGTAACATACAAAATATTTATAATTAAATAGTATAGAAATTGAATTTATATTTAAATATTTATTTCTTCCCTAGATTTCTCCAAACCAAGAAAGTAGCATAAATTACAGTATTTAAGACTTGATTGTTTGATTGTTGTATTCTATAAGTTGTTCACGAAAATTTGGGTGAGCAATTTTAATTAATAAATTTGCTCTCTCTCGTGTTGTTTTTCCCCGTAAATCCGCAATCCCATATTCCGTTACGATATAATGAACATCGTTGCGTGAAGTAGTTACACAGGCTCCTTCGTTTAAGTTAGGAACTATTCGACTTATACTTATTTCTTTGTTCGTTGAAGGTAATGCAATAATAGATTTACCACCGGGAGATAAACTTGAAGCACGAACAAAATCTACTTGTCCTCCTACACCAGAATATTGTTGAAAGCCAAGAGTATCTGCACAAACTTGGCCAAATAAGTCTACTTGTAGCGCAGAATTAATTGAAATCAATTTATTAACCTTCCCGACAATCATAACGTTATTGGTATAATCAACGGTATGCATTTCAACTTTAGGATTATTATCAACAAATTGATAGAGCTTTTTTGTTCCCATTAAAAAAGTTGCGATAAATTTATCCGGATTTACATTGTTATACTTATTTGTTATAACTCCTTTTTCATAAAGATCAACTACTCCATCAGAAAACATCTCAGTATGAATTCCTAAGTCTTGCTTTTCTTGCAGAAATTTTAAAGCAGCATCGGGGATACCCCCAATACCTAATTGAAGATTTGCTTGATCTGGAACTAATTCAGCAATGTTTCTACCAATTTTTTCTTCTACATCAGTAATTTTTGGAGGAGATAATTCGATTAAAGGTCTATCAGTTTCAACAATGTAATCAATTTCAGAAATGTGAATAGATTCACCATAAGTTCTTGGCATTTGCTTATTTACTTCCGCAATTACAATCTTTGCAGATTTAGCAGCTTGTACAGTATAATCCACCGATATACCAAAACTCATATTTCCATTTTCATCCGGTGGAGCAAGTTGAATAAATGCAATATCTACAGGTAATATATTATCTCTAAAAAGACGTGGAATTTCTGAAAAATATACAGGAGTATATTCTGCTCTTCTTTCCTTAATCGCTTGTCGAGATCCTGCTCCTGCAAATAAAGAATTATGGTAGAAATGTTTTTTCATTTCAGGTAAGCAATATTTGCATTCTCTAAGAGGTACCATATGAACTATTTCCACATTTTGTAGACGATCTTTTTGTTTAACTAGTTCATCCACTAAAATAATTGGTTCTCCTGCAGCATGACCAAAAACTACTCTATTTCCTGAACTTATATTAGAAACTGCCTTTTCTTTCGATGTAATTCGTTGAGAATATTCTTCTCTCCAATCTTTCATTTTTATTCAATCTCTTTTCCATTAAAATAATTTGAATTTTTATAAATTATTCTCTTTTTAAGAATTCTATAATTTTTTGAGTCCAAAGTTCATTTTCTTGTATATTCATCCCGTGTCCCGTATTTTCAAACAAAAATAATTCTGCGGAAGGGATCTTTTCAGCTAAAATCTTAGCATTTTCAACAGGTAATATTTTATCTTCTGTTCCATGCAAAATTAACGTTGGAATTTTTATTTCTGATAATCTTTCATAGGTATCGAAAGTTTCAACATATGCCCTTTGACCTTTAAATCCTACGGGAGAAGGTGGGTGTTTCATATAATTTTTAATAACATTTTCGATAAAATTTGGATTGCTCTTTTTAAAATTTTCAGGAAATAAGGAATCAACGAGGATTCTAGCCATTTTTTCGTATTCACCCTCTTTCATAAGCGGTACCATTTTAGTAAATGGATTTTCTTCAGGAATAGGTGTAGCAATCCCCTGGGAAGGACCACACCAGGAGGATGTAAGAACTAATTTTCTTACTCGACTAGGGTAATTTAAAACAAGTTCTTGAGCTATGCATCCACCCATTGAGAAACCTAATAAGTACGTCTTTTTAATACCTAAAGTATCCATAAGTCCAACAGTATCCTCTACCATCATTTTAGTAGAATACTTCCCCTTCGGCATATCAGTTCTCCCTGCTCCTCTATTATCAAATAATATAGTCTTAAAGATTTTAGAAAATTGTTCAATGCTATAAGGAGGCCACGCATCAAGTGAACTACTAAGACCGCGAATTAAGATAAAAGGAAAGCCTTCTCCATGAATTTCAAAATAAATATTAATATCATTAACTTTAACTTTTGGCAAGTTATAACCACCCTAGTTAATAATTTTAAAATTTATAAATTATTGAATTCATTTCCTTGATGTCCCCAATTTCTTAAGATTTTTTCAGAGTTTGATATAATATTATCAATAAAATCTTTTAGTGAAACAATCTCATCGCAATGCCCCGCTGCCATAGATCCAATTACAGAATCTTTGGATTGAAAGTGAAAAATTTTCTTATAAAATTTGTCGTCAAAAATATCTTGTTTTAATATCTGCTCTTTCCAAGAACTTGAGGCAGGACTTTCTTTTGTAGGAATGATGGCGGTTCCAAAACATACAGCATCAGCGCCCATAGCAAGAGCTGCAAGGAATCCTCTAGCATCACCAATACCCCCTGCTGCGATAACGGGTATTTTTAATAACTTTCTTGCCATAGTCATATTGATTAGGGTGGTATTTTGTTGTGGATTTTTAAAGCCTGTTCCTTCAAGACCTACAATTGTAACAGCATCTGCGCCTGCCTTTTCCGCGGATAAAGCATGTTTCATTGTAGCACATTTATGGAACCAATAACATCCCGCATCATGTAGTTTCTTTCCAATTCTCGCAGCTTTATAGGCAGATGTAGTACACACGTTTACTCCTGCATCTAATGCAATGTCTACAAAATCGAAATAAGATTCTTCAGTTCTTCCTCTACCTGTTTTTTCTATAATTTGTGGAGGCATAATTGAAAAGTTAACTCCATATGGTTTACTTGTCAATCTTCTCATTTTTTCAATTTCTTCTCGAAATTCTTCATTTGTTTTAAAATTTCCTGCAGTAAGAATTCCTAGCCCTCCAGCGTTTGAAAATGAAGCTGCGAATTCAGCTCTACCTATTGCTACAAAAGCGCCCATTATTATTGGATACTTTATTCCGGTCATTTCTGTTATTCTTGTATTCCAAAGCATTTTTACCAGTCTTATAAAATTTTTAGATAAGATATTATAAATTTTAGTTCGCGTTGAATTATATTAAACTTTTAGAAATATATCTTTTATTTTAATTCTTATTTAAAGTTAATAATGAAATGAGACCTACTTTTAATAATTAATTTTAAATTAT
>JBHLOG010000187.1:0-5943 GCA_048940765.1 Promethearchaeota archaeon | reverse complement strand
TCTCCATATATCGATAGCTTATAGTAAGTTTGTTTATCCGATCCTGCATTAAAGGAAGTTCCGCCTCCTAAATTATCAGTGACAATCGCAATTTTATCTGGAGGGACGCCTTCAAGTACTAAATGAAGAGCACAATTTAATCCCGCGGCACCAGAACCAATGATCACTGAATTAAATTCCTTAATATTTAATTGATCGATATTTATTTTTCCCATAATTTATTGCGGTTTTTTTTATAAACGATGTAAATGAAAACCTCCATCAATATCTAAAACTGTACCCGTAGAGAATGGTATTAGACCATTCACTATAGCAATTACTGGTTTTGCAATATCAATGGGTTTTCCCCATCTCTTAATTGGAGTAATACCCTCATTAATTAGTTTATCATAGGAATCGTGCCTTGGTTTAGTAAGGGGTGTATCTATTATTCCGGGAGATATTTCATATACAGGAATTCCAAATTCAGCTAGTCGTACTGCATACAATTTAGTCATCATAGTCATCCCTGCTTTGGAAATACAGTATTCTCCTCTGTTTAATGAGGCAGTATATCTATTAATGGAGGATATATTTATAATATATGGTTGGTAATCATCACTAAGAGTTTTTTTTAGCTCAATCATCCATTTTGCTATAGCTTGCGTTAAAAAAAATGGACCTTTAAGGTTGATTCCCATTACTCTTTCATAAGATTCTTCAGTAATTTCTAACATTTCGCCTCTCTTTATTGGACCAACTCCAGCATTATTCACTAAAACATCTATTCGATAATACTTTTTATTAATTCCATTGATTAATTTCTGGCGATCTTCCCTTTTACCTATATCAGCTTGAATATAGAGATATCTATCTTCAAAATTATCTTTGAAAATATTTTTTAAATTATCTTTATAATCATTAGATAACTCTTCAGTTGAAGCCCCATTAATTATAACAGAAAAGCCTATTTTAGCAAGTTCCAAGACTATGGCTTCCCCTATTCCATGAGTACTTCCCGTTATCAACGCAACTTTTTTATTATTCATGTTCATAAAATACTATCTATTCGATTTTATTAAAAATATTTTCAAAACAGACTTCTAAATCTTAAATTTAAAAGAATAAATATAAGATCATATCTATCTTACAATAACAAAAATAAAATTATTTAATGATTTAAAATGAGACGATTTGCCAGTATTGATTTCTTACGTGGTATAGCGATTTTTTTAATGATTTTTTTACATACTATACTTCACGTATTGGATATTGATGGTTTTCTTGATCAAATAAATGATATACCAATGATAAATATTGTCGCACTCATTATTTTACCATTTTTAGGAGGATTAGCGGGCTTTTTTTTGATAGTTTCTGCGATTGGTAATATGATTAGCATGTATAGGCATTTACAAGCTGGGAGAAATATAAAAGATTTAGCGATTAGACAGATCATGGGTGGAGTTTTACTTTTAATTTTCGCGATGATTTCTGAGAGTATGTTAAGCATCCATGGAGCATTTGCAAATTTAATGAAAACTTTAGATGACGTTTCAGCATGGAATTGGCAAGTTATACTTTATAGAGGGTATCACTTTGAAACAATACACACAATTGCATGGTGTATTATAGTTAATGGAATTGTCCAAGCTTTACTCTCAAGAAAGGATGGTTGGAAAAATCCGAATAGACTTATAAAAATTTACATGATTTTAATAGTCGTTGTAATAGTGCTTACTCCATTATTATGGTGGTTAGTAGATTTGGCAATTCCGGGATATCCTTGGGCAATAGATCCTGATACAGGTGTAGATGTCCAATATCCATATTTAGGAGTTTCAGAATGGTGGAAATTTATAACGCATTTCTTTCTAAATGCTGTAGCTGGGAGAGAAGAACCTATATTTCCCTATCTAGCGGTATCCTTTATGGGTAGTATTATTGGTATCACATTAGCCCAAAAAAGAGAAGAAGTCCGAAAGGATTTCCCTAAACGAACAATGCAGATAGGCTTTTTGATATTTTTTGTAGGTATTATTGGTCTAATCATTAATATAGTTCTTATTATGGATGCACTAGGCATTGATGCTGCATTAAATCTTTATAAAGGGCTTGCATTCCATCGAAATTGGGTTCCAGAGAATCCCGCCATTGCTAGTGATACATTGCCGTTTTTAGGATGGTTATTCCAATTTATGAGTTTAAACGGAGCTGCAATATGTCTTGTAATGGTTGTGGTTCGTGTAGTAGAATTTCGTGGTCGTGGTAAAGAATTTGCGGATAAAACACCATTTTTTCGTCGATTTGGATTCATTGCTTTCACGATATATAATATCCAGTGGATATATTTTCTTGTATGGTTTTTTATCTCATCACTACTGTACGGTCAACCATATTTAAATCTGGATTGGGCTGGTACATTTTTAACAATGGCAATTACCTTTTTAATCATACATGGTATAATGCTAATTTGGGAAAGAGCGAAGTATACTGGAAGTTTAGAATGGATGATGGGGACTATTGCAGCACAAATTATTCCCGCTAGGAAGGTGATAGATCAAAAGTGGTGGCAATCGGGACAATTAAACGTTGAAGAAGCATTTTATAATGCCGAGTGGTTAAATATTATAGAGAAAAATGAGATTCGCCATGAGAATTATGCTGATTCAATAATGTCATACAAATTGTCGTTCTTTGGATTTTTGTTCTTCCCAATATCATTTATAACATTTATATTATCAAGGAAATCTGTAAAATCTGAACAGGAAAATAAATTTAACAAGCGAGCAAAATTGATTTCTTTAGCTGGAATTATATTCTTCTTAGCGTGGTTGATTCCGTCGTTATTTCTTAGTTTATCAGATCTTGGAATAGCTCTTTAAAAAAAGTCTAAAAACGTAAAATTTTCATTAAATCTTTTTTTTTTCTAATTAACCTTCATTGTATTACTATTTTAATTAGGGAAAAATTGATGAATGAAATCATTAAAGGAATGTCTGAAAGTGAAATTGAAGATTATGTGAATTATGTCCTCAAAAATATGAGTTTGGAAGAGAAGGTCGCCCAAATGAAAGGAAATGGGCTCTTTATAAAAGTAGTACAAGATAGAGGGTTTGGTAAACGAGCTTATGACGCAGCGGGTTCGGAAAGATTCAATATTCCACCATTTAAGTTTACTGATGGTCCTCGTGGAGTAATTATTCCTGGTTCTACTTGCTTTCCTGTATCAATGGCCCGTGCGGCATCATGGGACACTATGTTAGAACAAAGAATTGGTGATTTAATAGGAAAAGAAGTTCGTGCACATGGAGGTAATCTTTTTGGAGGCGTCTGTATAAATTTATTGCGTCATCCTGCTTGGGGTAGAGCACAAGAAACTTACGGTGAAGATCCTTTTTTATTAGGAGAATTCGGTGCTGCTTTAACTCGAGGAGTACAAAAACATAATGTGATGGCAACTGCAAAGCATTTTGCTGCAAATAGTATTGAAAATGCTCGATTTAAAGTAAATGTAAAAATGGATGAACGTACACTTCGTGAGGTTTATTTACCTCATTTTAAGCGTTGTGTAGAAGAAGGTTGTGCCACTATAATGAGTGCTTATAATAAACTCCTTGGGAAATATTGTGGTCATAATGATTATCTATTACGTGATATTTTGAAAGATGATTGGAATTTTCAAGGATTTGTTCATTCCGATTGGATATATGGGGTGAAGGATACTGTAGGTGGAATAACAGGAGGATTAGATGTCGAGATGCCACGAGTAAGATATTATAGAAATTTTAAAGTTAGACGTGCTCTACAAGGAGGTAAAATCTCCCAGGCAATGATTGATGAGGCGGCGGGAAGAGTTATGCGAACAATTCTTCGCTATGTTACAAGAGAAGATCCTCAAACTTATGGAAAAGAATTAATTGGATGTGAAGAACACCATAAAGTTGCATTAGAAGCAGCAGAAAAGAGTATGGTACTCCTCAAAAATGATGGGCACCATCTACCTTTAAATAAATCTAATATCAAAAAGATAGCAATTTTCGGAAAATATGCAAAAGTCAAAAATACTGGAGATCGGGGTAGTAGTAATGTAGCAGTTAATAATGTAATTACTCCGTTAATGGGTATTGAAAATTATTTAGGAGATTCTATTGAATTGGTCTACAATAATGGATCACATAATAAGGGTGCTAAAAAGATGGCCAAAGAAGCTGATGTAGCAATTATAGTTGTAGGATTAAATTATAAAGATGAGGGAGAATATATCAAAGAATTTAGATTAGGGGGAGATCGGGATTCACTTTCCCTACATTATAAAGATATAGAATTAATAAAAGCAATAGCAAATGAAAATGAAAATTGCATTGTTGTTCTGATTGGAGGAAGTGCTATTACTATGGAAGAATGGAAGGATCATGTTCCTACGATCTTGATGGCTTGGTATTCTGGTGTTGAAGGAGGTAATGCTTTAGCAAAAATACTTTTTGGAGATGTTAACCCTGGTGGAAAATTACCTTTTACAATTCCTAAAAATCCTGAAGATTTGCCATTTTTTGATAAAAATGCAGATGAAATTGAATATGGATATTATCATGGTTATACACTATTTGATAAAGAAGGCTATGAACCAGCATTTGCATTTGGTTATGGATTAAGTTATACTTCATTTAATTATAGCAACTTAAAAGCTAAAATTAAAGATGATAAAGTTATTGCTACAGTAAATATTAAAAATACTGGAAAATTGGCAGGAGATGAGGTAGCTCAATTATATATTGGATTTGAATATTCTCAAATCGACCGTCCTATTAAACTATTAAGGGGATTTTCACGTATTCATTTGAAATCAAATGAAGTTAAAACTGTAAAAATTGAAGTTCCCGTTAAAGATCTTGCCTGGTACAATCCTAAATCAAAATCGTGGGAGTTAGAACATATAAAATATAACCTTTATATAGGTCCGTCATCCAGAAAAGAAGATCTTTTATTAACTCAATTTAATATTTAATCTAAAAATAAAAAATATTAATTATTAATTTATAACTTTTCAATAATCTCTTTTTTATCAGTTTGAGAAGATTTGTACAAAGTAAATATTAAATTAAGAGCTTTAGAGCTTTCTTCTATAGTATTAAAGTAAGATTTATTGTAAAGAACCCAATCTCCAAATGCTTTTACGGATCTACCGAAATGTGAAAATCCTTTTATATGTTTATTAACTTTATATTTCTTAACTCCCTTCCACTTCAATGAAGATTTTGGCCACGGTCCTTTATAGTAACATCTTCCTTTATTTCCAAAAATTTGTAGTTCTACTTTTTCTTTAAATATCCCAAAGGGTGGTTTAACGAATGTTGAGTTATTTATTTGAACAAATATATTATTATCAAATTCAATAATTCCAAAAGCACAATCTTCAACTTCTAAATTTTTAAATCTTAAATTACCTATCTTTCCTATTACAGAAATGGGATTTCCAAAAGCCCATATCATTATATCTATCATATGGGAACCGTGTATTAAAAGAGTTCCACCACCAGCAGTCTCTTTTTTAGTTCGCCATGGACCTTTTTCAAAATAAGATTCATTTCTACTAAAAAAAACATTACAATTTGCATAATAGATTTCTCCTAAATGATCATTTTGAATTGCAGAAATCAAACGATAACAGTTGTGATCATATCTATAATTATAATTGAAACCTAACTTCAGAAGTGTATATTGTTTATCTAAATTCTTTATTTCTCTAGTATCATCTATTGAAACCGAAACTGGTTTTTCACATAGGATATGTTTACCATTTTCAAAAGCTTGCTTTATCATTGGTTTATGGAGATAGTGAGGTGTAGCTATATACACAGCATCAATATTTTCATTTTTATACATTTCTTCAACATTAGCATAAGCATGCTTTTTACCTGCCACTTTTATAGCTCTATTTATATTTAAATCCGCAGCTGCTAC
>JBHLOG010000047.1:0-25879 GCA_048940765.1 Promethearchaeota archaeon | reverse complement strand
TATTACCTAATTCTATTTTAAAATTAAAAAACAATAAATTAAACTGATTTCTATGAATAAATCTGAAATAAAAAAGAGGATAAAGGCATTAGGCTTTCTAATCTTAATTTTAGGGTCATTTGCAGCATATTTTAATATAATTCAAACGAATAATGATGTTTATAATAATCTATTTAAGGATGAATTGGATAATGAATCTAACCTTATAGAAATGAAGTGTGATAATCTTAAAATAGCAGATTATACATCTGATTATATTGGATCGGGGAAGAATCTAAATATTACTTTACACCAGTCAATATTAAGCGAGAGTTCTTCTTTATTTGAAATCACAAATGCTTCTGATAGCACTAATACTTCATTTTATATTGATTGTCCTTCAGAAAATTCATTTAATTATACAATAAGTTATATAGATGTTGCGGATATTTATGCTCCTAATAAAACTCTAATTATTGAGGATGATTACACTGGTAACGAATTTCAACAAATAACCGTTTCAAGTCAATTTCTTTCTTTTAATGCAAGTGGTGTAGGATATATAGAGAATATTACACTAAGATTAAAACAGTTGAATACTGGAAATCCAAGTAATATTACTTTAGATTTATATAGTGCTTCAGCGGATCGAAGACCAGATACAAAAATCGGTACGATCGTTTCTAATGAATATTTTAATGATAGTGCTAGTGCATTTCAATGGCATAAAATCGAAAATCTTGATTTTCAATTCGATTCGCAGGACACAAATCATGATTTATTTTATATCAGACTCGACAAAGTTGGAGGAATTGGATTATATTCTGATTATACTACAGATTTAGCTGGTATAGATGCAGATGATGAATGCTTAGTATATAAAGCTGATCAAACCACACTTGAATATTATTCTGCTCCAGGTAATACCGTTGATTTACCTTTTATTATAGATTTTTATCCTTTAAACAACACTCCTAAACCTCGACAAATTGGATTAAAAATAAATAATTCACTTGTGAACAATATTAATAATCTAAACAGTGGTACTTGGAATACTACTAAAAATTTTTCGCAATTACCAAGTCAAATAGATTATGTACTTTCAGCAGAATGGTGGGATGTATCATGTAATATTACTAAAATTCAAGTTAATTATACTAAAAGTGATTTGAAAGCACGTTCTAGTTTTGAAATTTTAGGAAGTGGGCAAGTTATACAATGGAATGTTTCTATTGGTATGATTAATTATTTTGACGATAATTTTGAAAACTATAAGATAAATTTTACAGTGCCAGCAGAATGGAGCACCCTAAGAGCATTTAATGATTCTATAGAATTAACTGATTATACAATATTAGGATCACCACAAGAGGGATATAGGGAATATCAAATTTATAACGCCAGTAACGGTCCTAATTGGTATATCACAGCAGAATCTCAAAATTTACTTGACGATATTCATTTCTTTGTTGATTCTATAAAAACTAATAATGCTAATTATAATGAGACTATCAGCATTTTAGGAAACTTTACGAAAGTAATTAAAGATGGCAATGCTACGGTTGAAATATATAGCCCCGATTTCTCAGGTAATTACTTAAACCATACTAATTATAACGATACCATTACAGCAAATAATGAAGTTTCTCTTGGTTCTTGGACAATCAAGGATAGTGTTACTGATTACGGTCAATTTAGAGTACAAATCCAGTGGAGTAATGATACAGCTGCAGGATTTTTGGAAAAGAATTTAACGATATGGGCAATAACAGATTTACTATTATATGAACCTACAATTGATGAAAGTTATTATAGTAATGAGGTTTTCAATATTACTTTTTATTATAATGATACCGGTCAAAGTTTACCTATTGAAAATGCTCAATTTAACGATAATAGTTCAGTTTCTTTAACATATTCTCCTAATGGGACGGCTGGATTCTATACAGCAGAAATTATTGTTAATGATTTTGATTGGGGGTGGAATTATATCGAATTTATTGCTTCAAGAACTTATTATAATAATGCTTCTATTGTTTTTTCATTTCAAAAGATAATCAATACGACTATTTCACCAAGTAACATTAATGATTTTGGAGATATTATTAAAGGAGATACGGTCTCTTATGAATTTAATTATTCAGATATCAATAATGATTTTATTGAAGGAGCGGATATTCAGGAGGTTGATGTAGATTCCAGCTTTATTTGGTCTTGGACTCCAATAGGGCAAGGAAATTATTCTATTGAACTTAATACTACGTATGTGGATGCATCTCCCTCTAAATATATTTGCAATTTCAGTATTTCTGCTACTGGAAATGAAACACAGATTATTTCTTTACAACTTAGAGTAGTCAACACTCAGACTTTTATAGATATCCAATCGTATAATTCAATACTTATAAGAAAAGATCACCTCAATCAAACAGTTATCTTCTATTTTAATGATACCGATAACAATGAGGTTATCACGGGATTAAGTACAGATGATATTATTGTAAAAGACAACCAAACGGGATCATCAAGATCCAAATGGCTGTATCTAACTGGAACTCCAGGTCTTTATGAGTTAAATATAAGCACATTTGGGTTAAATTCCGGCTGGATAAGGTTTGAGTTAAATGCATCACTCCAACCAAATTATAATTGGAGCTTAAACTATATTACTTTCTATCTGAGAGGAAATCTTACTGATATACCTAACATTTTTCTTTCAGACCCTGGAGGTGAAGGAAGTTTAGATCCAATAGCGGGTAAATATCCTATATTTGAAGAACGCGATTTGTATGTAGATTTCAATATAACTGATATAGATTATAATAATAATTTGATTAAATCAGAAGTTAATTCCTACTTAATAGAATATATTGAAATAGGAAACCCTGCAAATCAAGGAACTCTAACAGAAACTATAAGTTTTGATGCAAATACTAATTCATTCAAAGGATATATCTCAATTACAGATTTACCTTCAATAGGCGCTTATACATTAACAGTTAAAGTTAATAAAATTAATTACGAAGAAGCTAGTATTAATTTTAATATAACAATAAAAGCAAGATATAATGTAGAGTTACAAATAATTTCTAAACCTGTGGAGGTAACCGCAGGTGAAACCTTTAAAATAGTATTTAGAGCACAATATAATAATGGTACTAATTGGTTACCTTTAATTGGTTCTAATGTTATAATTACACCTACTTTCGATGGTACAACGTCATCAGAAATTCTTACTAAAAGTACTAATAGTAGCGGTGGAGTATTTTTTGTAATAACTATAGATGCTGTTGTTCGCAACATGAGTTTATCTGTAAGATTAGAAGCAGAATATTATCATGTTGGAGAAATTTTAACCATTTCTGATATTAACGTTATTCCTCCTTCTGGATTAACTTTCGAAGACCTCTTACTATATTTAATAATTGCGGGTATTGCTATTGCTGCCGCAGGAGGTTCAGTTGCGATTTATCGAGGTGTGATTGTTCCTAAGAAACGTGAGAAAACTCGAATTCTTACTGAAGTAAAAACAATTTTTGACGATGCTATTAACTTAGAACATATTTTAGTACTTTATAAGGGTACAGGTACATGCATCTTTTTCAAATCATTCGGTTCAGAGCAAATTGATCCTGAATTAATTTCAGGTTTTATATCTGCTATAAGTAGCTTCGGAAAAGATTTGGTGAGTCAGGAAGAATTAAATGAAATCACTTACGGAGATAAAATGTTGTTACTTTCAGATGGAGAATATATACGAGTGGCCTTAGTTTTAAGTAAAAAGGCTTCAATTATTTTAAGACGAAATTTGATGGAGTTCATTCACGTTTTTGAAAGACATTACGACAAAGATCTTCCAAGTTGGAGAGGCCAATTAAATCTCTTTAGAGATGCTGGAGTTATTATTGATGATAAATTGAATACTTCAATTATATTACCACATGAAATCACTTACGAATATTCTAGCGCTAAAGTATTAAAAAAGGCTCAATCAAGAAATGTGTTAAAAATCGCGAATAATTTAATGAAGGAATCAGAAAGAAATTTCTTCTTTATTGCAACCCTATTAAAAGAAGCTGTAGAAAAAATAGGTAAAGATACGCCTCAAATTTTTATGGGTATTAAAGAATTACGAGATACGAAAATACTAATGCCAATTGAGATATCTACTATTGAGACTAAACCTATTTCTCAACAAGAATTAAACCTTATTAATCAAAAAGTTTCAGAATTAGTTAATTTAAGTCCTGAAGAACGACAAAAATTAGTTAATGACCTTTCCCAAATGGGTCCTGCTGAAAGAGAAGCATATTTTGTAAGTTTAACGGAGCGACAGGAAATTATTTCTGCTCCAATTGAATCTAAAATTGGAGCTGCTGTAATTGAAACTCCAAAAGGAGCTAAAAAAGAAATAAAGAACTTAAAAAAGAATGCTTTAGCGGCAAAGAAAGAGAAGGATTACGAGAAAAGCATTAAAGTCTTTCAGAATGCTTCAAAAATCGCTTTAAATTGGGAATTAATGAAAGAATCCCAAGAAATCGATGATCTAATTCGTTTGACTAAAATCGAAGATCTTACTATTAAGATGAAAAATCTTGAAAAGGAGGCAAAGTTAGCTGTTAAAAAAGAAAGCTATAATGAAGCTGCCCAGAAATACAAAATTTCTTCAAAAATTGCATCAGAAATATTTAAATTGGGAGTAACTGATATGACAAAAGAAGTCAAGAGACTATCAAACAAATCAAAAGAATATGAAAAGCTAGTTTGATTTTTTTTATTTTTTTTTTATTTATAAATAACATTTTTTTCCCTTTCATTGAAAGAATAAAGGATCTATATTCGATTAAAATTACTTGGAATAGATATTAAAAGTAGTAAATAAATTTTTATCCTAAAAAAAAAAATAATATTTTATAGAATTTCAAAATTTTAACTTTTGAGATATGAGTAGCTTTTTTAAAGAAGAAAAGTACGAAAAAAGAGAAAGATGTGAAGAATAAAGAAATTGAAAAAAATGAATTTAAGAATTCAATTTCTATCGATCAAAATGAAGCTATTAATTATACTAAAGATAGAACTATACAAAACATAAGTGATGATAAAAGTATTGCAAAACTTGAGGAAACAAAAGATACACAAAAAACGGTAAAAGTTAAAACAATCGTAATAGAACAAGATAAAGGGCAAGAAATAAATGTTTTATCATCAATTTCGGAAAAAGATGAAATTCTTAAGATTCCTTTAAGTATAAAGGAACAAGTCGAAACAATTATCTTAAAAATCCTTTATGATGAAAAATCAATCAAAACACTAAAAATCCTTATTGAAAAAGATTTGGAGAGAGCAAAGGAAAAAAAAATAACAATTTCTGAAAAATCTATAAGTATGATTATATATCAAATGAATTATGATAAAAAGATACAATTCACACAGAAAGATGGTTGGAAAATAAGAATCTAATTTTTAATTGAATTTTAACTTATTCTTTAAATTTAAAAATCACTTCATTATAAATTAATCAGTAATCCCATTTTCAGTAATAGAAAAAATAGCTTCTCCTTCAGGTAAATGGGGAGCATCGACAATTTTAGCAATTCTTTGTTCTCCTTTACCTTTTCTTAAATAAACTCTTATTGTTGAACCATGTGCAACGACATTTCCTCCAGTAGCTTGGAGAGGATTACCATAAAAAACGTCAGGTTTAGCTTGAACTTGATTTGTTATAAGGATTGCCAAATCTGGATAAATATCACATAATCTTAATAAATCATGTAAATGAGAATTTATGAGTTGTTGCCGATTTGCTAAAGTACCACGTCCTATATATTCACTTCTAAAATGACCAATTAAGGAATCAACTACAATTAATTTAATATTTTTTTCCTTAACTAGATTTGCAGCTTCTTTAATAAGGAGGATTTGGTGATCGCTGTTGTATGCACGTCCAAAGATAATATTTTTCAATACTTCTTTATGATCCATATCCAAACCTTCAGCCATCTGGATAATCCTTTCTGGTCTAAATGTACCTTCAGTGTCTATGTATAAAGCCCTCCCATTAATTCCTCCCTTTTCTTCCGACATTTGAACATTCACACATAACTGATGCATAATTTGTGTTTTGCCTGTTCTAAATTCCCCAAAGAATTCAATTACACTTCCTGTTTCGACACCACCCCCTAATAAATCGTCTAATTCTTGACTGCCTGTGGTAATACGAGTGATATTTTTCCTATGTTCCCACACATCTTCGGCAGATTTAAATCCAATATTAAGCTTTTCCATTGATGCCTTAATTAGTTTAATTGTGGTCTTTTCACCAAGACCACTTTCTTCTTGAATGATACCGGGAGGTGTAAAGGCGATTGATTCTAAACTAGAAAATCCCGCTTTTATCAATTTATTTAAAGTGGCTTCTCCTACTCCAGGGAGTTTCTTTACTGCATCAATGCATTCGTTTAACCCAACTTCAGTATTATGAACATTATTTGTGTCTATATCTGCATCATATTCAAATTCCTCATTATTTTCAAAATTAATTCCTTCTTTTTCTAAATCATCAAAAGCATCAATTATTTCTACTTCATCATCATAATCTTCACTATTCATATCTTCCTTATTATTTTCTTCATTGTTATTTTCAAATTGGGCAAAATCTAGATGTTCCTTATAGATTTTTCCTTTTGTATGATTACGTTTACATTCTATACAATAATAAGGTTTACCCATTTCAAATTCATTATTATTGCTATCTTCTATTTGAGTTGCTTTAGCCATGAATGATCACTATATAATAAAATTAGTGCTTTTTTTAAATGTAGTTTTTATTATGATTAGTTGTTAAGCTGCTTATTTTAAATAAAATAGAGTTCAAATTTTCAAATTTCTATTAACTGATAAAAGAAATAGAATCGACAATTTTCAATAAATTACAATAGAAATTAATTAATAAAATAATAAAAACAAGATTGAATTATATAAATGTATTAATCAATTTTCTAATGGTTTAGGATAGAAACTCATGAATTCAAATATTAAATTAGAATATTATCCCATAATAAACAATTCCATCATAAAAAATTCTATAAATGTAATATTAGCTAATAAAGATAATTGGGATGCTCCTTTTTTCTTTGATACAAAAACTTACTTAAATATTGATAAAATTCAAAGGACAACAGATCAATTTCTAACAGATAAGCTTAAAAATATTATTGTTTTAGGAACAGGAGGCTCAATTCAAACGCTACTTGCTTTAAAACACCTAGCAAAAAGAAAGATATTTCCTGTAACAAGTTCAAGAGCGGTAGAACTAAAAGGATGTTTAGAGAAAACGTCTCCAGAAAATTCTATTGTAATACCAATATCAAGAGGAGGAGAAACCTTAGATATTAATTCAACGATTGGAATTTTTTTGAAAAAAGGGTATAAATTCTTGGGTCTTTCTTCAATGGGAACGATGAATCAAATTTTAAAAAAATTAGATTATCCTATTTTAGACGTACCTGATCTTTCTGGACGATACGCTGGATCTGTTACAAATGTAGGAATTGTTCCTGCCTATATGGCTGGTATTGATGTGAGAGAATTTTTAAGGGGATTAGATGAATCCTATCAAATATTTTCAAAATATGAGGATCATCCAGCTATAGAATTAGCAACTTATCTTTTTACTTTATATAATAAGGGATATAAAGTAGTTTTTTCAATGCCATATTCAAAAAACATTGAGGGAAGTGTTGGATTATGGGTTCAAGGAATATCTGAAAGTACTGGAAAAGATGAAAAAGGAATGATGGGTACTTCTCGACCAGCTCCAATTTGCCAACATTCTACTTTAGAATTCTTACTGGGGGGAACTAAAGGAATTGTTATACCAATTTTGTGGACAATCAATAATGAGATGCCTGAAATTTTATTAAGCTCCTCCATTGATTATATTGATGGAAAAGGTGCTCAGAGTATTGTTAATTATCAAGCTGATTCTACATTTCAAGCTTTAATTCAAGAAAGAGTCCCAACAGCAAAAATTTCAATTTTAGATCCAACAGAAATTAATATTGGACATCTTATTGCATTTATATTGTCATCAGTATATTATCTGTGTTTATTGTTAAATGTAAATTGGGCAATTAATCCAAAAGTTATTATCGGGAAAAAAATATGCAACGAAGCTCTTTTAAAAAATCTTACTCCAGAACAAGGAGAAAATATTAGAAAAGAAATTGCAAAAGAGAACTTTGAAAAATTTTTCTAATTTAACTTAATATTCTCAAATTTTTTTTCTTATTAAATGAATGTATTATATAATATGTTAATTGCTTTTTTACAATTTTTTCTTTCGATTATAGCTGTAAAATTCAACTCTGAAGATCCTTGGGCAATAGCTAATATATTTATATCATTGTCTCCAAGAGTTGTAAATACTTTGCCAGCGATTCCAGGAGTATGAAGCACACCTGCACCAATAACTGCTACTAAAGAAATCTCATTATTTATTTTAATACGGAACCACTTTTTACCAAAAAATTCTGAATTTCTTAGAAGAAAACTTACTTTTTTTGAATCTCTAAATTCTATTCCAAAAGTTAAATTATTTTCTGAAGAGCTCTGTGAAATGAAAACAATATTAATTTTATTATCTCCTAGAAGTGAAAAAAGCTTAGAGGCAGTTCCAGGTAAAGGAACCATTGTATCACTTTCAATTGTAACCATAGAGAGTTTATAAATAGACGTTATTGCTTTTATTATTTTTCCACTTGTAACAATTTCTTTAGTTATAGATGTGAATTCATTTGACATCGGATCATTGAAGTCTCTAATTTCTGATGGAACATTTCCTTTTTCACTTACATCAAGACAAAGGGGATGTAATACTTTTGATCCAAAGAATGCAAGTTCTTTTGCTTCTACATATGAAATATATCTTAAAAGAGAAGTTCTTTCAGCAACTTTTGGATCAGCATCTAAAAATCCTTTAACATCTTTCCAATAAATTACTTTGCAATTAAATGTAGATTGTAGTGAATATCCAAGCACAGCTGCAGTTAAATCACTTCCCCCTCTGCCTAGTGTAGTAATCTTTTTATCGCTTTTTGTGGATCCAAAGAAACCTGTAACACAAATAACTTGATTATTAGTTCTTTTTATTAATGGTATTAACTTTTCGTTAATCATGAATTCAGAATCCTCTAATAATGGCATTGCATTTCCAAAATTATCATCGGTAATAATTAATTAATGAGATAATATAAAATCAGCTTTAATACCAATCGAATTTAAATATTGAGTTAATATAAAGGTACTAAGTTTTTCTCCATAAGAAAGAACAAGATCTTGGATATCATCACTAGGTCGAATTAATTGAATTACTTTTCCTAATTGTGTTAATTCATCAAAATTTTTCCTCAAATAATCTAATGCCTTCCCGTACTCCTCTTTATTTGAATTGAGGGTTTGACTTATTAATTTTCTATGTATCATATTAATTTCTGAAAGAATTTGTTTACATATTTCACTTTCACTACAAGATTTTTCATAAAAATCAAGAAGTTTATCAGTTATTCCTTTGATAGCGGAAACAACAACAATTAATTTTGATTTTTTTATGTAATCTTTAATAATTTTTGTTGTTTGTTCAAATGTTTTAGCATCTTGAAGGCATGAACCTCCAAATTTCATAATAACTAGATCTTTACTTTTTGGAATCAAATTAATCAATAGACTAACTAAACAAGTTATTTGTTTTTTTGTGATTTAGAAGACATATTAACACTTAAATGTTAATTTTAGAAATTAAATATATCAAATTATCACTTTTTTTACAAGTGTTATTGATTTACGTATTTACTGATAAAACATACAATAAAAAGAAATATTCATTATGATATATTCATATTAATTCAAGTAATAACTTGATCAAAAAAGGTTTTTTATATGGAAAAAGATAAATTAAAAAAAATAATCGAATCGGTTCCGAACTACAGCGAAGGAACTAATAGTGAGAAAATTGAACAAATTGTTTCTAAAATTAAAAGTACTCCAAATACACGTATTGTGGATGTACAATATGATTCTAATTATAACAGAGCTGTAGTTACTTTTGTTGGCACTCCTGAGGCCGTTTTAATTGCAAACATTGATGCAGCAAAAAAAGCTATTGAATTAATTGACATGAATACTCATAAAGGTCAACATCCTCGAATAGGTGCTGTTGATGTAGTTCCATTTGTTCCTGCACAAAATGTAACGATAGAAGAGTGTATAGATCTATCAATAAGGTTTGCAGAGGCCATGGCAAAAGAAGCGGTACCCATTTATCTCTATGAAGAGTCTGCTCGGAAAATAGAGCGAAAAAATATTGATAATATTCGAAAAGGTGAATATGAAGAATTAAAAGAAAAGATTAAAACTGATTTTGATCGGAAACCTGATTATGGACCATCTGAGTTCCATCCTACTGCTGGTGCGATAATAACTGGAGCAAGATATCCATTAATTAGTTTTAATATCAATCTAGGAACAAAAGATGTTAGAATAGCAAAAAAAATTGCGAAAGCTATACATTTGAAATCAGGTGGGCTTGTAAATATTAAAGCGATGGGAACAGAAATAAAGGATCGAGATTTTGTACAAGTTGGGATTTCAAATATTAATTATAGGAAAACCCCACTATACAGACAAATGGAACTAGTGAGACTGGAAGCTGCTCGATATGGCGTCTCTGTAATAGGTTCAGAATTAGTAGGGGTCTTACCGCTCGGTGCTGTTCTTAACTCTTTAGAATATTATCTACAACTTGATAAACCAGATAAGCTAGAAGAAAAACACTTATTAGAATATTATTTCGATTTTTAATAACTTAGGAGGTTAAATCATTATCAACTACTACAGTTCCATTTTTTACAACCTTTGATACTAGATTTATTCCAAAATGATAAGGTAGGAATTCATGATTTGGTACATTAAAAATTATTAAATCCGCTTTTTTCCCTATTTCAAGACTTCCTATTTCATCCTGTCTTTGAATTGCGCAAGCTCCATTAATTGTTGCAGCTGTGAGCGCTTCTGCTGGGGAAAGTTTCATATTATAACATGCTAATGTAATGATCATCTGCATTGATTCCGTCCAGCAATTTGGATTGAGATCCGTGGCTAAAGCTATGGGTAATTCCAACTCAATCATTTTTCTGGCAGGTGCGTATTGGTTTAACATTAAACAAAAAGGAGTTCCTGGTAAAAGAGTAGCTATCACTCCCGAGTCCACCATAGCATTTAAACCTTTATCATTTGATTTTAATAAATGACCTACTTGAATTGCTCTTAACTCAGATGCCAATAATGCACCATTAGAATCTTCAATCTCATCAATATGGATTTGAGGTTTTAAACCGTATCTAATTGCATTTTTTAATATTTTACGAGTTTGTTTTATTGTAAAGATTCCTTTTTCACAAAATACATCGCAAAATTCAGCTAAACTTTCTTTCGCAATTTTAGGAATCATATCTGAAATAATTAATTCAACATATTTATCAGGACGGTCTTTATATTCTGGTGGTATTGCATGCGCTCCTAAGAATGTGGGAATTAAATCTAATGGATGTTCTTCATTTAAGATTTGTATAGCTTTTAATTGTTTAATTTCACTATCAGTAGTTAAACCATACCCAGATTTTACTTCTACTGTAGTCGTTCCATGGGACATCATCCTATTCAAGATTTTCTTTCCATTTTCGACTAATGTTTCCAATGATGCTTTTCGAGTTTGCTGAACTGTCTTTAAAATTCCTCCTCCTGCTTCTAAGATTTCAATATATGTTTTTCCAGCAAGTTTCATAGATAATTCATTTTCACGTGTACCATCAAAAATAATGTGAGTATGTGGATCAACTAATCCAGGTGTTACTAGCTTATTTGTGGCATCTAACTTAATTGGAATTTTCCCGAATTCAAATTTTGACATTAATTCTGCTGTTGTCCCTATAAATACAATTCTATCCTCTTTAACTGCTACTGCCCCATCATTAATAATTGCTAATTCGGACATATTTTTGCCGATTCTTGGTGCGCCTAATTTGGTGTTCATTGTAACTAATTCATTTGCATG
The DNA here is from genome assembly GCA_048940765.1 of Promethearchaeota archaeon. Taxonomy (GTDB): domain Archaea; phylum Asgardarchaeota; class Lokiarchaeia; order Sigyniarchaeales; family SOKP01; genus Loki-b32. The sequence goes on along the minus strand of JBHLOG010000047.1, from coordinate 13,791 downwards.
AAATACAACAAGATCAGGTTCGAGATCAGAGAAGATCTCTTTTTTCAAATATGTTGATGCTACAAACAAATTATTTTACCTCAAAAATTCTTGAGCGATATCTAATAATTTATTACTTCTTATAATTTCTATTGCTATATCTATATATTTCGAGAGAATTGTATCTTCATTTATATGGGGAATCCTCTCTCGAATATATTTATAACATGCTTCTAATATTTTGCTAGATTTTAAAGGTCTTCTAAAATCAAATGCTTGCGTTGAGCATAAAAGTTCAATTGCTAAAATTTTCTCAAGATTGCATATAATTCTAAGAGCTTTTCTAGCACTTATAGACCCCATACTTACATGATCTTCTTGTCCTCCACCTGTGGGTATACTATCTACACTTGCAGGAAAACAAAGAGACTTATTCTCACTAACTAAAGCTGCTGAAGTATATTGAGCCATCATAAATCCTGAATTTAATCCTGCATTTTCTATTAGATATAATGGTAAGCCCCATTTACCTTCTAACAATAGAAATATACGACGATCTGAAATATTTCCAAGTTCAGAAGCAGCTATGCTAATATAATCAATAGGTAAAGCTAGTGGTTGTCCATGAAAGTTTCCACCACTGTATGTCTCATTTTCATTAAAAACAATAGGATTATCAGTGACAGAATTAATTTCACATTCTACTTTTTTTTTTAAATGAGAGAGGGCATCTCTTGATGCACCATGAACTTGTGGAATACATCGAATAGAATAAGGATCTTGCACTCTTCCACAATCTTTATGAGATTCTACTAATTGAGAATCTTCTAAAAATTTTCTCATTCTTTTAGCTACAATTACAGCACCTTGGTGGGGTCTTAAGTTTATAAGTTTTTCCGCAAATGGTTGAGGAGATCCTAAATAACTTTCAAGTGTTAGAGCTCCAATCAGATCAGCATGATCAAGACAATTGGAAAACTTTTCGATAATTTTTATAGCGCAAGCTGCCATAAATTGTGTTCCATTAATTAACGCTACGCCTTCTTTTGCTTGTAGATTTAATGGTTTTAAATTTTTCTCTTCAAGAATTTTTCTTGTTGGAATGAAATTACTCCTCTTCTTAGATAAATAACCTAATCCAATCAAAGGAAGAAATAAATGAGCCAAGGGTGCTAAATCTCCCGATGCTCCTACGGAGCCTTGTTCAGGAACTAATGGAATAAAATCGTTATCTATATGCCAACATATTCGTTCTACTACATTTAAAGATACTCCGGAATTACCCATTGATAATGCTTGTACCTTTAAGATCATCATCAATTTAGAAATTTCAAGATCAATTGGAGATCCTACTCCAACACTATGACTTTTAAGGAGATTTTCTTGTAATTTTCCAGTTTCTTCTTTTGAGATTCTAGTGGTACATAGAGAAGCAAATCCTGTATTTATGCTATATACTAATTTTTCTCCTTTAGCTATTGATTGTACAACATTATAATTTCTAATAACCCGCTGTTTTACCTCATCAGTTAAAATTCCTTTTAGATGACCTCTTGATATTTTTAAAGCTTTATCTGAAGTCAAATTGTCAAGTCCATATTTAAAAATATCATTCATTTTAATTCGCTATTTTATTATTAAATAGATCAAAATGTTGATATATTCCAAATTAAAAATTTTTTAAAAAATTTAAATCGATGTGTTTTTCATTTTAGCTTTTTTAAATAATTATCTATAATACTTTCTAAGAGTTTATCTTTTGCAGTAAATGGTAATGTTATATGGCCTCTTTCTTCATTTTTGATATTCCAATTGCTAGCAGTCTCTAATGCATTAGGGTTTCTCGCCCAACTTCTTCTGGCTATACCTCCCATAACATCCCATTCAATCGCATTTTTGATGACATTATCAACCTTTTCAGATCCATTTAAAACTAATCCAAAACCCCCATTGAAACATTTTCCAATACCAACACCTCCTCCATTAGATAGAACTACGTATGTCATACCTCTAACAGCATTCCCAGTAAAACTATGAACTGCCATTTCTGCCATTATATTGCTTCCGTCTCTGATATTTGATGTCTCTCTAAAAGGTGAATCTGTTCCAGAAACATCATGATGATCTCTTCCTAACATTATTGGTCCAATTTCTCCTTTCCTTACTAAATTATTAAATTTTAGAGCAATATTCATGCGTTCTAAGGCATCGGCATATAAAATTCTTGCTTTTGTTCCAACAACTAGTCTATTTTTTTTAGCATCTCGAATCCAATAATAATTGTCTCTATCTTGAGCTCTCTTTTCTGGGTTAATATAACTCATAGCTGCTTGATCAGTTTTATCTAAATCTTCTTCTTTACCTGAAAGACAAACCCATCTAAATGGTCCATAACCATAATCAAAACAAATCGGACCCATTATATCTTCTACATAAGAAGGAAATATAAACCCTTCCGATGTATCTATTCCATTTTTTGCTATATTTTTTACACCAGCATCAAATACAGCCTTCATAAACGAATTACCATAGTCCCAAAAATGCATTCCCCTTTCTGTCATTATTTTAATAAACTTAAATTGTTCTTTTAAAGATTCATCAACAAGTTGTTTAAATCTCTCAATATTGTTTTTAATTAAGTCTCTACCTTCTTTAAAAGTTATTTGATAAGGTGTATAGCCCCCTTCATAAACAGCATGACAAGAAGTTTGATCTGAAGCAAGTTCTACTTTAATATTTTTCTCCACAACATATTTCCATAGATTAACAACATTTCCATGATAAGCTATTGATAACGGTTGTAACATATTTCTTGCATCTTCAACCCAATCAAATATTTCGTCTAAATTATCAGAGATCCGAGAGACCCATCCTTGTTCATATCTAGTATTTATTCTAGATTCATCAACCTCTGCTATAACGCCAATACCACCAGCTATTTCTACTGCTTTAGCTTGTGCTCCACTCATCCCACCTAACCCGGATGACAGATATAATTTACCTTTCAAATCTTTATCTTGAGATATATTTAGATACAACCTTCCTGCATTTAATAAAGTAATATAAGTACCATGAACAATACCTTGTGGACCAATATACATCCATCCACCAGCTGTCATTTGACCGTAGTTAGCAACCCCTAAAGCCGCAGCTAACGAAAAATCATCTGGATTATCAAACATGCCCACCATTAAACCATTTGTAGAAATTACTCTTGGAGCATGAGAGGAAGTTGGAAAAAGTCCTAATGGGTGTCCAGAAGCGATAACTAGAGTTTGATTTTCAGTTAATAATTCAAGATACTTTTTTACTAGACAATACTGCATCCAGTTTTGAAAAACTTGACCGCTTTCACCATATGTAGTTAATTCATATGGATATAAAGCTACATCAAAATCGAGATTATTGTCGATCATAACTTGTAAAGCTTTTCCCTCAAGTGTATTTCCTTTATATTCACCTATAGATTTTGCTTTAATATTTCCTTTAGGTCTATAGCGATATCCATAAATTCTTCCTCTTGTAACCAATTCATCTAAGAATTCTGGCGCTAATTTCTCATGTAGATCAGGAGGAATATATCTAAGAGCATTTTTTAAAGCTAATTTTGTCTGGGCAGAATTTAGATTATATCCTCTAGATGGTGCTCGTCTTATACCTTCAATAAATCCAGGATGTGGTGGTAGTTCATTAGGTAATTTGATTCTCATAGCTCGTGAAATGTCCATATTTTTAACTAACTCCAATTAATATTTAAGTTATATTATTTATAGGGTATAAATAAATTATGTAAATAATATTTCGGTTAAATTACTTTTTCAGAAAGAAATAATTAAAAAATTATCATAATTCGTAAAAAATTAAAAATATTTGAAAAATTGAAATGATATTTTTGAACTAGGTATCATTTTAATATTTTTATACCCCGAAGTTCAAGTTTGTGTAAAAAATTTAGATAACCTTTTAAATTATTTTTTTCTATATTAAGATATTTAATAGATGGCAGCGATTCAAGTGAATCTGGTAATTGACTTAAATGATTTGTCCTTAAGAATAAATATTTTAAAGATTTTAGAAATCCTATAGACTCGGGTAATGTATATAACTTATTATTTCCTAAATATAGATATTTTAATGAATGTAAAGATCCTATAGAATCTGGAATCTCTTTTAGTTCATTATAATAGAGATATAAATGTTTAAGTGATGTTAATGCACCAATTGATTCAGGAATACTCTCCAAGCGATTTTTACCTATATCAAGAACTTCAAGACTCGTTAAGAATCCAATTGATTTAGGAATACTCTCTAAGCGATTAAATCCTAACATTAATATTTTTATTAAAGGAAAATTACCTATTGATGAGGGAAGATTTATTAACTGATTTGTGGATAAATCTAATTCAAGAAGTGATTCTAGTGATCCTAATGAATCTGGAATCTCTTGTAATTCATTCTTACTCAAATCTAGTATTTTTAGAGAGGAAAGCTTTCCAATTGAATCTGGAAGCTTTTCTATTTTATTATCATACAAGTTCATTTCTTTTAAAGATTTTAAAAGACTAATAGATTCAGGAATTTCTTCTAAATTATTTATTTCAAGATTTAAAGTCTCAAGATTTATAAGATTTCCTATAGAATCGGGAATTTCCGTTAATTCATTATTATCACATTTCAAAACTTGAAGAGTCGTTAGATTACCTATTGATGAGGGAAGTAATTTTAACTTATTATTTGACAATTCCAATCGAAGTAATGATTTTAAAAAACCTATTGATTTAGGAAGCTCTTTTAAGTTATTAGATGAAAGATTCAAATTATTTAATGAAAATAGAGACCCAATTGAATCAGGAAGTTTTTCTAACTTATTTGATATCAACCCTAAATATATTAGATTTCCTAATTGCCCAATAGAGTCTGGTAATTTTCTTAAATTATTACCTTTTAAGAAAAGCGATGTCAGAAAAGACAGCTTAGCAATGGATTTTGGAAGTTCAGTTAGCAGATTGTTCCTTAAATTCAATCTTTTTAATGATAATAGGTTACCTATTGATTCTGGAAGAGTTCTTAATTTATTATTTCCTAAATATAAAATTTCTAAAGAATGAAGTTCTCCTATTGAAATTGGCAGTTCTTCAATATTATTTCCACTTAAATCCAAAGTTTTTAAAGAACCCATCAAACCCAATGAAGAGGGAATACTTTCCAATTCATTTTCACTTAAATCTAAAATTTCTAAAAGTTCAAGAGATCCAAGAGATTGCGGTAAATTTTTCAAGTGATTCGATTCTAAATGTAATTCTTTTAGTTGGGTAAGAAGACTAATCGAGTCAGGTAGTATGTTCAATTCATTTTCACTTAAATCTAAAACTTCAAGGGAATTAAGAGACATTAATTCTTCTGAGATATTTTCTAGGTTATTTCCTCTTAGATAGAGATATTTAAGTGATGATAATTCCTTGATTTCTTTTGGAATATTTGATAATCTACATGAAAATAGACTTAAGCCAATAATAGTCTGATCTTGCATATAATATCCGAGAGAATATCGCTCTAAAGGAGATGTTTCTGATATTGATTCTCCAATATAATCTTCGATTATCTCTAGTGCTTTTTGTTCTTTTTCTTTAAGATTCATTTTTATATTAATTGATCTAATATTTTACTATAATAATTATCAAATATACTTTAAAAAATAATATAATCTGATTATATTTATGTTTGATACATTTGCATTATAAATAGAATTAGAACGATTTTAAATAAAAAAATAGAAAAATTTAAGATTTAAAATAAAACTTTTAGATATAAGATTAGAAGTCTATATCCTTCCCTTCATAGGTATAAATGAATAATTTTTCAAATTCTGTTTTATTTGGGATTCTAGGTACTAATACGCTAGTAGCTTCTTGAAAGCATAATGAAATTAGAGTTTTAAAATGTTCCTCAAAATCTTTTTTAGATACACCTGTTTCTTTAAGGCTTAAGGGAAAATTAACTTCTTTTTGTAGTTCTTTAATCTTATCCACTACTCTATAAGCTGCTTTTTTATCATCCTCATCCCATTTAGCCCAACTTAGTTGTTTGGCTAACTTGCCGTAGATTTTTATAGCCTCAGAAGTTCCACTAGGATCATTTAAAATGTATTGTACTGCATAAGGAAGAGAAATTCCACAGGCTTCTCCGTGTGGTACATGAAAGAGTGAACCAAAAGTATGACCTAAAGTATGTGCAAGCATAACTTGAGCATTGCCAAAAGCTAATCCAGAGATGGTTGCTGCTTGATGCATCATATCTCTTGCCTCCTTATTTTCTCCTTGTTTATATGCTATTGGCAAATATTTAAATATAAGCTCTATAGCTTTTAATGCTAAAGCATTGCTAAATTCATTACCCCAAAGAGAAATTAAACATTCAACCGAATGAGCTAATGCATCAAATGCTGTATGTATTGTTAATGTAGGAGGCATATTTTTAGTAAATATAGGGTCAACAATCGCATAGGTAGGTACTAAACCTTTATTCATACAAAAGATTTTTCTCCAGACATTATCTTCATATCTAGATATAACTGCAACATTTGTTGTTTCTGCTCCTGTTCCAGAATTAGTGGGAATTGCAATTAAATTTGCTTTTTTCCCCATTTCAAATATTTCATAATTATTAATTTGAATATTATCTATATTATAATCTGGAAATTCATATAAACACCAAATTGCTTTAGCGGTATCTATAACAGAACCCCCGCCTAATGCAATAATTAAATCAGGCGCAAATTTAATACACTTTTCTTTACCTTTCATAACATCCTCTTCGTGAGGATCTGGAACTATATCTTTAAATATTGTATAATTCCTTTGATATTTGTCTAGCTTCTCAATTAATATACTTAATAGCCCAACCTCTTCAATGCCTCGATCCGTAACAATAAAACATTTATTTCCCTTTATATTTTCCAAGAAATCTAACGCATCTTCACCAAATATAATGTTAGGACCGTAAAAATACCACATTTATATTTTTCACCTTTAAAATTAAAATTTCTAGATTTGATATAAAAAAATTGCTTTAAATTGTAAATAATATTTTTGTTAATAATATTATTAAATTTAATAATTTAATAAAAACTATAATCACTTGGTAGTATTCAATTAAAAAGGAATAAAAGGGGACATATTTAAAATTTGAAAATTTGGTTAGATAAAAATGAAAGAAGAAGAAAAGGAAAATCTTTATATTACTTTTCAACAGACAATTGAAAGTATAATAAAAGATAAACAAAAATATCCTAAAAATGAAAAATTGTTGAATAATTTTAAAGCAAAGATAAATTTAGGCTTTCAAATTGAAAAGGATTATTATTTTTGGGTAAATTTAATTGCTGGAGAAGGAAATTTTAGTTTAAATAGGGGAAAATTAGATGAATATGATTTAGAGGTTATGGCTGCTCCAGAAGACTTGCTATTCTTCGTAAATGGAGAAAATTCAACACTCCATATGCTCCTAAAAAAAAATAGATTTGGTTATAGAAAATTACGATTTTCAAAAGGATCAAGTGGTAAAAATAATTTTGGAATTCTTTTAAAACTCCCAAAAATTCTAGTTTTAGATTAAATCCTAATTAAAATTATTTAATCATTGAATAAGAATTCTTAAATCATTTTTTTAATCTGATTATTCTTTAAAATAAAGTAATATACAAAATCTGTGATTTGTCTTTCCTTTTTATCAATTTGGAAGAGCTTTACAACAATTTCTTTTGTTGTCTCATCAATAGATAATTCAATAAAAGAAGGAATACCACTTGCTACAAATGACCATGCCCCTGTGACACTTCCAGGATTTATTAATAAAATCCCTTTATTTGTAAGAAAAACCTCCTCTTTATGCGTATGTCCTGAAACTAAAATATTATATCCTTTCTCAATAGCCAAATTCTCCAATTGACTGTGGTCTCCTCGTGGTTTAATCTGCGAACCATGAGTTAACCCTATGGTGAATTTATCTTTATCTTCAAAAAAAGTACTTAATTTTTGAAAAGTGGGTGAATCCCGAATCCCATAATAATAATCCATGTTTCCAATTACTCGAAAAAGAGTTCTATTTGTTTTTCGGTTCAATAAGTCAAGAAATTCAGGAAAATTAATTACATCACCAGTAAATAAAGTGTAATCAAAAAGTTTTGTTCGTGTCAATTCATTTATTTTATTATAAATTTGTTCAGGAAGATCATTGGCACGAATAGGTATGTGTGAATCACCTATACACAATATTCGAACCATAATAGTATTATCTACTTTTAATTTTTGCTTTTATTTTTTGATTCTTGGACCAAGATCGAAAAATTCTTGATCATTTCTTCTATACTAAGAAAATTTGGTATATTATATTTGCTTAGCAAAAGTGAAATTCTTTTAACCTCTCTTAAATCACCAACTAAATAAAAAAATAGAGGTTTTCTTGACATCTGATTGAAAGTTTCAATTGATTTATCAAAATTGCTCATATTTCTGAAGCGGCTTGAACAAAACATCATACTGAAAACTCCTTCTATATTGGAGTCATCCAATAATGCCTGATATATTTTATTTAGTACTATTTCAGAGTTAATTCCATTCATCATTGCTTTTTCCATCGTTGGCCAGATATCTACAAGTGCGAATTTATTTGGAGGCATCCAATCAGGAAAGAAATTTTTAAGAATTTGGTAGGTTTTTTCACTTAAAATTGGGAATTTTAATCCATATTGAACAGTTAAATCAGCTGAAATTGTACCTGCGCCACCAGATCCAACAACTAAAGAAACATCACCTTCTTTAGGCAATATTTTGTTTGTATGATATACCATTGAAAATGTATTAGCAAATTGAAATAAGTCATGAAAACTTTTTGCTTGAATTATTCCTGATTGTTTAATAACTGCATTGATTAATTGTGAATTTTCAGCCAATGCTCCTGTATGACTCTGTGAAGCTTTTTGTCCTTGTGAAGTTAAACCACCCTTAACTAAGATTATAGTTTTATTAGGGATCTCTTTTACTTTTTGACATAATTTAATAAATTTTCGAGGATCTTTGAATGATTCGAGGTATATAGCAATAATATTCACACTAGGATCTACTATGAAATACTTCAAAAAGTCTATTTCATTTAAATCCATCTTATTTCCAATCGCGCACGAATATCTAATACCTAGACTAGGATATTGTTCCATTATTGACATTAAATAACCACCATTTAACATACCTGATTGCGTGATTATTGCTATATTTCCACGTTTATATTTAGTAAAAACGACAAAACTTGAAAAAAATCCACCTTTTTCACCCCTTTTATTATTGCTATCTCCATCAATCTTGGTGAGCCCCGTACAATTAGGTCCTACAATTCTGATCTTTGAGAAATTATCTGTAATTTTTAAAATTTGATCTTTTAATAGAAGCCCTTGATCTCCAACTTCTTCAAAACCAGAGGCTTCAATAATAGCTCCTTTAACACCCTTCTCAATGCATTCTTGTAATAGATCTGGAATAATTCTATTAGGGACATAAAAAATTGCAATATCTATTTCATCTTCAACCTCTAATACCGATTTCTTGAATGGTAGGCCAAATAATTCACCGTCTGAGTTAGGGTTTACAGGATAAATTTTTCCTTTAAAATTATTTAGTATTAGATTATTTACAATGCGATGCCCACCCTTTGTTAGATTTTTTGAAGCACCGATTACAGCCACAGACTTTGGATTCAGAAATAAGTCAATTATATTTTTATCTGACAATTTTATACTGCTTTCTAGTTGATTTTATTTTAAATTTCATTCGTTTTATATTTCCTATATTCCTTTTGAACAAATTGATATAATTTTTTTGCTCCTTTATCGCTTTCAAAATGTTTTATAACAGGAGCTAAAAAATAGTTGAGATATTTAACTACTGCAGGTTTTAAATCAGGTGGATTCAATTTACCTTCTGCATAATCTTTTTCTAACTCCTCATAGGAATTATATTTAATATCTCCACCATATTTTTCGGGACGTTCAATTTCAAAGAGATCAATGAGTTCAAATATGATATATTTACAATATTCTAAAACGGGGTTTTCATAAACTTGTTTTGGAGGACAATATGCCTTGTTTATTTTACGTTTAACCTCACTAGGAGAATCTAACATAAAAACAGCTGTATCAGGATCAGATTTTGACATTTTAAATTCAATAGCTCTGTCAAATCCTGTTAAATCTGTATCTGGAGGTTTTGTTAGACCCATTAACATATGATGATGAATAGCAACAGGCTTAGGTCTATCAATTTTCTTCGCAACTTCCCGTGCTAACATATTTACTTTTCTTTGATCCAAACCGAGTTGACAAATATCTGCAGGAAGATAAAAAATGTCAGCTGTTTGCATTAGAGGATATAATATCTGAGAAGCATACAATTTTTCGGATTCACTTCTCCCCATTATTTGAGTACATCTTTTAACTCTTTTTAAAGTTGTTTCTATACCAATTTTTAATACTAATTCCCAATATTTTGGATCTTTAACTAGATCTGAAGCATAAATAAACTCTATTTTACTTAAGTCCATTCCGCAAACTTTCCAGAGCTCTATAAAAAAATCTCCAACTTTCTTAATTACTTCTAAATTACCACCAAACTTTTTATTAGCTGCCGCATGCCAATCAGCAATTAGAAATTTAAATCGAATTCCCGCTTTGGTTATCTTGTTTACATTAATGGTTCTTAAAAGCCCTTGAGCAATGTGAATATTTCCTGAAGGCTCAAAACCATCATAAGCATAGATTTCTTTGTTATGTTCTATTTTCCATTGAATCATATCCCTTAATTCATCTAAAGTGATAATTTCTTCTCCAACTTCCCTTAATAAATCAATTTTTTCATCAATACTTAATGGCATATCATCATTCACTCAACACTATATAAAATAGTAAATTGTTTGGTTGATAAAACTTTTACGTAAATTAAAATAATAAAAATAGACAATTAAGATTAAATTAGATTAATTTAATTTATTCTTTTTTTCCTTTAATCGCAGCTTGAGCAGCAGCTATTCGTGCAACTGGAATTCTAAATGGAGAACAAGAAACATAATCTAAACCAATCGAATGGGCAAATTCGATAGATTGTGGTTCTCCTCCATGTTCACCACATATTCCTGTTTTTAAATCAGATCGTGTTTTTTTACCCAATTCTATTGCCATTTTCATTAATTTTCCAACACCATCTTGATCGAGAATTTCAAATGGATTATTCTCTAAGATTTCTTTATTAAGATAAATTGGTAAGAATTTACCTTCAGCATCATCACGAGAAAAACCAAAAGTCATCTGAGTTAAATCATTCGTTCCAAAACTAAAAAATTCTGCTTCAATAGCAATTTCATCGGCGGTTAAAGCTGCTCGAGGAATTTCTATCATTGTTCCAAATTTATATTCTAAATCTACATTATATTTTTGAATTGTCTCTAACGCAACTTGCATTAATTGCGCTTTCACATATTGCAATTCAGAAATCATTCCTACTAAGGGTATCATAACCTCAGGTATCACTTCAATTCCTTTCTGTTTAAGTTCACAGGCAGCTTCAAATATTGCTTTTACTTGCATCTCGTTAATTTCAGGCCAAACAATACCTAATCGACATCCTCTAAGCCCCATCATAGGATTTTCTTCCGATAAAGACCTAATTAAGGAAATTACTTTACTTTTATCATCAATTTCATTATCTAACGGACTTATATTTAATAATGATTTTGATAATGCATTTGTCATTTTCAGCTCTTGATTTTCTAATAATACAAAAGATAATTCTGGTAAAAATTCATGCAAAGGAGGGTCAAGTAATCTAATGGTAACTGGTTTTCCTTCCATAATTTTAAATATCTCCATGAAATCTCCTTTTTGCATAGGTAAGATTTTATTAAGAGCATCTTGTCTTTCTTCTTTAGTCTTTGCCATTATCATATTCTGAACAACAGGTAATCTCTCTTGAGCCATGAACATATGTTCAGTTCTACATAATCCAATACCCTCTGCTCCAAATTCTAATGCCTTTCGAGAATCTGTAGGTGTATCTGCATTTGCTCTTACTCCTAAAGTCTTAATCTTGTCTGCTAATTTCAACAATTCAAGAAATTCTCCTTTAATTTCAGGTTCAACTAATGGAACTCTACCTTCAATAACTCGTCCAGTTGTTCCATCGATGGTAATCCAATCACCTTCTTTTACTACCATTTCAGCAACTCTAAATTCTTTACGTTCTTCATCAATTTCTACATCTTGAGCTCCTACAACTGCAGGCTTACCCATTCCTCTCGCAACTACTGCTGCATGTGAAGTTTTCCCACCAAATTGAGTTAAAACTCCACTTGACGCATAAAGTCCGTGAACATCTTCAGGTTTAGTTTGTGGACGTATTAGTATAATTTCCTCCTGATTTTGATTTGCTAATAGTTCAGCTCTATCAGAATCAAAAATAGCAATTCCTGACACAGCTCCAGGAGATGCATTAATACCATGAGCTAGTACATGAACGATCGAATTTTCATCAATGCTTTTAAATAATAGCTTGGCAACTTTATTCGGATCGATACTCATTATTGCTTCTTCTTCTGTTATTAATTTCTCTTTAACCATATCTACTGCTACTTTTACTGCTGCTGAGGGTGTTCTTTTCCCACTTCGAGTTTGCAAAATATTTAATTTTCCGTCCTCAATTGTAAATTCAATATCTTGCATGTCTCTATAGTGTTTTTCTAATTTATCCATTGTTTTTAGCAATTCATTGTATAGTTCTGGGAACTCAACTTCCATTTCCTCTAATTTCTTTGGAGTTCTTATCCCTGCAACAACATCTTCACCCTGTGCATTTGTTAAATACTCTCCAAATTTTTTATTCTCTCCAGTTGAAGGATCTCTAGTGAATGCAACCCCAGTAGCAGATTTCCAACCTTTATTTCCAAATACCATTGTTTGAATATTAACAGCTGTACCAAAATCAGGGATATTATTGATTCTTCTATATGTTATTGCTCTTCTATTGTTCCAAGATTTAAAAACCGCTTCAATAGCCAGAAATAATTGCTTAAATGGATCTTGAGGAAATGGAGAACCAATCTCTTTCTCATACAACGCTTTATAGTCAGCTATTATTTTTTGTAAATCTGATACTTTTAAATCTGTATCCTGAGCTTCACGAGAGATTGATCTTTTATATTTATCAAGGATCCTCTCAAATTTTTCATCACCTAAACCCATTACAACATCAGAATACATTTGTAAAAATCTTCTATAACTATCATAAGCAAAACGAGGATTATCTGTTTGTTCTGCTAATCCTTTAACAGACTCATCATTTAAGCCTAAATTCAAAACTGTATCCATCATACCGGGCATACTTTGAGGAGCTCCCGACCGAACACTAACAAGCAAAGGATTTTTTTTATCACCAAATTTCTTTTTAGTACTCTCTTCTAATTTTTTTAAATGTTCAATCACTTTAGGCTTTAAATCTTTCATTACTTTTTCAGGATTCCTAAAATAAAGTAAACACGCTTCAGTAGTTATTGTAAAACCCGGTGGAATACTAAGTCCTAATTTAGTCATTTCTGCAAGATTTGCCCCCTTTCCACCTAGCAGATTTTTTAAATCTTTGTTACCTTCGTCAAAATCATAGACAAATTTCTTGTTTTCAGAGACAGTCATTATTACAAACCAAATTAACTTTAATCTACATCTTTAACTAAGAATAAGACAATATATTTAATTTTTAAATTTTATGTAAATAGAAA
>JBHLOG010000186.1:0-5975 GCA_048940765.1 Promethearchaeota archaeon | reverse complement strand
ATTAGAAAAATCGCTTCTCGAACATTATTACCAAAATCATAAGAATAGTTAAGGGTTCTAAATGGAGCATTGACTGCAGCGTCAATCCATTCAGCGTCTTCACTCATATTAAAACCAACTCCAAATCCCATTGATTGCATAATCAATCTTGCTTTCGTATAGTTAGTCGTGGGAACAGGGAATGACCCATTGTAGTATTTAATACTCACTCCAACAGGAGATTTCATTCTAACGGCATGACCATATCTGATTTCGTTAATAAGATAATCATAATCAACAGCATAAGAAATTACTTCCCTCCACGTTCTATTTATAAGCACATTATTCATTCCAAGGAAATTAATAACTCCACTATTATTTCCTGTATCTATTACGTTTATGTCAGGAAGAACCTTAAATAGGTCCACCACTTCTGGTAAAGGATTTTTTAAAAATTGAATATCACCTGCTGCTAATGCCGTATTTCTATCAACATCATCGGTAATTCCTACATAAATTAACTTATCAATCTGAGCTCTTCCTCTCCAATAATTCTTATAAGCTCGGCAATAAACTTCAACATCCTCCTCATAATACTCTAATTCAAAGGGACCAGTTCCGATGATATCACCATCAAGTTCTACAATACCGCCTGTTATATTATAATAAGTATCTGTCAGTATTGATGAAGATGTATAACATAATAAATCCATGAAGGGTCCATAGACATCATTTAGCTCAAACCTTATGGTGTCATTATCAACTTTGACAACATCATTTATAATTGGAACACCATTCGGGAATGTATATAACTCACGAATGTCGGGTACATATCCCAAATTTAGCCCCGTGAAATTATACAACCATGCTTGTCGTTTAAAAGTAAAAACAACATCATCCGCATCTAATGAGGAACCATCATGGAATGTGATGCCCCCTCGGAGATCGATTGTATATTGTGTGTGGCTTGGATCCCACATACCGAAATCTGTGGCAAGTAGTGGTATAATAGGTAGAGTTGGATCGCTATAATTATAGGTAAATAATGTTTCCATAACCTGATTAATTATATCTAATGAATAAGAATCCCCACAATCTTGAGGGTCAAATGTAAAAGGTAAATACTTCACACCACAAGAAAGTGTAATCCCGGTAGAAGGACGAGGAGGAACAATTATTACAGGACTTGAAGCAACAAACAATATGAAAAGTATTATTAGAATGGGACACATGATTTTAATATAGTTCTTTTTCACAAATGTCACCCTGATTTTGAGTTAATAATTATTTTAGTAAATTACCTATATAAACATTTTTTCTGTCAAAATTATAATTTAAGAAATTATATATCTGTAAGGATAAGCTATTTTTAATTTATCTATTAGACTTGTCAAAAAAAAATTGTACAGTATCCGATATAATGGATAATTACTTTTCTTGAATGAAATTAAATCAAAAGTTTTTCTAAAAAATTAAAAAAAAAAAGAATCATTAATATTTAGTTTGAAGATTTGGTTTTCTTTTAACTAGCTTTCTAATTATTAATGCAGAAATCGTAATTGTAACACCAAACAAACATATTAAACTGTATCCAGGTATAAACTCTTCTCCACCAGGTGGTGGAGTATATTCCAAACTACTCCAAATTAAATTATAAGAGTTTCTAGTATTATCTCCATAAACTCTAATGTAATACGTGCCACTTGAGCTTACTATAAGATTAAGTAATTCATTGTTAGTTGTTGATGCACTACTCGTTATAAGAT
This sequence comes from Promethearchaeota archaeon, assembly GCA_048940765.1. GTDB lineage: Archaea > Asgardarchaeota > Lokiarchaeia > Sigyniarchaeales > SOKP01 > Loki-b32. Next base: position 4,230 of record JBHLOG010000186.1, on the reverse strand, counting down.
TACCAGTGTTATCATAAAGGGCCAGATTAATATTACCAGCGGAGTGGATAAAAGTTAAAAAGATAGTCACATTTTCAAATCCCTCTTCTATTGAAATTTCATACCAATCATCATCTGCTTGAATTCCTAATCCATCAATCGTATTTAACCATGTATCCTCATATAAAGAAAGATCATAAGCCTCATAATAATAATCGTTTGGTTCATAATTATCATCAGGAATCCCAGAAATCCATTGACACGGATAGAAATATGCCCGATTAAGACGATTCTGCGGGAATCCAGTTAAATTTACGTGATGTGCATGAATTAATTTTGAGACATAGCACCAACACCATACATAATCCTTAATTAACAGTTCTTGAATTCGATCATAATATGATTTTCTTACAGGTCCATCGGGTGTAATCAGCGCCTGTTCCATTAAGAGCTGGACGTTGTCCCATAAATCATATGGATTTCTACCTGCGAATAATGCCTCTGTATATCCATTATATTGAAAGAAGTTAGCGGCGATAGATCTATTGGTGAATAAAGGATTGATAAAGTTGCAAGGATCGTTATAATCAGCACCCCAACCAATAAATAATAGCTCTAACTCATTTCTATGATGTCCTCCTAATTCGTGGCATTTTTGGAGCACAATACTCCAAGTGCTCCCAGCATCCGTTACTCTAATTCCAATTTTTGCTAAATTGGAAATTATCATTATAAAGACCTTTTCTCGAACATCATTACCGATATTATACGAATAGTTAAGGGATCTAAATGGAGAACTTGCTGTTATTGCTGTCCATTCATCATCTTCACTGATATTAAAGCCAATTCCAAACCCCATTGATTGCATAATCAATCTCGCCTTTGTATAGTTAGTCGTGGGAACAGGGAATGCCCCGTTATAGTATTTAATACCCATACCAACAGGAGATTTCATTCTTTCAGCATAACCATATCTGATAGTATTAATAACATAGTCATAATCAATAGCATAAGAAATTGCTTCTCTCCACGTCCTATTTATCAATACATTATTCATTCCAAGATAATTATAAACTGTACTATTCATCCCTGTATTTATCACGGTTATATTAGGATCAGCTGTAAATGTATCTACCATTTCTAACATAGGATCTTTTAAAAAATGGATATCACCTGCTATTAATGCTGCATTTCTTGCAACATCATCTATAATTCCTGAAAAAACTAATTCATCAATTTGAGCTTTTCCTCTCCAATAATTATCGTAAGCATGCATGGTTACTTCGATGTCCTCATCATATGTATCATACACAAATGGGCCAGTTCCGACAATATCACCATCAAGTTCAACAATACCCCCTGTTAAATCATAATATGTGTCGGTTAATATTGATGATGCTACATAGCATAATAAATCTATAAATGGTCCGTAAACACCATTTAATTCAAACCTTACGGTGTCAGTATCAACTTTAACAACATCTTTTATGATTGGAGTATTATTTGGGAATACATATAACTCATATACGTCAGGTATGTATCCAGTATTAAGCCCTGTGAAATTATACAACCATGCTTGTCTATCAAAAGTAAAAAGAACATCATCCGCATCAAAAGCAGAGCCATCATGGAATGTGACACCAGTTCGGAGATCGACTGTATATTGAGTATGAGTGGGGTCCCATGTGCCCATTTGTGCGGCAAGTCGTGGTACCTTTGGCATAAGGGGGTCGTTATAATCATAGGCAAATAATGTTTCCGTGACTTGAATGATTACATCTAATGAAGCACCATCCCAACAATCTTGAGGGTCAATAGTAAAAGCTAAATACTTCGCACCGCAAATAAATGGATTGTTAGCTGAATCTGCACTAATTACTGAGGGGTTATCAATTGGATTTTTGTGATTTCTCCCAAAATTAAAGAAACCAATAGATAAGGAAAGTACTATTACTATAACCAAAATTATTTTTTTATCTTTTTTTTTCAAAAATTTCACCTGAAGTTTTGGTCATTATAATTCTATACGAAAGTGTATATAAATATTTTCCTCAAAATCTAAGATTTAAATTTATTCATTGAAAAATTTCATAATCTGGCTGCATTTATTAACATGAATTTATCTGTTCGTTCATAAAATTAATTCAAATATTATGCTTAGAAATAAATTATATTACCCTTAATTGATTTAATTTTAATTTTAGAAATTATTTTAAGTGCGATATTTGTTAAAGGAAATTATAAAATGGAATTTCTAAACATTTTTATCTTAAAATCTTTAGGTTTAAATAACTGTTCTTATTTTTTTAGACTATGAAAAAAGCAAAAAAAAAAAATAATCTTCTAATTCTTACATTCATTTTCTTCAACTTATTTATTATTCCGACAATTGCAATTGGTTTTTTTAATAATAATTATCATAATAGTGATCCAAAATCCATAATAAAATCAAAATTTTTACACTCGTCCTTAAAGAAGCAAATTAATTCAATTGATCTTGATGTAGAAAGAGATTCAGATTTTGAAACTTCTAAGTTTGATGATTTGCTAAAGGAATTATTATTAAACCTAAGTTTGACACAACCAAAATACCAATCAGATATAATGGTTATTGTTTTTTTTGATGAAAATACTGATAAAGAAGGACGTGTAGTTATTTTAGATTCAGTTTTTGAGGAGTATGCACTATTATATAATTATGATATAATACCCGGAATAGCCTTAAAAATTAATAGTGAAGAACTTATTTCAAACCAAAAGGCATTGGAAGAAATTTCCACTATAAAACAAATATCTAAATCAAATATATACAAAAATCAATATATTTTAAGTAATTTACCCCAAACCAGTGATTTAAATGTGGATGATTATCCTAATTGGTGGCTCTCAGCTATTGGAGCCGAAGATCTTCCTTATGATGGCACAGGTGTGAAAGTAGCTATTATTGATTCTGGAGTATATAATCACCCCGATTTGAATATAATTAATAATAGCAATTTTGTAACCGATGAAAGTATGCTAGATTATGAAGATGATGTTGGGCATGGTACTCATGTTGCTGGGATTGTTGCCGGCGATGGTATTGGTTCACGAGGAGAGTATCGTGGAGTTGCTCCCGGTGCGTTAATAATCAATGCAAGGGCAGGAAATGAAAGTTTAAGTGATATTGATATAATAAAAGCAATCGAATGGAGTTCGAAACCAACAAGTCAAGGTGGTGCTGGTGCAGATATAGTTTCTATGAGTTTTGGTGGTGGGGAACCACTTCTTTCAGATGCTATAACACAAGCTATATCAAATGCTAAAAATGATTATGGGGTTATTTTTGTATCATCAGCGGGTAATTCAGGTCCTAAATATTTTTCAGGTTCAACTCCAGCTAGTGGTATTGATGTTATATCTGTAGGGGCTACTGATGAAAATGACAATTTAGCTTCTTTTAGTAGTTGGGGTCCCACATATGGTTATATTGGATATCCAGACGTTGTAGCACCTGGTGTTAATATTATCTCCGCAAATGCAAAAGATTCAATATTTTCCAAAGAATATCATTATTTAGGTGATGTTTTTGATTTTGTGGATGACGCAGATTACATACCCTTAAGTGGTACAAGCTTTTCTTGTCCTTTGGTTGCAGGAGCATTGGCGATTTTACTAGAAGCTTACCCTTATATAACTCCTGAAACAGCAAGGATAGCTTTATTAGAAGGAGCAAGGAAACTTTCTAATGAATATGAAGATGATATTTTGAAATCTGGAGCGGGCATCATTAATGTTAGTGCTTCGTTAAATTATCTAAATAGCATAATTCCAACTTATAATGATACAGCAAAAATCTATCCCGATAATCTTCCAGTTAAGCCATATGATCTATTAAACTTTCCTGGAGATAGTCACAAATTTAATTTAACGGTAATTTCAGGTAAAGCTAATAATTTTACTATTAATATACCAAGTAATATTCAAGGAATAAGTCTTACAATAGATAAATCAAATATTAATTTTTCTGATTCTGGAATTGATTTTATAGAATTAGAGATTAAAATAAAAGAAAATGCCATACCTGGGGTAAGAAATTTTCAAATTAACTTAACAAAGGGAGGACAAATTTATGATAATGTAAATATAATATTAGATATTAGATTACCTGAGCATCGTATATTGATGGAATCATATCATGGTTTGAATGATTGGTTCCCTGAATATTCATTTTATCAGATGGGATTTTATGAAGCCATGAGTGATCTTTCT
>JBHLOG010000046.1:0-26016 GCA_048940765.1 Promethearchaeota archaeon | reverse complement strand
GGTAATGTTCTAGCTGTTGATGATATTAGTTTTAATATCAAAAAGGGTGAAATTCTGGCGCTTTTAGGACCTAATGGGGCAGGTAAAACAACAACCATTAGTATACTTGCAACATTATTGAGTCCCACTAAAGGTGAAGCACTTATTAATAGTTATGATGTCCAGAAAGATCCTGATAAAGTCAGAAAAAGTATCGGAATTGTGTTTCAAGAGCCCTCTCTAGATGGCGAGATGAAAGCACGGGAAAATTTAGAATTACACGCAATTCTTTATGGGATGCCAAAGAAGGAAAGAAATACAAAAATACAAGAAGTTCTAAAATTAGTAGATCTCGAAGATAGGGCTGAAACTTTTGTAAAAAACTATTCAGGGGGGATGAAAAGACGATTAGAAATTGCTCGCGGGCTAATACATGAACCAAAAGTGCTTTTTTTGGACGAACCAACCCTAGGATTGGATCCTCAGACACGAAGAAAAATATGGGATAAGATTCAAGAATTGAATAAAGGAAATTCAAAAATGACTATATTGATCACCACTCATTATATGGATGAAGCTGATGAGCTCGCCGATAGAATCTGTATTATGGATCATGGAAAAATAATCGCTATGGATACTTCTGAGAATCTAAAAAAACAATTAACTGGGGATGTTATTGATATTAAATTTGAAAATTTAGAAGAGAGATTTAAGATACCTTTAATGATTTCTCAAATGAAGGAAATTCCTGGAGTGAAGAATGTTTCGTTTGGAACAAGTAAAGAAGAACACCCCATAATGCCTAATATACAACTCCCTAAAGGAATGTCTGGTAATTTTAATCCAGAAATGATCCAAGCACGAATGAGAGAGATTTTATCAGATCCTAAGAAGCTAATCATGTCATGGAAGAAAATGCCGATGGCTACTGGAATGTTTTTAAATGCACCTCTAGCAATTAAAAAGAAAATTGCCAATATGTTTGATGATTCACTCTTAGAGGAGGTACCAGATGCAATAAAGGAAGAAATAATCAAAATCAAGAAAGGAGAAGTTGATAGTGAAGAAGAACAAGAACCTTCAATCTCAATTTCTTGTGAAAATGGGGGAAAACAATTACCTTTTATTATTCAAAAAATAAATGAAAATAATTTAGCCATTAAAACGATAAATATGCATCAGCCTACATTGGAAGATGTGTTTCTCCACTTTGTTGGTACTGCAATTCGAGAAGAATCTTCAAATCATTTAAAAGATATGAAGAGAAGAATTCAAATGAGACAATTAAGGAAGTGATAAAAAATTACTGATTTAAATCTTGTAAAATCAAAAGTTAATTATAGTGCTATATGGATTTTAGCAAAAAGAGAATTGATGGAGTTCTGGAGGAATAAATCAAGAGTGATTTCTTCTCTTGCTCAAGGCATTTTATTTCTCTTTGTGTTTGGAGCAGGATTTTCTAGAATAAATATAGAGATGGGCGGGATTATTGTAGAATCAAGAGCTTTTACTGCATCAGGTATTGCTGCAATGGTTATACTTTTCACCGGGATCTTTGGTGGGATGTCAGTATTTAGAGATAAAATGTTTGGATTTATGAAGGAATTGATGGTTGCCCCTATAAGTCGAAGAACAATAATGCTTGGAAGAACTACAGGTGTTGCTTTGCAGACAATGGTTCAAGTCGTAATAATGATAGGTTTAGGAGTTGTTTTTGGTTATTTTGGATATAATCTTAGTTTAATTTGGCGTGTAATACTCATATTACCTGTTGCTTTTCTTGCAAGTCTTGGTATTGTAGGGATAGGTTTAACGATAAGTACACGCTTAAAGGATATGCAATCTTTTGGTCTAATACAAACCTTCATCATAATGCCAATGATGTGGCTTTCTGGAACATTAATTCCACTTCCTCCGCTGATCACTATGTTTAATCCTTTCTCTTATAGTGTAGATCTATTCCGATTTGTATTGTTAGGGGTATCATACTTCCCATTTTGGGTTGACATACTAATTACAGTTAGCTTTGGAACCATATTGATATTAATAGGAGCCCAGTCTTTCAATAAGATGGAAATAAGCCAATAATAATTTTTTAATATATTGTTTTTATAAAAATTTTTTTTAATTAGATCATAACAAAACTTGATTTGAAATTAATAAGGTCTAGTTATTAAATGAACTCTGCTCGAATGATATTGAAGTATTGGTTAAGATCAAAGAGAGAATTTATTTTACAAATCATATTTTTATTAATTTCAACAATCTTTATTACTATTACTCCCATTTTTATAGGGAGAATGGTTGGAGTATTAGATCCAAATCTTCCAAGTTTTAATTTTATGGCATTCTTAATTTATTTCTTTACTATATTATCATGTGCACTATTGACCTATATTTTCAATAGAGCTGCTCGGCTTGAAGGAGCTGAGGTTTCATCTAGAGCTTTATATTATTTACGTGATGATATTAGTAATGCAATTTATCGGCAGTCTTTTTCATATTTTGATAAGACTGAAACAGGGCAATTAATCTCTCGAGCTACAAGTGATATCGAAGAAACTCGTCAGATTTTTGGCATGGGTTTGATTTTAGGTTTTCAATCAACTCTTCAGATTAGTGGGATTATTATTGGATTTTTTGCTTTTAGTATTGATTTATCCATTATTTTAGTTTCAGCTATTTTTATTTCTCTTTTATTATCATATTACATTGCAAAGAAATTGAAACCAATATTCTTGGAAACAAGAAATAGTTTTGGTGATTTAACTACAACAATAAGAGAGAACATTGTTGGTGCTCAAGTAGTACGGATCTTTAGTACTCAAACTAAAGAATATCAAAAATTTAAAGAAAATAATAATAGATTCTATAAAGCTAGTGTTGACTCTATAAAATATAATTCACTTTATATGCCTTCTATTTATATAATCATGGGGATACTGACAATTTTTTCGTTATTTATAGGGGGTATTAGATTTATAAATGGAACAATGGATTTAGATACTGTTGTAACTCTTCTTTCTTATATAGCATCATTAGGTTTTCCTTTAATGATGTTAGGTCAAATCATGCTGGTATACATTCAAGCTGATGCCGCACTTACTAGGGTAAGAGATATTTTAGATTCTAGTCCAGAAATAAGAGATCTTCCAAATGCTTCATCAATCTCTAATTTAAAAGGAGATATTGATTTTGATAATGTAAGTTTTGGGTATACAAAGGATCATCGTATTTTAAAGAATGTTACATTTAAAATTCCCGCTGGAAAAAAACTTGCTATTTTAGGAACCACGGGTTCAGGTAAATCTACTATAATAAATTTAATCCCTCGATTCTACGAGGTGAATGAAGGAACTATTAGAATTGATCAACAAGATATAAGAAATTATTTATTAACAGATTTACGTAAAAACATCGGTATTGTATCTCAAGAAACGTTTCTATTTAATAAAACTATTGCAGAAAATATTGCGTATGGCAACGATAACGCCTCTAGAGATGAAATAATTGAGGCTGCTAAAATTGCTGATTTACATGATTTTATTGTTAATTTACCCAAGGGTTATGATTCAATTGTGGGTGAAAGAGGTACACGTTTGTCAGGAGGCCAAAAACAACGTTTATCAATAGCGAGGGCTCTTTTAACACAACCAAAGATCTTAATTCTTGATGACAGTACTAGTTCTGTTGATGTAGAAACTGAATATAAAATACAACAAGCTTTAACAAGAATAATGAAAGGTATAACTGCTATTATTATTACACAGAGAATTTCAACCATTAGAGATGTAGATTATATTTTAATTTTAGATAGGGGGCGTGTTGTAGGTTATGGAACCCATAATGAATTAATAAGATCTAATATCTTATATAAACAAATTTATGAAACTCTATATCAAAAACAAAAACTAAAAAGTCGAATTAGAGAAGTAACATAATTAGAACTCTACAAGGATGAGTAATAATAAATATGATAATGATGATGAGGAAAGGGAAGAAGTAATTAAACCAAGTGCTAGTACTCGTCAACGTTTTATGTTAGAAGGGGATAAATCGAAACTAGATCATCCAAGAAAAGAATTGTGGAGATGGTTAATTTCATATTTGAAGCCACAGAAATTAAAATTTTTCCTGTTCTTTATAATTCTTTCACTGGCAACTGTAATTTCTGCTTTAAGTCCAATTTTTTCTGCAAATATTATTGATAAAGGTATTGTCATGAAAAATGCTTATTATGTTGCTATAATGAGTGGAATCTTTCTAATATTAGTTTTAATTATGGCGATTATTAACTTTTTTGCATTATATGGGATGGGGAAAATATCTCAAGAAATTACCTATCAAATCAGAAATAATCTCTTTTTTAAACTGCAAGATATGTCTTTAAATTATTTTGATAAAAGATCTTCAGGACAAATAATATCTATTTTGACAAATGATGTAACATTACTTAATCAATTAGTTGGAGGACAATTTGTTCAGATTATTACTAGTATGGTTTCGATTGCTTTAACTGTGATTTTTATGTTCCTCCTTAATGTAGGTTTAGCATTAATTAGTCTGATAATTTTTCCTTTATTCTTGATAATTACTCGATTTTTCAAAAAAGTTGCTACTTTGTTATTTAAGGAGGAAAGAAGAACAATTGGGAAGGTAACTTCTTCAATACAGGAAAATATTGAGGGAGCAAAAGTAGTAAAAGCGTACGGGCAAGAAAAACGAGCTGCTATCGAATTCGATCAGGCAAATACTGCAAACTATAAAATTATGGTTAAGATCCGAAATTATATGGCAACTGTTTTTCCTTTAATTAACCTTACAACAACAATTATTACAGCTACCATTTTAATAGTGGGAGGTTTTGTTGCAGCAGGAAACATTTCATTTTTTGGGAGTATTGTTTCAGTGGGGGTCTTAAGTGCATTTATCACGATTTTAGGGCAATTTTTTAGACCCTTTATGACACTAATGCAAATTCAAAATGTTATTGAATCTGCTCTTGCAGCCAGTGATCGTATTTATTCCTTATTAGAAGAAGAAGTTGAGATTCCTGATATAAAGAATCCAATAGTACTTCAAGAAATTAATGGTTCTATTGAATTTGATAATGTGAGCTTCGGTTATGTATTTAATGACGGAGGAATGAAAAATAAGTCCAAGAAACAAAGAAAAGTGAAATTTGAGAAATTTGAGAAAACTTTAACATCTGAAAACATTCTAGAAATGGTTAAATTTTTAGAACGGATATTAGGATCTAAAATAAATCTTCAGCAGAGTAGTAGTTTTAGTGAAGAAGGAGGCGGAATGATTGGCAATGATAGGACTCAAAAATCACCTCAAACGATTTTGGAAAAACTTTCCATAATATCTATACCTCCTGAAATTAACGAAATAATGCCGAAAATAGTAAAAAACGCAATAAAAGAACAAAAATTACTTCTTCAACATATAGAATCTAAAGGTTTTGTTTTAAAAGACCTTTCTTTAAAAATTCCAAAGGGAATAACTCTAGCAATCGTGGGGGAAACTGGAGCAGGTAAAACAACGTTAATAAAATTAATCGCTCGTTTCTATGATGTAAATAAAGGAAAAGTTCTGATTGATGATGTTAATGTATTGGAGTTTAAGAAAAAAGATTTAAGAAACTTAATTGGAATTGTCCCACAAGAAGCATTTTTATTTACAGGAACTATTCGAGAAAATATACTATATGGATATAATTCTCATACACCAGAACTTGAAGAAAAAATGATAGAAATTTCAAAGTTTTTAGGACTTCATAATTTTATTGAAGCTTTACATAAAAAATATGATACTAAATTAAAAGAAAATGCTAGTAATATCTCAATTGGACAAAGACAACTTATTGCTTTTGCTCGTGCCCTGATTACTGATCCAAAAATTTTAATTTTGGATGAAGCGACATCTTCGGTGGATCCTTATACAGAAACATTAATTCAAGATGCATTAAATAAAGCACGTAAAGGGCGTACAACTATTATTATTGCACATCGCCTTTCAACAATTAAAAATGCTGATTATATAATTGTATTAAATGCAGATAAGAAAGGAATAATAGAACAAGGAAATCATGATCAGTTAATTGATTTAAACGGTAAATACAAACGTTTATTAGAAATGCAAGATCGAGATATTGAAATAACTGACTAAAATTTTCTTTTTTAACCGAATTTTCTTATGTTTTAGGTGATATTTTTGATAAAACTAAATTAGAATCTTTTTTTATCTATATTATAAATTGAAAATTACGGTGTTTTTAAATTCCATATTTTGTATATTCCGGCAAGCAGATTTTTTACCAAATTAAAGATAATGATTCTGATAAGATAATAATTTTCATACATGGAGCGGGAGGTAATTCAAATATATGGGAGAATCAATTTTATTTAAAAATTGATTTTAATATAATTGCAATTGATTTACCTTCCCATAATAAATCTAGCACATTCCCTAAACTAAACTTGGAGTTATATGTTGATGTGGTAAAAAATCTCGTTCAATCTTTGAAGCCTGAAAAATTAATTATATGTGGACATTCTATGGGAGGAGTGGTAGCCCAAGAATACTATTTTAAGTATCCAAATGATATCTCTGCTCTAATCTTATGCGCAACGGGAGCAAGGATGAGTGTTAGTCAATTCATTTTTAATTCAATAAAACCAGATTACCAAAAATATTTAAATTATTTAGCAACTATAGCATTTTATAGAAAAACCCCTAAAGAAATAATAGATAATTCTATACTAGAAACTTCACAAATAGATCCAGAAGTTACCTATAATGATTTTAAAATTTGTGATGCTTTTGATACCTTGGATAAAACAAGTTCGATTAATGCTCTATGTTTAATTATTTGTGGAAAAGCTGATCAATTAACACCTGTAAAATATTCTCAATTTTTCCATGAAAGAATAAAGAATTCAAATCTTTGTATAATTAAGAAAGCTGGTCATTATTTAATGTTAGAAAAACCTAACCAAATAAGCAAAGCAATTGAAAATTTTATTAATAATAATTTTTGATTCAATTATCATAAATATGCCAAGAGAATACACTTACGGACCATTTCAATCAAGGCGATTAGGACTTTCTTTAGGTGTTAATGTCTTAGCTAATTACAAATTATGTACATATAACTGTGTATATTGTGAAATTGGACTAACAAAAAAAGAACATTTAGTTTCTCCTATTCAAAGAATAAAATTGCCACCATCAATTAATTTTAGAAAAGAATTAATATCAATTTTAAACTATTTTCCACATTTAGACTCAATTACTTTTGGTTACAATGGAGAACCGACTTTGAACGATAATTTATTAGATTTTTTAAAGATTGCAGTGGATGTGCGAAATAATTTAAATTTGATCCCGAAGACACCCAAATTAACACTATTTACAAATTCTAGTACGTTATACATTGACGAGATAAGAGAAAGAGTTAAAAATTTTGAGTTAATATTGGCAAAATTAGATGCGGGAAATGATGATGATTTCAAAAGAACAAATCGTCCACATAATGAAACACCTAACATTGAAATAATCATTAACTCTTTAATTAAACTGAAACAGGAAATGCCAAAAGAGAATAAACTTGCAATTCAATGTTTGATTTACAATTCATACATAAAAGATTTTATAACAAATAATAATTCTAAAAATATCACTGATATTGCTATTGCGTTGAAAAAAATTAAGCCAGATATTGTGCAAATTTATTCAACTGCAAGAATTCCAGCAGAATATTTTGTTTTCTCAATAGATGATGAAAGGAAAAGAGAAATTGCTGGCATTTTTAGAGATGTTATAACTGATGATAAAATTGAAATAAGTATTTATTAATTCATAGAAAAATTTTTAATTCTGTAATAATAATTTGTAATATTTGAATTCTATAAATTATTCAGAGGTTAAGGAAAATACAGTAAATTTGATTTGGAGATAATGGTGAATGAAAAATTTATCGTAGGGGTTGATATTGGAGGTACCTGGGTAAGAGTTGCTATTTGTACAGCAGATTTAAATGAAAAAAATATAAAAAAGAGAAAAGTGAGAACATTAAAGGAAAATAAATATTCAATTAGTAATTCAGTGTGCCAGATTTTATCAGAAATTTTGACTGAAAATTATGTTAACAAAGAACAGATTTTAGGAATAGGTATTGCCACTGCAGGTCCTTTAAATATGGAAAAAGGAGAAGTTTTTAATAATTCAAATCTAGGATTTAGAGTAATTCCTCTGAAAGAACCAATTCAAAAGAAATTTCCGGGGATTCCTTTATATTTTATTAATGATTGTAATGGGACAGTGTTAGGGATTCATTTTTTTGAAGCCGATATTGACGAAAAAGATAATTTAGTTTACATTTCTATGTCAACAGGAATAGGTGGTGGAGTAATTTGTAATGGTCATCTATTGCAAGGAAAAGAAGGAAATGCAGCTGAAATAGGTCATGGTATTGTAGAACCAAAAAGTAAATTTAAATGTAATTGTGGGGCATATGGTTGTTGGGAGGTTTTTAGCTCAGGAACAGGAGTACAAAATAGAACTTTAGACTATATAAATGAAGGTTTGTTGAATGCAGAAATACTACTTCAAATCGTTGATAAAGATCTATCTAAAATAACGGCTAAAGAAGTATTTCAAGCTGCGAGAAATGGAGATATATTATCAAAAAAAGTTGTGGAAGATTGTATTTTTTATTCCAAGGTAGGAATTGGGTTAATAAATAATTATTATGATTGTACTTCAATATATTTTGGAGGTGCGATGATAAAAGATAAACAAATGATAATCCCACCATTAATTGAGCAATTTGAAAAAGATCCAATTAGATTTACGGTTAATCATCCTCCCAAAATAAAAGTTACTCGATATGAAGAAGAAATTGGTATAAGAGGGGCTTTAGCACTTGTTAAATATAAAATAGAAAATCATAAAATAATCACATAACCAAAAAACATAAACAAAGATGGAGATAAATAATTTAATCTTTACATTGAGTGGAATAAGGGGTTTAGCCAATAAAGATTTAAATTTCAATAATGTTAAAAAAATTGCTATAGCATATGGATTATGGTTTGATTATCAAAATAAGACAATCATTATTGGTAAAGACACTCGACCAAGCGGAAATTTAATTGAAAAGGCATTAATTGAAGGATTAAGTGTATTAGGCTTTAAAATACTGAATCTTGGAATTTGTCCTACACCGGTAATAATTCATGCAAAAAATAAATTTAATATACCTGGCGCTATCATTATTACAGGCTCACATAATGCCCAGGAATGGAATGGTTTAAAATTAATGTCTACAAAGACATTTTTAAATGATTTTGATTTAGAGATAATTTCAAATTATTTTAAAACCATTGATTTAAGCTCTTATTCTGTAATTGATCTAAATTTAAAGCAAAATATTGAAAATTTGAATCCGATTAGAGACTATGTTAAAGATTTATTGAAATATATTGACTATAAAGAAATAAAAGTTAAAAATAATCTTAGAGTAGTTATTGATCCTGGTGCTGGTGCCGGAAAATTAGTAACACCCAAAGTTTTAAATGAATTAGGATGTGACGTAAAAATAATTAACGATGAACTACTTGTAAATAAAGATTTTCCTCGAAAAATTGAACCAATAAAGCAAAATCTCTCAGATCTAATAATGGAAGTATGGCAAGGGAAATATGATATTGGATTTGCCCATGACACAGATGCAGATAGATTAGCGATTATTGGGGAAAATGGAGTTTATTATCCCGAAGACATAGGATTAGCACTAATAGCAGAATATTATTTAAAAACAAAAGCGGATAAGGAAAAAGAAATAATTTTTGTTACAAATTTAGCATCTTCATTAAGGTTTGAAGCAATAGCTGAAAAATATAATGCTAAAGTCATAAGAACTCCAGTAGGAGAACGATTTTTAATGGAAGAAATGGACAATTTACTTTCAGATCAATCAAAGAATCGCTTAGTTTTCGGCGGAGAAGGGTCTTGTGGAGGGTTTATGTTCCCATATTTCAATAATACAAGAGATGGAATATTCGCAGCAGCAAAAATTGTTGAAATATTAGTAAAATCAGGAGAAAAAGTCTCTCAATTAGTTGAAAAACTACCTAAATATTATTCCTATAGAATAACAATCAATATTAGAAATATGGATATTGCTTTATGTATGAAAAAAATGAAAACAGAATTGATTAATGAAGGAGAAAATGTAGAACAAATAAACAAAGATCTCAGATTTAGCCAAGGAAAAGATTTGTTTGTTCTGATTCACCCATCAAATACAGAGCCGGTTATTAGAATTATAAGTGAAGCAAAAAGGGAATCGTTAGCAAGAGTTTATTGTGAAGCAACAGCAGAACTCATGAAATTAATTATAAATTAATTAGGAATTTTCTCCCTCATTCTTTTCATTTCAAGATTGATGAAATTTAAAAAATAGCTTTAAAACATATAATAAAAATGATATCACCAAAAGAGATACATTGATTAACTATAAAAATATATTTTGGTAATAAAGATTCTATATTACAAGAAGCCAATGAATTAAAAGAAAAGTGAATTTTTTACTGATTAGCTTCTCTATTCTAATTAAACAAAATTAATAATGTTCTGTTAATTCTTTTAACATCTTTTCAGCTAATTTTTTGCCTATTATCTGGGAAATCTCTTCTAAAGGTGCTTTCTTTATATTATCTATACTACCAAAATGATTGAGTAATTTATTTCTTGTAACTGGTCCCACTCCTTCTATATCATCTAAAATTGAACCTTTCATACGTCTTATTCTTTGTTTTTTATGAAGTCTAATTGCAAATCTATGCGCTTCGTCTCTAACTCTTTGAAACAATTTCAAAGCAGAAGAATTTCTTGGAAGAATAATCGGTTCTTTTTGAGTAGGAAAATATATCTCTTCATACTTTTTAGCTAATCCAATAATCGGAATATTAAGACCTAATTCTTCTAAAACCGAAATACCTGCATTTAATTGTCCTTTTCCACCATCAACTAAAATTAAATCTGGTAATTCTAAATTTCTTTCTAAAAGCATTTTATATCTTCTTCTTAAAACTTCTTTCATCATTGCAATGTCATCTGGTGTCGTTTTAGAACGAATTTTAAAATGTCTGTAGTGCTTATTATAAGGTTTTGCGTCAAGAAAATAAACCATAGAACCGGTAGCATCAACCCCTTCAATATTCGAGATATCAAATCCTTCAATAATCCTGGGCAATTTTGGTAAATTTAAAACATTTTTTATTTCTTCCAGAATTTTTTCTCTGAATTCTTCATCATTCATCTTAATTTCTTCCATTTGTGCTTGTTGTTCGACGATTACAGCAGCGTTTTTATTCGCTATTCGCATTAAACTTATCTCATTTTCGTTAATTGGAGCTCTTATTTCAAGTTCATTTTTAAGGTCTTTTAAAAAAGATGTAAGTATTTTAAATCTATCATTTAATACTGGTATAACAATGATTTCTGGTAATTTTGATTTAAAATCTTGATAATATTGTTCTAAAATGGAATTTAAAATCTCATCTTCTTCTATAAATTTCTCCCTTAAATCAAAAGTAAAAGAACTTTTATTTAGAATCCTACCTTCGCGTATATGGATAATAACCATTGCCATATATTTATCATCACTAAAAAATCCAACTATATCTTTATTGGCTTCATGATTCATTAATACATGTTGACTATCAGTTGCATGCTCAATGTCTTCCAATTTATTCCTCCAAAAAGCAGCAACTTCAAAGTTTTGATCTTTTGAAGCTTGATACATTTTTTTCTCAATCTGCTTCTTTAATTCATTAGTTTCTCCTTTTAAAAATAATTCTATGTTTTTAACATTCTCAAGATATTCTTCTTGAGTAATAGCTGAGAAACAAGGACCAGGACAGAGCTTTAACTGATAATATAAACAAGGTCTTTTTCTTTTTCTAATAGGCTTTTTACATGAACAATAAGGAAAAATTTTTCTTAAGTCTCTTAATATTCTTATAATTTCTTTTTTATCTGTATATGGTCCTAAAAACAAGTTCTTTTGAGAATATTTTTCAGGGTTCCTAAGTACACGGATTCTTGGAAAATCTTCAGAATAAAAAATTGAAACCCATGGATATGACTTCGAATCCCTCATAATTACATTGAATCGAGGAAGATGTTTCTTTATTTGAATATTCTCTAAAATAAGGGCTTCTTTTTCGTTTTCAGTTACAATATATTCAATAGAATGAATTTTTTTTATTAGATCTTTAATTTTTTCTTCGTAATACGGATCAACATAACTAGTTTTTAAGAAATATTGATTTACTCTCTTTTTAAGATTTATTGCTTTACCTACATAAATAATCGATCCTTTTTTATCTGCGAATAAATAAACTCCTGGTTCATTTGGTAAACTTTTTCTTTGTAGCTCTAAGTTTTTCATAAATAAAATAATTTTATTGAGAGTTGTGTTATAATAGTTTTATCAATTTTATATTTCTTTTAATATAAGGATAAATCAATATTAAAAATAACAGAGAGTAAATGTTATTTATTATTATTAAATATAAAATAATTAATTACTTTCTTACATTAAAAATTACGTATAGTAAAAATGGTAAATATTAGAATTTGTCCCAGATGTAAGGAACCTAGATTAAAAAATGCCGTAAACGTTTCAGGTTGGCTTGCCCCCGAGATGTATGAATGCACTAATTGCGGATACATGGGACGTTTTTATATTGAAATTGATTCTGAAGATTATGAATTAGATGATGAACAAAAATCCACTTAAAAAGAATGTAAATTTATCATGAAAGAATTATTAAATGATGCTCAAAAGATTAAAACATTAGAGATCCAAGGCGCTACAAATGTTGCTATCAAAGCCATTGAATATTTAAGCAATTATGCTAAAAGATTAAAATGTGAGAATATTGCGATTTGCATCGAAAATCTTTACAAAGCAGTAAATATTTTAATTGATACACGGCCAACTGAACCTGCTATGAAAAATGGTTTGAAATTTATAATGAATAAATTAGAACAGGAAAAGGAATACTGTCATGTTGAATATATATCAGATATTATAGATAAATATAAAGACCGATATTATGATCTGCTACAAAATTCAAAGAAAAAAATTGCTGAAATTGGGGCTCGGCGGATTCCCAATGCTGATAGAAAGTTCGTAGTAATGACTCATTGCCACTCATCTTTAGTTGCAGCAATACTTTTAGAAGCCAAAAAACAAGGGAAGAATTTCAGAGTTATAAATACTGAAACCCAACCTAGATTACAAGGGAGGAAAACAGCAAAAAAATTATTAAACGCTGGAATTGAGGTTACTCATATTGTTGATAGCGCAATGAGATGGGCTGTAAGACATTTTCAAGTGGATTTAATTCTAATTGGAGCTGATAGTATAACTTCTGAGGGAACAATTATTAACAAAATTGGATCAAGACTACTTGCATTAGTAGCTCATGAAGAGCATGTTCCTTTTTATGTTGCATCTCCTTTATTAAAATATAATCCTGAAACTAATCTTGGGATTTTAGAAATTATTGAAATGAGAGATCCTCAAGAAATATGGAATAACCCACCAGAAGGAATTGAAATTTTAAATCCAGCATTCGAAACTGTAAGTAGAAGGTATATAGATGGTTTAATAACAGAAGCAGGTATTTTCGCTTCGAGTCATGTGACAAATTATTTTACAAAATTATATCCTGAAATGGTGTGATTTATTTTTTACCCCATTTTTCAATAGCTTTCGCCAATTCAACATTCTTTTGTGCATAATCATTTAATTCATAACCCTGTAAACTGGCATCTACTGCTTGTCTAATTGCTTTTGCACCAGCTTCAGTTCCATCCGGATGTCCATGGCAACCTCCACCAAATTGAAATACCATATTTTTACCCAATATTTTAATCAATTCTGGAACATGTAGTGGACTCAGTCCTCCTGAAGCAACAGGTAAAATAGGTTTAATAGTTCCCCAATCCTGAGTAAGTGTTGTTTTATTATTACTATTAATTTTTGATTTTGTAATTACTTCATTTATTTGTAAAACTTCTTGTTTTCCTCCTTCCATTTTCCCAACAATAGTACCTGTGTGCAATTGATCCATACCGATTAATCTCATTAATTTTGCTAGTATTAACATAGTCATACCATGTCTTTTATTCCTTGTAATTGCTGCGTGCATTGCTCTGTGAGCATGAATGACTAATTCTTTATCTTCAAGATGATCTCTAATTTCTTGTAGTGCTGAGAATCCTATTGTAATAATATCAACCATTACATATTCTCCTCCATTTTCAGCAACATAATCTGCACGATTTTTCATAATACTAAAAGGTGCTGTTATATTTGGCATATAAAACTTCCTTTCTCCAGTTTGATTTTCCGCTTTATCCCTAACTTTTAAAGTTTCCTTGATTCTTTTCTCGAACTTGTTAAAAGGCATATTTGTAAGATTTTCATCATCTTTAACTATATCTAATCCACCAATCCAAGCATCTCCACATACTTTTGCATGTTCCACTTCATTTAACCCTACTTTAGGTTTTACAATTGTACCAAGAAGGGGTCTATCCCTTACTCCTGTTAATCTTTTAATTCCTTCAATTCCAAATTTTGGTCCTTTATACGCCTTGATAATGTCTTTTGGAAAACTTAGATCTAGTAGTCTTAATGACTGTAATACTTTCATTCCATAAATATTCCCTGCTATAGCACTTAATATTTGTGGTAGATTATTTAATTCAAAAAGATCTTTTGTATAAGCAATTTTAATGATTTTATTAGTTGAATCAATAAAGAAGGTTGATGGTTTAAGTTTTTTTGCTATTTCTGCGGATAAAGTTGCTATTTCAGTCCATGTGCCGATTGAACTTTCTTTTGCTATTTCTTCAGAAGCTAGCTCTAGATTTTTACACTCAGGAGATATTTCTACATAATACATTGCGATCAGATCATTTTCGCTTGGTTTATAATCCAAATCTACATAATCCACCAATTTATAACACCCTTTATTTATATTATTTTAAATTTTATAGATTATAAGGAACTTTAACTAAAAAAACTACAGAAATTGAATTATGATATTAAAATCATAAAAAATTAATAATATTTTTAATTATTTTAAAAATGATATTACTGCTATTATAAGTGAAGCAAATGAGTGAAACAAATAAATCTTTTACAATAAACGTTAAGGATTTAAGTTTTAAAAGCGAACAACATGTTCTTGATCTTATTAGATTCTTATCTGAAGCATTACCTCAAATAAAGCTTAATCGAAATGCGAATGATATCAATGTAGAAATGCCAATCAAATTATCTAAAAGAGCATTAAGACTTAGAATTAAAAAATTTCTCCATAAGAACAATTTAAGTAATAATTTCAGACCAATTTCTTACAAAACTGTTGAAACTGAAGGATATATGATAAAGGAAAAGAAATTGGTAGAATTAAGTTATTATTAATTTTTTTTCTTTTGCAATAAAATTATATAATTTAATAAGTTATTTTAGATGTGCCTTTAGAAGAAACTAATTTTAGTATATCAATTAAATCTGTAGATGATTTAATAAGATGCATAAGTTTAGCGAGTTTATTAGAGTTAGCTGGTTATCCCAAACCAGGAAATGTTCACCGAATGAAAAATTTTGAAAAAACTAGATTTGAACATTATTTAATTGGAATTATAGCCATTCAGCCAAATTTTAGATTTTTTTGTGAAAAAATATACCAAAAATCATTTAAAATTAATGATGATTACAAATCAATTGAATTAGGACTTTTTTTTAAGAATGCAGCTGAAGAAATGATAAAATGGCAGAGTGGAGGTAATGTATTGTTGGGGCATATATTAATATTAGCTCCACTAGCTGCAGCAGTAGCTATCTGTTTAAAGGAATATCAATACAAGATTAGTGATCTTAAATATTTTCTGAGTAAAATAATAGATAATTCCTCTGTAAATGATACCTTGAATTTATACGAGGCAATTAGATTATGTAATCCCGGTGGTTTGGGTAAAATTGAAAAGTATGATATTACTGATGAGAATTCAGTTAACGAAATTATTAATGATAATATAAATTTAAAAAAAATATTTGAACTTTCGAAAGAATATGATTTAATCAGTTTAGAATACTCTAAATGCTTTTCTATTATTCTAAATGAAGGATTGCCATACTTTCTTAATGTTTTTAGAAAATATGGAGATATCAACATAGCTACTGTGAATACATATCTTAAATTATTATCTTTAAATCCAGATACTCTTATAATTAGAAAATCCGGAATAGAAGCCGCATTAAACATTTCAGAACGAGCATCAACTATTTTAAAAAGTAAGGGTATTGCATCGGAAAAAGGTTTAAGGTTAGTATTAGAATTAGATAATGAACTTCAAGAAAAAGAAGGTAAATTAAATCCTGGTACAACCGCCGATCTGATTTCGGGAGTTATATTTTGTGGATTAGTTTCAGGTTTGAGATTTTAAATTTGAAAAAATTTTTTGGTAAGGATTATTTATAATCTTTAAGAGACTTAATTTTATAAAATCTGTTTGGGTTTAAGAGATAATGGAATTCTGTGACGAATGTGGAAGTATTATGTTACCTTCAAATTTAAATGGAAAAAAGATATTCAAATGTAGATGTGGAGCAATAAGAACATTTAATGAAGAAAAATCTGAAGCTTATAAATTAACTACTAAAATTGAACATTCAATAAGAAATGAAGTTACAAATCTAGCTGAAGTAATAGATTGGAAGGAAGAAAATTTGAGAAGTTCCATTAAAGATTTTAAATGTCCTCGATGCGGATATACAAAAGCTCACCTTGAAACAAGACAAACAAGGAGAGCTGATGAAGGAATGACCCATTTTATAACATGCTTGAAATGTGGAAAAATGAAAAAAATTGGGAGCTAATTTGCCTATAAATCATTGAGCAACCTTCTTATTAAATCTTTTTCCTCAATTGTTTCTAATAATGTTATTTTAACTATTTTTTTTGAGCTCTTTGATCCAGAGATTAACTGAATTTGACTTGATGACAATTGTAATTTCCTTCTTAGAAGATTTATTAATTCTTTATTTGCTCTATTTTGAATGGGTTTTGAAAGTAAAGATATTGTTAAAAATTCATTATTATTTATTATTTTTTGAGATTTTGAGCTTGGTTTAATATGCAATTTGATTATGTAGGTTTTATTTGAAATATTTTTGAGAAATTTCATTAGTTTAAAAAAGTAATATCATACTGAAATGTTAAATAAATTCATCAACTTTTTGTTTTAATAAATTATAGGATGGTTTTGACAGTCTAATACCTCCAGCCAACTTATGGCCTCCCCCTACACCCCCTAATTCTTTCTTTATTTTAGAAATTATTACATTTACTCCATTTGCTTTATTCTTTTCGAGATACTCCCTAGAACATCGAATACTTAATTTTATCGTGCCTGATTTTTTCTCAGGACCACCTAAAAACAAAATTTTAATTGGATCGAATAGATGATTTACTGTACTAAAACTCGCAGTATCAGACCAATTACTCGGTGGTATTTTTCCTTTAACCTCCATAAATATTGCTTTTTTAGTTTCATATTGAGGTGATTCAATCGATATTGTTCTTAAATTTCTAACTAGATTATCAATATACTCAAAATATATGTCTTTAGCATATCGTGTTATAGATTTTAATTGAATCATAGAAATTGCGGCACTTATATTCTTAAAACATAATATATTTAATAGTAAAGCATGTTCAAAAGCTAATTTTAATAAACCTGATTTGTGAGTTAGTTGAGCATAATGGCCAAAACTATCAAAATTAGCTTCTCTTTGAATTAATTGGATCTCAGAATTACTTAAATCAGTGATTTTAGTTTTTGGATTAATTTGTAATTTATTTAAAAATTTATTAATTTTTTCGTTTGATTCTCCCCCGAAACCTTTAATAAAAGGTAGTATGCTATATTTCAAACTGTTTTTAATTGATTCATGCATGTTCCCAAAAAGAATTAAGCCCTCTTTATCTTCAATTAGTTCTTCATCAATTAATTCCTCATATATTTCTCGATTAAAAGATTGAAGCTTATCCATCGGCTTCAATGAATCTCCAGCAATTCCTAAGACTGTTAACCATCCCTGTTTTATGATTGAAGGTTTTACTCGTTTTGCAAACATGTATGTTAGTGTTGCTCCAGCAATATGATCGAGCCCATCAAATCCATAGATAGTTGGATTTATAAAATACAAATTTTCAGGAAATTCTTCAGATTGTAAATCGGATTCTACTTCATGATGATCCAAGATAAAAAATATTTCTTTTCTATCTTTAATAATTGGAATAATTTCTTTTAAATTAGAACCAACATCAGTAAATATAAAAGCATTTTTATCAGTTTGTCTATTTGATAAAATACCCTTTAAATAATTTTCCCAAGAAACTGATCTATTGTATATAAAGTAATCATAATTTAGACGCATCTTATGTAATAAATTCTGGATTATATGCGAACAACTAATTCCATCAGCATCGTTGTGAGAAATATTTATAATATGTGAAAAAGAATGATCAATGAAGTGGTCCACTGCATTATCAAATTCTTCTAAAAACTTTATTTTATCTGGTTTATTAGGCATTTATATCATGTCACTTGAAATATTCTGAAAAGTACAAATTCAATAGGTTTGAAATTAATCGATATTTTGTATAATATTTCTCAAAATACGTACTTAAAATATTTTTATCATATTCTTAAATCTAATAAATCCCAAATAAATTTAAGAATTATAAATATTCCGATTTTATATAGGTTTTAGAAGGGAAATTAAATAAAACTGAAAATCTATAGAAAAATTATTTAATTTATTTTTAATTTTCTGTTCTAAATACTTCAATAATTAAAACTATTGATAATGTTTAAGAAAAATCAGAGATATTCTGTTGTTAAAATTAGGACTTTAGGATTGATTTTAATATTTTTCCTTATAATAATTCCTATAATTTTAACAAGTGTTAAATTTGATTCCACCTTTAAAATTAATGAATTCGACTTAAAGTTACATGATTTCACTAAGGATGATTACAATCCTATAATAGATGAAGAAAAACACGGTCTCGGAAATATAATCATTAATGATATTGATTTTAGTGAATTAGAGATGGGTTTCTTCGTGTATAATACAACTTATCCAAATATTTGGACTTATATATCTTCCGGTGCTTTGAATATAACGCGACTTAATTTTACCTTTATAGAAACCATGGAAAATGCTGTAATAGATAATTTGAATGAAAATGTTGAAGATAATAATAAAATTAAAGTAAAATTAAATGAAAGTATTTTTGTTGAACATGATGGTTCAACAGAGGGATACTTGATTTATCATACTCGTCTATTTTCATGCAATTTATCAAGCTTTTTTGTCAATAATGGTACGATTTCTGAACTAAACATTGAAACCGATTATGATATTGATAATAATGATTTTATTGTTTTTAGTTTTAAAGATTATTTTGGGAATGGGGTTGCATCAAATTTCACTATGTATCTTATTTGGGAATATGAATTAATTATAGATGAATGGGAATTAAGTCAAGATCCTGAAATCAATTTAGTAATTGAAAATAGGGTACAAAATTTTACAGTTAATTTTGATTATTCTTTTGTGTTAAAAGGTCAAAAATATAATCAGTCAATTTTAGAGGAAGTTTTTGCTGATAATATATATATTTCCTTTACAGTTAATTTACCTGATAAAGATTTACTCAGTAATCACATTCTTGAATTAAATAATGAATTAGTTAATATTATTGATCATTTAAACTTAAATAAAACAATTGATATCTTTTTAGACGATAAATTCTCTGGTAATGAGAATACCTTTTTTTTAGGTTTTAGTACAAATTTCACGATTGAATTCGTTAACCCTCTTGAAGAAACTTGGGCAATAGACAGATTAATAGCTGAAAGAAATATACACGAAAGAATTTATTTTCCCTCATTAATTGATGGACCTCAACATATATATTTGAAATATATATCACTCTATGAACAAACTGTATATTTTGATCAAGTTATTGACATATATTCTTTATTTGAAAGAGAGATTTTATATTCTGAATTGAATAGTACTGAAACAGGATTATATGGTTTAAATACGACTATTCCATATTTAATCTTAGGAGAGACATGCCCTTTTACAATTCAATATATCGCTGATCAGAAATTAAAAATTGTAATAACTGATATAATAAAGATGCCTATAGTTGGAGCTAAAATAGAATTTTATTATTTTGGCCAACGATATGGAACTTACATATCAAAAGATCGTGCTCAGCCAATACCCGCTGAAAATACAAATGAAAATGGAGAGACAACATTGAATGAGATTCCCCATGGAAATTATACAATTAGAATTTATAAAAATGGATTGTTTCTTAAGGAATCAATTGTAAGTACATTTAAAGACATTAATTATATTCAAACAAATTACCCACATTATCCTCTCTGGATATTAATTTTTAGTCTTATTAATGGAATTATTTTACTCGTTGGATTAATAATTTATTTAAAAAGTAAAAAAACTCGATAAACTATATTGATTGTTATTTTTTGTGATAATATTGATGATTTCATTACCTTTCTAGATGATAGGAAAATAATGAATGAGATATTTTATGAAATTAAGGATGTTAAAAACGAGTTTAATTTAACTAGAAATTTAAATCAGGAAATTGTGCTCCATTTTTTAGCAAAAGTTTCTAACACGTTGATATTATATGAAACTAAACAAAGTTTTACAAAATCAAGTGATTATAATAATGAAAAAGAAGTAATTCAGGCATTACAAAATTTATTTCAAGGTGTAAATACTTCATTAAAACTTGTTAAAGGAAAGATAAGAGAAATATTTTTGTCTTATTCTTCTTAAATATTAACGATGATTAACAATTTCTCCATATCCAATTAAACGATAACGCCTATTTATAATTCTAGAGATCGCATAGATAAAATCCTCTGGTGGACAAATGGGAGGATTTAGTTTTAATATGACGCTATCTTTCAAAAGTTTTGTCACAGTTCCTCCTGTTTTTTCTGTACCAACTACTAATAGTAATTTTTCATTGTGTTTAAGATTATGGACTCTTAACATTTGTTCAGAACCAACAACGCGTTCTAAAAGATTTACTTTTAATTCTACCTCATTTAGAATATCTGGTAAAGTACCTGGCTTACCAACTAAATGGCCTATTAAATGATCCCCTTTTGTTAAAGCGGGATCTAATTTTGTTCCTAAGCCAATAAGTCCACCAGGTTTTGCAGTATCTAATAGATTGCTCCCTTGACTAATACTTACAACCATAGATCTTAGTGGTATATAATCTTCTTTTACTCTTATACCTGGACGAATTTCAATCTCTTCTCCAACACTAATTTTTCCCTTTAAAACAGAACCCCCTATAACCCCACCCTTTAGATGTTCAATTTCTTTACCCGGTCTATTAACATCAAAGGATCTTGCGATTAAAAATTGGAAATTACCTTCACTAAATTCGGGAGATGGAATAATTTCTTCAAATGCTCTCAAAACCAATCCTATGTTCGCTCCAAATACTGCTGAAATCGGTATAATTGGAGCATTTTCTGCAATTGTGTCTTTAATAAATAATTTTATTTCCTTGTAGTTCTCTATAGCTTGTTCTCGCGAGACGGCATCAATTTTATTTTGGATAATAATAATATTAGATATCCCTGCAATATGCAGAGCTTCTAGATGTTCCCTGGTTTGTGGTTGAGGACACTCTTCATCAGCCGCAATTAAAAGACAAGCTCCATCCATCAATGATGCCCCGCTTAACATTGTAGCCATTAAAATTTCATGACCAGGTGCATCAACAAATGAAATATTTCTTCTAAATATCAAATTTCCCTTACAATTTGGACATGAGTAGCGAGGATCTCCTTTTTTTCTTAATTGCTCTGCTAAATAATCTGTTACATACTCATCACAATTTGGACAATATAAGATAGTAGCGTTAGAATATCCTAATTTAATTGAAATACCTCTTTCCTGCTCTTCTGAATGCCTATCAGTCCAATCTCCTGTTAAAGCCTTAACTAATGTAGTTTTTCCGTGGTCTACGTGCCCTACTAACCCAATATTGCATTCTGCTTGTTGCTTAATTAATTCTTTAATATTGGAGGGCTCTACTTTGATTGAAGGTTTTGCTTTTAGTTTTAATTCAACTTCGGGAATATCTATTACTTGAGATTTGCTTTCATGTTGAGAGATCGGTTGTTCAAGCAATTCTTTAGCATTGGAGATATATTTTTCAGCTGATCCTTTCCCTATACCTTTAATTTTTAACTCTATTAAATCTTCAAGTTTAATTTTGGCTAATTTCTCAACAGAATCTATCCCAGCCGCTTTCATCCTTTCGGCAGTAGATTTTCCAATGCCACTAATATCTTCCAAATTATATGACATGATAGTTAAATTTTAAGGTATTATACCAGCTGAATAAATTATTCCTAAGAAAAAATAAGAAAATATTTTTTATTAAATTAATCAATATATTAGATACTTTGAAAAAAATTAGCAATAAAACTTGTTACTTTGTTTCAATTGTTTTTATACCACCGGATTTTTTATCAAGCTCTGTATAAGATACTCGCAATAGACTATCTACATAAAAAGTTGATATTTTTTTACAACTTTTACATTTTATATAAACTGGAGCCGGATATTGACTAGAATCGATATCTTTCATCTCAATATTAAACACAATTTTTTCGTTACAATGGGGACATATATTAAATCTAAGTGGCATAAAAACTCAGAGTTTATTGTTATAATAGATAGATACTTATTTTTATATTATTATTTCTAAAAATAATTATATAATTAATAATAATTTATTAGTGACATTAGAATGGTATCGTTCTCCTCTAAGAAAATCAAAGTCTTTTTTTTTATATTGTTAGTTATGTTCCCAATTATAACTCTAACATTAAATAATTCAATAAATCAGTTAAAGAAATTTAATCCCTTAGAAAATTATCCAGCTCACATGGGATATTCTGATTTCAATCTATCATTCATACCTGAAATAAATTATGACTCATTAAATGAACTCTGGTATGAGCATAAAATTGAAATGTTAATTATTACACCTAATAAAACAGATTTTATCGAAACAATGAAACCGTTGATGGATTGGAAAAATGAAAAGGGAGTTAAGACTATTATTCTAAGTAATTTCTCTTTATACTCTGGGAGGGATGATCCTGAAAAGATTAGAAACATGATAAAATCTTATGATCAAACAGAAAATATTCAGTGGATTCTACTAGTAGGGGATGCTGAGAATAATTTAATCCCGATTAGATATGTTTATAATCCAGATGTTCTTCTTATACCCGGAAATTCGGAATATTTAAGTTTTAATGATTATTACAAGCCAACAGATTTTTACTATGCAGATTTAACAGGATCTTGGGATAATGATGGCGATAATATATGGGGAGAATCATCAATCTATAATGCTTATGGAATAGATGAGATTACATGGAATCCTGATGTTTATGTGGGTAGATTTCCCGCAGGTAATATCAATGAATTGGAGGAAATGGTTAATAAAACGTTGAAGTATGAAAAGGATCCATATGTCGGAAACTGGATGAATAGAATGCTATTAGCAGGAGCAATATCATCTTATTATGGATATCCGGATACAACTGATGAAGATGAGGCGAGATTAACAGAATATATTTGGAATAATTATGTAAAGGATGAAATGATATTCACCCATTTACATAAAACTACAGATAGCTTCACTCCAATCTCTCCAGATCCTCCGAATTCAGAAGCTGTTCTTGATAATACAAATTTTGACACGAATTTTGATTTGGGTTATTCAACTATAATTTTTGCAGGTCATGGAGAACCAACACGTATAGTTTCTGTAGGTATTAGTGGTTCCATTTATGATTCTAGTGATGCGTCTTCTTCGAATAATATAAATATGCCCTCTTTATTTTATGGAGATGCTTGTACTACCTCTCCATATGATATGAATAATAATAGTATCGGAGAAATTCTAATAAAGAGACCTAATGCTGGTGCTATAGGTTATATAGGAGGATTGAGAGCAACATGGTATTTTCAAGATGATAATGAATTGAAATATTTAAATAGAGCAAACGCTAAATTATTCTGGAAAGAATTTTTTGAAGAGAAAAAGTATCAGCAGGGAAAAGCATTATATGACTCGAAAATAGCTTATATGAATAGTGATATATTCTCAACTTCTTATACAATGAATAAGGAATGGGAACGTAAGAATGTTTTGACATATAATCTTCTTGGTGACCCTGAAGTTGATATTTATACAGACAAACCAATTGATGGTACTGACCCCTTTACAAAGACCTTCTATGAAGGTCAATTAATTTCAGTACCTATTTTGGATAATCAAAGTGAGGCTGTTCCCTATGCTAGAGTGCACTTTCAAACTTCAGATGGAAAGTATTATACAACTTATGCTAATAAAAATGGCATTGCGTCATTTAGAGTGCCTGCTCAAGAAAATGAAGTTTATAATGTTACCATAACAGGTCATAATTTAAAACCATCCTATTTTAACTTTCAGATATATCCAGATAATAATAAACCCGAATTACTTGGAATAGAACTCACTCCTACAAAACCCTCTACATCAGACAAAATTGCTTTCACTATTAAAATTAAAGATAATCAATCAGGAATAGAATCTATATACTTGATTCTATCTCGAAATAGTTCTACTGATTATTCATATTATGAATTATCAAATGAATTTGATGAAAATGATGATATATTTACGTTCAGCATTGATAGATTAGCTCCAGGATTTTACTCTTATTTCATTGTTGGACGAGATTATGCTAATAATTCAAATGTTTTTTATAATTCTGCTTTCAGTTTTTCGATTCCTAAACCAATGATTGATTACATTTTTCCTGTACTAGTTTATTTAATTATAGGTATAGCAGGAATTTCTTTTTTCGTTCTATTCAAAGGTTTGCAGAAGTATTCGCGTATTTTAGAAAAAAAAGAAAAATTGATGTAATAAAATTTAAACCTATCCTTTTTTTAATTTATTTTTCCTCAATTCTAATAGATATGTTATAGAACTAATAGTGCCAAATATACCTTGGATAATTAGAGCTAACGCTATTAAAAAAACAGCTAAAATATCTTTGATTATAAATAAAAAAAGAAGAATAAAAATTCCTGCTAATGTAAATTTTATTACAGAAGATAATTCACTAAATATAATTTTCCATATTTTTGACTTCTCCAATCTATGTTTAACTTCTTTTTGATACTCATCTTCTCCAACTTCTTTTATATACCAACTTCCTTCTATATTATTTGCAAATAGAAAAATACTCCACCAGAATATAAAGAAGCTGAAATAAAAATCTAAAGAACCAAGTACAATAATTGGAATTTGCAATAATATCATTCCTTTCCAACCAATACGTCTTGCTATTTTATTAGTTTCTAATTTTAATTCTTTTGTAACATATCTTGTGCTTAGAATGTCAAGTAATCTTCCAATAACCGTTATAAGAGCGTTAATCACAAAATAATACCATTGCGAATTTCTAATTATTAATTGAAATATCACGTGCGAAAGCCCTTCTATACTATCCTTTTGAATTTACAGTTCTTTATGGAAAAGTTTAATTATTAGCTTTTACTATTCCTATTTACTTATAACCATATAAGTAGGTATTTTCTTATAAAATAACCGACCTTATATAATGGTTATTTTTAGCGTTTATAACCACATAATTTAGTAGCAATTCGCTACTGCGCTGGAACCATCCGAACCCGGAAGTTAAACTTGTGTGCGTTGTAGATAGTACTGTAGTTGCGATCTATGGGAAACTATAAACTGTAAGTTTGCTTACGGTCATGGCTTACAA
>JBHLOG010000185.1:0-5994 GCA_048940765.1 Promethearchaeota archaeon | reverse complement strand
AAGGTACATTAAGTTAATAGTCTCTTTTTTTATACTATATTTAAAACACAAGTTAGCTTATATTAACAAAAATATCCAAAATCACTTCACTTCAACAAATTTTTCGAATAGATGACTCAACCTGAAATTAAAGAATTGACTCAAGCAAAACACCTTATGGAAGAAGGAAAACTTAAGGAAGCTTCCCAAATTATTTTGGATTTAGAAAAAAGTGTCGATCTTACTCATCAAGAACTACTTTCATGCAAACTTCTTAAAGCTAATCTGTTAGTTAGGTTAGGAAACTATCTAGATAGTATAAAAATTGCTGAGGAGATTTTTCAAGAATTTCAGAAACTAGGAGATTTAGTATCATCGTTTGACGCTTTACTCATTCAAGCTTATTCCTATATGATAACGGTCAATATAACTCAAAGTGAAGATCTAATTACGCAAGCAGAAAATTTATTTGAAATTATTAAAGAAACTTTTTCAATAGATCTAAGAGAGAGAGAAACTTTCTTTGTAAGGATAAAGGCTGGTATTCATGGTTTTAAGGGAGATATTCACACTTCTCTTGAATTGAATGAAAAAGCTTATGAACTTGCAAGAGGGGCAGGAAATAAAGTATTGATCGCTGCGTGTCTTAATAATATTGCTGACCAATTTTATCATATGAGAGAATATGATAAAGCAATAATGTATGCTAAAGAAGCTATTAAGCTTGCAGGTGCGCTGCAACCTGCGCCAGGTGCGCTAGGTACCTTAATTGCAACTTATGTTAGTAAGGGAGATATTAAAGAAGCGAAAGTTTATCTTAATCAATTGCGTTATCATTACAAGAAACATGATACTAAACGATATAGAACTCTTTATTATGATTCTAAGGCTAAGATATTAAAATCAAGTCTACGAGCAAGAGATCGTATTAAAGCGGAAGATATATTTAAAGAGTTAGCTTTGGACAATACCTTAGATGGTGAATCACGGATGGATGCGATTATAAACTTATGTGATTTATACCTAACTGAACTTCGGATAACTAATGACCTTGAGATAATAAACGAGATACACCCATATATTCAAAAGTTGTTAGATATTGCTGAAAATCAACATCTATATTTATATTTAGCCGAAACTTACCTTTTACAAGCAAAACTTTCATTATTAACTTTAGATCTAAAGAGAGCTAAGCGATTTTTAACTCAGGCTCAAAAAATAGCAGAATCCTATGGTATAAAGCGATTGGCAATGAAAATCTCATCTGAACATGATGAATTACTTAGACAAACCAAAATGTGGGAGAATTTAAAAACTTCAGAAGTATCTCTATCCGAACGTTTGGAGCTTTCTGGTTTGAACGAGCAAATGGAAAATATGGTAAAAAGACGAATGATTGAAGTTCCAGAAATATCAAAAGAAGATCCTGTTATGCTATTAATCTTAACGGAGGGTGGTAATCTTTTGTTCTCTAAAAAATTTATAAAGGACTTTTCTTTTGAAGATGATATTTTAGGAGGTTTCCTAACCACAATAAACTATATTATTAGTGAAATATTTTCTGAAGGCCTTGATAGAGCAGTTTTTGGACAATATACACTACTTATGATGCCCCTTCAACCATTTCTGGTATGTTATATCTTTAAAGGAGACTCGTATTTTGCATATCTTAAGATTAAAAATTTTCTTGATTCCATACAGAATGATAGTGTTATTTTGCAATCTTTACAGAAATTCTACCAAAAGAGTAAATCTATTCAAATAAACGATATTCCATCACTTGAATCCATCGTAACAGAGATTTTTGCCAAGAAAAATATTCAATAGAATTGTATCATTTATTCACTTCAGCTCACAAAAATTTAATATTAATATAAATGTGATCTTACATTAGAAAAAAATTATAAATTGATTTTAATATAGAAATCTAATGAGGAATTCTGAGGAATTTCGATTTAAAATAGTAGTCGTTGGAGATGGAGCAGTAGGTAAAACATCCTTAATTAAAAAATTCACTAAAGGAACATTTGAAAAGGATTATGTAAAAACAATTGGGGCTCAGCTTTCAAAATACAATAAAAAAATTAATGGAGACATTATTAGATTAATATTCTGGGATATAGCAGGTCAAGATGATTTCAATTTTCTACATCACTTGTTTTATAAAGAGGCTAAAGCAGCAATTATAGTATATAGCCTTGAAGAAAATGAACTTGGTCAAAATAGCCTTACACATATAAAGAACTGGCATGAAGTTGTAGTAAAAAATTGTGAAAATATTCCAGTTGTTTTATTTGCAAATAAAGTCGATTTAGTGGATGAAAGTAGTTTAAATTCAGTAGAAATCCAAAAACTTGTTAGTGAACGTAATTTTTTGAATTTCTTTTTCACATCAGCAAAAACAGGACAAGGAGTTATTGAAGCCTTTAATGCGATTATAGAGCAACTATATTTAAAATTTAAAAACCTTTAATATTACATATAATCTTATTTCTTTTTATGTAGTTCATAAGGGTTCTTATTTCTCCTTTCATTGATATAAAAATTGTTGGCTTTTTTAAATGTATTTTTGGATTATCAGTTAAATAATTATTGCGTTGATTTAATCATGATTATTGATCATTGCGCTAAAACAATTAGTATTAAAATTGTGTATTTTGGACCGGCATTATCAGGTAAAACTACCTCAATTAAAGCGTTATTCTCTCATTTTGGGAAAAAAGAGCATTTGACTTCGATCGAAAGCACTGTTAATAGAACCTTATTTTTTGATTATGGCACAGTTACATTTCAAAATGAAGAATGGAAATTGAAGATTCACCTTTATACCACTACAGGACAAGATTTTTATTTTGTTACACGGCCAATTACATTAAGGGCTGTAGATGGAGTTATATTTGTCCTTGATTCACATAAAGATGTTTATGAACGAAATTTACTTTCTTGGAAGGAATTACTTTCATACTTTAATGATACAATTGATGATCTCCCAATTATCATAGCTTTTAACAAACAAGATTTAACAAATAAATTCAATTCGATAGAATTCTTGAAAAGAATTGAATTTCATAAATATAAGAATATTGATACACGATATACGATAGCATTAAATGGAGAAGGAATTTTAGATTGTTTTGAAGATGCTCTACGATTAATTTTAACAAAATATTATAATAATCAATTAATTTCAGCAGTTAATTGAAATTTTTTACTTAATATAAATTTAAAAGAAACTAACTTCTGACACGGGTGATTGAATCCTAATACTCTGTTGACTATTATCCTCTAAAATTGAAATTAGAGCGGTGACATTTTGCTTAGTCTCATAGATAATTTCTTTCTCTTCTCCTTTAGCCCAAGAATTAAAACCAGTTAAACTTGGAGCAGTTTCAAAAAGGCCCTCTTGCAGTCCAGAAATCTTTACAGTAACTCCTTTAAGATCTTCTTTTGAGATATTTTTTATTTTTAGTATATATCTATCAATGTCAGAATCAATTGAGATTATTTTGTAAGTCTTTTGGAATTTTGAAATACCTTCAAACAAGGATGATGCTGCAGCAGTTCCTTCTGAAAATAAATCTACTCCCACTTTTTCTTTAGATATTGGTCCTGTTGAAATTGTTATAGGCACTTCAAACTTAATTGGTTCTAATCCATATTCTGGTTTTTTCTTTCCAATGAAAAGTAAGCTCCACTTTGTATAAGCTCCATATCTGAAACCAAATTGCTCTTTTTCAGAAGGAGACCACAGAAAATTTTGGCTTGGTTCAGCAACTTCTGGGACTTTTAACAACAAAAAGTCTTTTTCAAAATTTTGGGTTCGAACATCACCAGCAATCGCAGGAGGAAGTTCTTCGACCTTACGACAATTTTGACCATACGCTTCACAATAACAAACCAAGTTGGAATTTTGCAGTAATCTGACTTCAAGTTGCTTAAGTTCTTCAGAAGTGTATCCAATTTTTATAGTTTCTCCAGGTTTATATATATCTTTAGTTAATAATACATTTAATCCTAAAAGTGAAAATGAAATTGGTTTTGGAGATTTTGCTTGAATTCCCGAATCCCTTGCTTTTATTTCAACATCATGAGTTTTATTAATTAATAAATCTTCTTCAGGATTAATTGGATTCTTTTGTCTTAATATCAATTTTAATGTATATTTAAGATTTCTATTCTTTATAGTAGGGACAATATTACTCTTAATAAGGAGAGATCTCTCACGAATATATTCTCCTGCTTCAAAATGACCTTTTGAGAAAATTTCTTCTTTTGAAACTTGAACTTCTTTTAAGCATGGTGGATTTGTAATTAATCTGATCCCACTCCAAAAAATATCTAATTCTTCTTCAAAATTGAATTTAGCCAGTACTCCAAGTTTATCTCCAATAAAAACGGAACCTTTATTGAGGTCTCGTAATTCTAACTTTACCAAGCGAAACAGATATAATGATGATTTTTCTATTAATTGTATAAAAAGATAGAATTTTATAAAAACTTTTTATTATTAAAATAGAAATATGGAAATAGTAAATCTAATTTTTAATTATTTGCGAATTTGTTCAAGTTTGTAAATATTCATGTTCATCTTAAGACCCTAAAAAGTAAATATGATAAATCATTTTGAAAATAAAAGTACAAAATTACATTAATGGAAGTTAGAGTATTGAAAAATAGTCTCGATCGTAAAATTAAAGCAATTCTTTTTGATTTAGATAATACATTGCTGGATATCGATTTGGATAAGTTTGTTCCGCAATACTTGAAGTCATTAGCTCAGAGTGTAGCTCACATAATCCCTCCACAGAAATTTATTCCAAAGATCTTAAAGGCTTCTAAAGCTATAGAACAAAACGATGGGACCATTACTAATGAAGAAGTATATGAAAAGACTTTTTTTCCTATAGAAGGTTACTCTCGTGAAGATCTTCAACCCTATTTCGAGAAATATTACGAACAAGAGTTTCCTAAGCTGCATCAATATGCTCGCAAAAAACCTGAAGCTAGACAAGTTATGCAGATCGTTTTTGACAAAGGTTATGATGTCATTATTGCGACTACTCCTCTTCTTCCAGCAACTGCAATCGAACAGAGATTAGAATGGGCAGATGTATTAGATTTTCCATACCGCTTAATTACAACCATCGAGAATAGTTATGCCACTAAATCTTTAACCCATCTTCTTTACTATGAACAGATCCTCAATAAAATTGGATTTCCTGCACAAGCTTGTTTAATGGTAGGTGACGAAGATAAGGATATGATAGCTGCCCTTCTTAAAATCCAAACATTTTTGATTAAAGGTAAAAATGTAGATTTTGCTAATCATGTACCTGAACCAACCTATAAAGGATCGTTGTTTGATTTAAAAGATTTACTTTAGAATTCTTTTAATTCATCAATCCTTTTTCCATGTATAAGCAAGTTTACTCATATTATAGATCGGAGGAGGAGGATCCTCTAATAACATTTTACCAAGACATCTTGCACACAAATAGACTTCTCTATTTATATCAGTGAAGAAGCACATATATAAATTTTCTTGATGAAGGCATCCTTCACACCTCATAATTTACCTAACATTCACGAGTAAAAGCATAAAAATATTATTATTAAATTCTCAATAAACTTTTGAAATCTTATATCCAAGTTAAAAATTAAAGGAGTTAAAATTAAATATAAAATTTTTTACTTTTCATTAAAAAGACTAAATTATCATCCTTTCAAATTTTAAATTATTTATAATAGGTGTCATTTACTTAATCCTTGAATAATTTCATTATATCTAAAACAATCTATTACATGATCATTAACCATCCCTACTGCCTGCATAAAAGCATAACAAATAGTAGGTCCAACAAACTTAAATCCTCTCTTCTTTAGGTCTTTGCTCATCTTTTCTGATTGCTCCGTTTTGGAAGGCAATTCTGAAAGTTCCTTAAATTTATTATTAATTGTTTTATAATTAACAAATTTCCAAATATATTTATTAAATGAACCGAATTCTTTTTGAAC
>JBHLOG010000184.1:0-6013 GCA_048940765.1 Promethearchaeota archaeon | reverse complement strand
CGAAATGCTTTTTCTCCTACTGATTTTTCAATTTTCTCTCCGGTGCCTAATATGTCAGGATGTAATTCTTTACGTTGATCATCCACCTCCCGCAACTTTTCTACTCGAAATGCTTTTTCTCCTATTGATTTTTCAATTTTCTCTCCGGTGCCTAATATGTCAGGGTGTAATTCCTTACGTTGGTCGTCTATTTCTCGTAACTTTTCAACTCGAAATGCTTTTTCTCCTATTGATTTTTCAATTTTCTCTCCGGTGCCTAATATGTCAGGATGTAATTCTTTACGTTGATCATCCACCTCCCGCAACTTTTCTACTCGAAATGCTTTTTCTTCAACAGATTTACCAATTTTTTCAGCGGTACTTTCTATATCTGGGTGTAGCTGTTTTAATTGAGCTATAGTTTCTTTCTGTCTATCAATTCTGAATATTTTCTCTTGAATTAAATCTGAAAGCATTCCTTTTACTTCTTCAAAAGTTTGCTTTCTTTCTTTCTCAGTACTTTTTAAAAGTTTTTCTCTTTCTTCCTTTTCTTTCTTATAAACTTTTTCAACGATTTTCTTCTGTTGTTCTATTTCCTCAGTAGATAAAGGTTTTTCATTTTCACTCAATATTTTCACTTTAACAAATTATGAGATTTTTTTGAATATAATATCAAAATTCGTATTTAATTATTTTTATGCTTACACCACAAAAATTTTTTAAACTGAGAGAGAGAAAAGGGCATGAGACAGAACACATTAAATCTTTTACTGATTATTTGATCGGGATAGGCTCAAATGAATCATCAAACATATGTTCCATAAGACTCACCAATGTCAATTTCATTGTAAGCATTTCCATCACTTCCCTTTCAAGTTTCTCAAATTTTCCGGAATATTTTGAAATGTTATATTGTATAATCAAATTTTCAAATTTCTGTTTTAGGTGCTTTTTTAACTCTTCCTGGTTCTCTAAATTGATATTTTGAGAGGTTAGCCAGTTATCTATCTCATTTTTGATCTTAATATCTGTATTATTCGTTAAATCATAAGTAACTGCAATTTCTTTTATGTTTTCTAGATTTTTAAGATAACTTTGATCTTGATACATCGGTTTAAGTAATAATCCTAAATTCATTATTAGTGGTTCTATTTGGAGTTTCTCTAAAGAATCAGTTAGAAACTTTAACACCTGTTCTTCTTGTGTTATTTTAGAATAATTAATATATTCTTGGATAAAATGCATAATTGAATTTTTAATTAATAATTCTTCAAAATCAAAAATAGAATCAGATTTAATTTCAAGAGTTTTATTAATACAAGAATTTAATGAATTCATAAATGGTTTTATTTCTCTAAACATAGAAAAGTTATTTATAAAACTCAAAATGTCGCCAAGAATTTCAAGCTTATTCTCATCTGGTTCTTTATTGTAATATTGATTAATACTTTTCTCCAAATCGAAATTATTATCAGAAAACGAGAAGAATTCCTTTATTTCAGAATAAATAGAACTTAAATCCACAATAATGTATTTGTTTAATATATTTAAAAAAATTTATTTATTTTAGAAAAGTATTAAAAAATTCATTTTTAGAATGCTGTAGTGATTAAAGCTTTACTTCCATTTTTTTGCCCCGCTTGGATTAATTGAAGTAATTCTTCGCTAGAAATTGGTACTATATCCAATACACTCATGCCTGATAACTTAAGTTCTCCTGTAACCGTATCAGCTAAGTTATTGCAATCGCCTGAAAAATATATTTTTCGTTTACCAAATGCCTTTCTTAATTTTTCTCCTACTTCATTAATAGCGCAATAACCTGCTACAAGTCCTTTGTTATATCCTTCGGTCTTTAATTTGTCAACAAGATTATCATCGTGTCCCTTACCCATTACAATAAACCAACCACCTTGAAATTTTTCTGGATAATCGTAGGCTAAGTATTGTAAAAAAGCTAGAGGATTACATTCACATCCTTCTCTACACAATAAATCTTTTCCTTTAATTATTTTAACATTTTCAGGAAATTGTTGAACTAAATTCCATTCATATTTTTCCTTATAATCATTTAGGTCTTTTCCAATTACCTTAATGTTATTTAAATTTCCTTCGCCTAATCCTCGTTCAGAAGCAATTCTTAAATGAGGAATTTCATTAATAGATAAACCAAATATTCTCGCACCTACAACATCAATTGCTAATGTGTCAGTACCTCCAATAAGAATATTAAAAGGGATAACCAGTTTGTCTTCCCAAGCTGTAGGAGGATAATGCCCATGAATTATTCCATCAGTTCCATCAATTAAAGTTATATCAGGTTTAAGTAGTTCATACATGTCAACAAGTTTTGAGTGAAGATTATAGTTGTGATCTTTTCCTCTATCGGCATGTTGAGGATAGCCCCATTGGTTTTTAATCCCTAAGGTAACAACCGCCATAGAATGAGTCTTAAGTTTTGGAAGATTAATATAGGTTATAGAATCCCTATTTTCCATGATTTTCACAATTGTCGTTGGCAACCTAAAGGTTTTTAAATTATATCCATTAGGATTTTCTTCAATTGACGGCTTCCCTTTAAATTCAAATGTCTCAGTTTCATTTTCATCCAGATATATTATTTCAGCCCCCGTTTTCTTACAGATGTCCTTATATCCATTAATAGCAAAAACTACCCTTGTCATTTCTGCTTGAGTAGAATTTTCCATTACGTATACTTTAGCACCAACATTTTTAAGATACTCTATAACAGATTCTAATACTTCTGGAGAAGTATAAGTATGTTTTTTGAAATCTATTCC
Organism: Promethearchaeota archaeon; assembly: GCA_048940765.1. Taxonomy (GTDB): domain Archaea; phylum Asgardarchaeota; class Lokiarchaeia; order Sigyniarchaeales; family SOKP01; genus Loki-b32. The sequence goes on along the minus strand of JBHLOG010000184.1, from coordinate 3,233 downwards.
ATTAACTTTGATATAAACATTATTTGAACTCTTTATTATTGGTGTTCCAGCTTTCTTAATGTGATCAAAAATGTTGTTTACTGCTGATTTAATTCCTTGTTTTGTATCTTCAATATAAACTTCTTTCATTTTTTTTCACATTAATTATTATAATGTCTTAAGGATTATTCCTTATAATTATTATACCTTCTATTAATATTAATTAGAATAATATTATAAAATCATATTTGACATATGTCAGATAACAGTAAAGTTTAAATAGATGTCAACTTTTAATAAAGTTAAGTAATTTTTCTTTAATTTGTCAGTTATTGACGGTGATATTATTATTTTTAAAAAGGATATAGATCAATTTAGGTTTGGTGATAATTTTCAAAGATTTAAGGGAGAGAATCCCCATGAGCATCAAGAACCACCATTTCCACCTCCATTTAGAGGATTACCTCCTTTTGGACCATTTATCTCATTTCAAGGACAACATTTTAAATTTCCATTACCAATAAGTCGAGAATTTTTTCAAGAAATAAGAGATTATATGATTTTACTGATAATTTCAGAATATCCTAATGGTATAACTGGGTATCAATTACAGGAAAAATATAACTTTCCAAGAGGTACACTTGTAAAGACGCTTCAGGATTTAGAGAATAAAGGTTATTTATATACTAAAGAGGAGATTATAGACGGGAGGGCAAATAAATTCTATATTATAACAGATGAGGGGAAAAAATTTTTAGAACAATTGAAACTGAAATGGGCAAACATTTTTGGTAAAATGGCAGAAATAAATCCTCCTGAGGGATTAAAAACAATGATATTCACAAAAATAAGTGAATTTGAGTCGCTAGATGATGCGAAAGATTTTTTTAGGGGTATAAGATCCTGGGTGAAAGGAATGCTCCAACGTATTGAGAGAAGAATAAAAAAATTTAATAAAACTAAGGAGGATTTAGACGAGTTAATTGAGAAAATTGATAAGATGGATCATTTAGACAGAGACAAGATTAAAGAATTAGTTAATGAATCAATTAAAAAAATAAAAGAAGAGTTTAACAATGAATAACAAAAATCAAGAAATTTTAATACAATTAAAAAATCTTACAAAGAAATTTGGAGATTTTTATGCTGTAAGAGATGTCAATTTAGAGATAAAACGCGGTGAAATAGTAGGATTCCTTGGTCCTAACGGTGCCGGGAAAACTACTACGATGAAAATGATTGCAAATTTATTAAATCCCAACAAAGGCGAGGTTTGGATACGAGCTAACGGGGAACTTCAGAAACTAACAAGGAGTAATAAAGATTATCTCTTAGATAATATTGGATTTCTCATAGAAATTCCTGCTTTTTACGGAAAAGTTACGCCTAAGGAAATATTAAAATACTTTGCAAAATTGAAAGGTTATCCTCGTCAAGGGCTTAATGAGAGGATTGATAGCGTACTTAAAATGGTAGGAATGTTAGAATGGAAAGATAAAAAAATTGGTACATTTTCCAAAGGAATGAAACAAAAAATTGGTATTATTTCTGCTATTGTTCACGATCCAGATATAGTTGTTTTAGATGAGCCTCAAACAGGCTTAGATCCAACAGCAAGAAAGGAAGTTCGTGACTTTATTATGAACTTAAAGAAATCAGGAAAAACTGTGTTCCTTAGTAGTCATTTACTATATGAAATCAGTGAAGTGGCAGATAGAATTGCAATAATTCATCATGGACAAATAATCGCATTTGATACATTAGATAATTTAGAAGGAAGGGCAAAGAAAAGTGTAATACATTTCGAGTTGTTAAATCCTCCAGAAGATAATATAGATGAGTTTATAAAACAGTTAAAAAACTTAATTCTTCCATTAACAGGGATAGTAGAAGAAGACAGTTGGATTAAATTTGATAATGATACTAAGGTTATCCAAGTTTTTTTTAATGGAGACCCTAAAAATCAAACTCAAATTCTAAGAAAGCTTCTTGACAATGGTTATGAAATCTTAGAATATTCTGTACCTAAAGCAGGTCTTCTTGAGAGTTTATTTATTGAACTTACTCAAACAAATCAAATGGGAGGTGCTTCTAAATAATGACAATAAAAAATAAGCAAATAGAATTAGAAGAATTTCAAATAGAAAAACAAAAATTTGGATTAAAGAGAAGTATAACCCAAATTTCTGATACTATCAGTTTTGAAATTCGGAGAAATTTTAAGAATTTTATTCTTATGCTTTCAGTATTTCTTGGGATTTTCATAATATTCTTGGTTGTTCAAGAATTACAATATTTACAAGATGTACCTCTACCAGAAGATCCCATTTATTATATAAAGTCATACATGACTATGTTCGGATTTATGGTGATTTTAAGTTCTGCGGGATTTGCCGGTTCAATAATTGCTGAAGATTTTCATAGACAAACAGGTAATTTACTATTTCCCAAAATAGGTAAAACACGACTATTAATAGGCAGAGTTATTTCTAGATACAGTTTAAATGCATTATGCGTAGGTTTTTATTACCTCTTAATTAGCACAATGACTCTCATAAAGTATGGAGAAATACCACTTGTTTTATGGGGTTCATTGGGATGGGCACTATTGTATACGTTCATGATATTTACATTTGTAACATTAATGAGCAGTATCATGAAAAGTACAGCTATAAGTATCATTCTTAGTATACTTTTTCTATTGATAGTATTCAATATGATCAATATGATTCTAAGATTTGCAGGTTTGGAATTTGAACCGATTTTCATAATTACGTATTATGAAGGTATTATAGTAAATAGCATGGCGATGCCTAATACCAGATACGAAGAAATAAGAATACCTACTGATCCGCACGGTATTGATGGAGAAATTGTATTTAAAAATTGGACAACCCCAACTGAAGTTGTAGCACTAATAGGAATGTTGATTTTCATAAGTATTTTTCTAGGGCTAACATATTTTCTGTATAAGCGAAGACAGAGTAAAAGTGAATAAATTCCTTTTTTTAATCTAAATCAACTAACAATACAAATTAAAGAACAAGAATTTGATATCAATAATGAAAAATTATGAAATAAAATGAAAAAATATTTTTGAGTTTATTAATTTAGAAGGGTAAGACTATGAATAAGAATATAATAGAAGTTAAGAACCTTACAAAAATCTATGAAGATGGTAATGTTCTAGCTGTTGATGATATTAGTTTTAATATCAAAAAGGGTGAAATTCTGGCGCTTTTAGGACCTAATGG
>JBHLOG010000045.1:0-26202 GCA_048940765.1 Promethearchaeota archaeon | reverse complement strand
ATGTTAAAAAATAGACGCATGGGCATTTCTCAAACAGGAATAATTGAAGCATTTGTTAAACATGGAAGAAGAAAAATTTTAGAATGGTGTAGTAGAGCGTATAATTATCTAAAAGAACTTGATGAGCAATATTCTGGTTGGTTATGCATACCACGATCGATTAAAATAACCACCGTAAAACCAAGCGGAACAGTTAGCTTACTCCCTGGAGTTCCACCTGGAATTCATTATCCTCATTCTGAATATTATATAAGAAGAATACGCCTTTCTAAAAATTCAGATCTCATTAAACATGTTAGAAATGCGGGTTATAAAATTGAAGATGACTTATATTCTCCTAATACTGTCGTTGTGGAATTTCCTATACATGAGAAATATTTTGATCGCTCAAAAAATGAAGTTTCAATTTGGGAACAGGCTGAAAACGCGGCAGCTTACCAGAAATATTGGTCTGATAACCAAGTGTCAATAACTATTACATTTAAAGATGAAGAAGCAGATCAAATCAAACATGTTCTTGAATGCTATGAAGATAAATTAAAGAGTGTAAGTTTCTTACCAATAAAAGAACATGGGTATAAGCAAGCACCTTATGAGGAAATTACTCGAGAACAATATGAAGAAATTATTTCTAAACTTAAACCGTTTAACCTTGATGAAACAAAAGATAGAGCAATCGGCGAAAAGTTTTGCGATTCTGACAGATGTGAAGTTCGATTTTAAAAGGTTCATATAAGCTTCTTTATTGAGTTTTATTATTTTTTTCCTTATTGTTAATTATTTTAGTTAAATTTTTAAATTTAAAGGAAATAAAATTATCTTAAGAAATTACAAATGTGTCAATTTAATCATAAAACGATTAGATTGATAAATTGAGATTATCATGAATTCAACTAAGAGAATTAGTATTATCCTAGTTATTTTGACTTATTTCTCATTATTTGTACACACAGTTAATCAATATTCTAATTTACCTAAAGTAGAAACGTTTACAAATTCCAAGAATCAAATAGAGAAAAATCTAAATTCTTCAAGCCATTGGAATCTTACAGGAACACCCATTTTTATTGATGATACTAATCCTTCGAAAAATTGGTCAATTACAGCAGCTACATATAATTGGTGTAGAGGTGATGGTACTCCACAAAATCCTTATCTCATCGAAAATGTGACAATCAACGGTCTCGGTTCAGACAGTTGTATCGAGATTAGGAATTCAATTGTCCATTTTACTATCAAAAACTGTACATTATATAATTCTGGATCTGATTTGGATGTTGATGCAGGAATCAAGTTAGATTGGGTTGAAAATGGAAAATTGATCGATAACAACTGCTCATACAATAAAGCAAACGGGATATTTTTAATTAATAGTGATAACAACAATCTTTCTGGTAATATCGTGAATAATAACACCGATAATGGGGTAAAATTGGAAGAAAGTAATTATAACACAATTTCAGGAAATAAAGCTAACTATAATTGTGATGGTATACTTCTTAATAGTAAGAGTGAGAAATGGGAGGATTGGACTAGCAAAAACAATATTTCTGGTAATATCGTAAATAATAACACTAATCAAGGGATAAGTTTGAATTATTGTCTTTGGAACGCAATTTCAAACAATACAGCTATTTATAATCTTATTGGAATAAAGATGTACGGGGCAGATTATAACAATATTTCTGGAAACATCGCAAGCAATAACTTTGAAGATGGATTAAATAATTATCTTGCAGAATATAACACTTTTTCAGGAAATAGATTTTATAACAATGGAAATTCTGGAATAAATATACCGCATGGATATTACAGCAAGGTTATAGATAATTTTATAGATAAAAACAATGATTGTGGAATATATATCGGAGATACAACTTCTTTCGTCTCAAGAAATAGTATAACCAACAATAATTATGGGATTTTTTTAGAGGGTTTCCATGAAATTTATGAAAACAATGTTGATAATAATGAAATTGGAATATGTTTAGTAAATTCTAAAAATGCAAAAATCATAAACAACAGCATAATTAATAACACTAATATTGGCCTTAAATTAAAGGGTGGATATTCAAACAAAATTTTAATGAATAACGTGAGTTACAATATTAATATTGGAATCTCTATATTGGATGCTGAAGATTACAATATAACCGACAATAAAGTAAACAATAATGAAATTGGAATCTATTTGGAAAATACTAATACTACATACATCTCGGGAAATAACATAAGTAATAACCGTGATGATGGATTAAATCATTATCTTGGAAATAATAACATTTTTTCAGGAAATAAAGTATATAACAATGGAAATTCTGGAATAAATATATCGCATGGACATTACAGCAAGGTTATGGAAAATTTTATAGATAATAACAATGACCATGGGATATATATTGATAGTTCACTTGATTGTATCGTCTCAAGAAACAATATAACCTACAACAATTATGGGATTTATGGAGGGGCCCAAATTTATGAAAACAATGTAAGTTACAACACTGAATATGGGATTTACTTGCTTGACAGTATAGGAAATAATATCAGTAGCAATATTGTATGTAATAATAAGATAGGAATATATTTAGAAAACTCTAATAAGACAACAATTTTAGAGAATAACATAAACAATAACACTGAGTTTGGTCTTTATTTAGTGAAATCTAATGATAATTATATATTTAATAACGATGTGTGTGGCAATGGTAAAGAGAAAGAAGAAATCGGATGTAAAGGAAATAAATTCAAGAATAATGAGTGCATAAAGGATACACATGAAAATGAGCCTCCTATTGCAATTTTTATTATCATTGTGATTTCTATAGCCGGTGCAATGGTAGCTACTGGATTGTATATTTTTAGAAAAAGATTCTCAAGAGAAGAATCAATTTCCAGAACCACATTAAGCTCTCAGGAATTAGAAGAATTACGAAGAACTGAAGCTGAAGTGAGTGTAGAAAAAGAGCGTCATACATGTGTTGTACATAGAGGGAAAATCGTTGGTGCAATGTATTTATGTCCCCATTGTGAGACGTATTATTGCATGAAATGTGCTACTGTCTTGAAGAAAAAAGGCGAAACTTGCTGGGCATGCCATAATAAAATTGAACTCTAAAATTCAATAGCAGTAATGAACTATAAATCAATTAAATTGTAACTGCCCTATTTTTAATCATGGGTAAACCTACCCAACCTTAATATATTACACAAAATGTTTAAATTTTGGATTGAATTAATTAATTTTTAGACACTAATGTATGTGAAATATATGAGGGTAGATAGAAAGAAATGTTTGGTTTTATCTTTTTTTGCTCTTTTATTATTTAACTCATTTTTATTAAGAAATACTGGTAATTATAACAATTACAATAAAAAATACAATGGAAATATTGAACCTTATCCATCTAATGTATATGTAGGGTCATATATTGTCCCTGGAGTTTCAGAATCCATACCAATAGACCAAATAGTTAAAATTGGGTTATTAGATGATATGAATTTCATGATAGGAGAGCACGCTTGGAAAGGGGCACTGCTAGCTGCTAGAGAAATTAACGAAATGGGAGGCATTATGGTTAATGGAACTCAATATTATATAGGACTCGTCAATGAGAGCACTAATGAAGTGTATGGAGGGGTGCCTGAGGGAGTAATTGCTGCAGAATATATGATAAATAATCATCACCCCCATTTCATCATTGGAGGAACAACCTGGGGGTGTCTGAGGGAGTATTTAGAAGTTATCATGGATAATAAAACACTTTTTTTAAGCAAAGGAACACCTTTGGAAAGGTTATGCGCTAATGTTATACTTGATTATGAAAGATATAAATATATTTTCAGGGTTATGCCGACAAATGATACTGCAATTTTTAAGTCTCTTTCAAGGGATATAAAATCACTTACCAATCATTTAAATCTAACCTATGGTGGAACCGTAGACAAAATAGCCTTTCTACGTGAAGGAGGAGAAGGAGGCTATGCAGATTACTGGGTGGGTTATTATTTAGAAAGCAAACTTTCAGATTATAACTTAACAGTAGTAGCAGACATTACATTCAACGCAATGAATGACACATTAGCAGATTTTGAAACTTATTGGAATGAAATTGAAACAGCGGAAGCTCAAATAACATTTATGTTTCATTTTAACAACTTCTATCAGCGAAATGTAGATATTGCTCAGAAATATCAAGAAGTACAGCCACATAGCCTTTTTTTTAGTTTTAGTTTACTTTCTCAGACTTCCCCATATTGGGATGACGCTAAAGGAGATTGTCAATTTGAGATTGTTATTCAAGCAATTCATAATACATCAAAGACATCATTAACAATACCTTTTTTTAATAGTTTTGTCGGAGAGTATGGTTTTGAACCGTTACCCACCGGAATAGGGGTTTATAATGGTGTTTACTTGCTAAAACACGCAGTTAATGAATCCCAGTCTTTTAATTCTGATACTATAGTTACAACCTTAGAAAAAATAAATGCCTCAAATCCATTTACTACAGCTGGTGGTAATCTGGCTTTCACATCTTCTCATGATTTACTTGCGGGTTATCCTTTTGCTCATGGTGTATTATGTCAGTATAAATATATTGATGGAACTAAAGTGGTTATCCCTTCATCCGAAAATTATCCTGATTTTATTGCGACAGATTCACTAAGGCTTCCGTACTGGGGGATACATGGACTTCTTACAGATCCACCCCAACCACCAGGAGATTTTACTTTGGAAACCGATGCTGACAATCCTGATTATGATGGAATATTTAACCTGACGTGGACGGATTCTGTAGGTGCCGATAATTATTCAATATACATGTCTGACAATCCGATTGAATATATAAGTAAGAAATTTGACTTACTTGCGTATCAAACTGCAACATCTCCGTTTTCAATCGATTTGAACCAAGGAGAGTATTATTTTAGGGTTGTTGCCTATAATAAAACCGGTGAAACAATGTCATCCGATGATGTACAGGTTTCTATTTCTAGACCTGGATCTTTTTATTTAGATGATGATGCTGGTGATCCTGATCCTGATGGCAATTTTGTTCTGAAATGGACTCCTTCTGAGGGAGCTGATAATTACTCTGTATATCGTTATAACAGTACCATCACATCCATAAATGAAAGTCTAACATTATTGGTCAATCAAACTAACATTATTGGCCAATCATCCTATTCTTTTCATGTAACTAGATTATCCAATGGAAAATATTATTTTGTGGTAACAGCGTATAATGAAGTGGGACATACTTTATCTAATAATAGGGATGTTGTTGTTCGATTACCTTTTGACTGGAATATTATAATAATAGTATCAATTGCTTCTGTTGCTGGTGTAGCATCTGTTGTTTTGGTTAAGAAATATCTTACACGTGAGAAAAAAATAGAAAAAATTAAGAAGGAACATAAACTTAAAAAGAAACTACTCAAGAACAATATGAAGAAATAATTTCTAAACTTAAACCATTTAACTTAAACGAGACGAAAGACAGAACAATAGGGAAAAAATTTTGTGATGCAGAATCTTGCGAAGTAAAATTTTAGCAAAATTAGGATTAATAGTTCAATATATTTAATGTGTGCATTCATCAGCGTATTAAGTTTGATTTTTCAAATTGATATCCTTCAAAGACTTTCAAACCCTCCTCTATTAATATAGGACCAATGATTTCTATCCACTGGTGAGGTTTAAGAAGTGTTCGACAATCTGTTTTGGTCGTTCCGCCACTAATCTTATGGAGCATTTTTTGCGAAACGCTAAAGACTATCTTGGTGATCCGCGCACAAACCACCGCTCCTGAGCAAAGCATACATGGTTCCGTACTACAATACAAGCTATATCCTTCCAAGTGCATAAGTTTGTTCCTTTGGCAATAATCCCGGATTAGAGCATTTTCAGCATGCGCGGTAGGTCAGAAGTGGTATAAATCTGATTTCCTCTTTCTGCTACGATCTCATTATTTTTAACTAGTACCGCACCAAACGGTTCCTGTCCATCCTCTCGTGCTTGCTTAGCCAATTGGATGGCACGTCGTAGAAAAAATTCGTCTCTTTCGTTCATAATAATCCTTCCGAGCTGTAATTTTTTTAGTTCTTCTCCACCAATTTGTGCAACATTGGTAAACATTTCGACAAAAGATGAAACACATCATCCAACGACTGTAATATTCCGGGATGTATTTTATTTATCTTCATTAAATTCAACTCATCAACATCAATTATATCTGAAACACCAAGCAAAGAGATCGCGGGTATCTTGTATAGCGCGCCCAAAAGATATACTGCACAACTCTCCATATCAAGTGAATTACATTTATGCAACCTCCAAGTGTTAATCGCTTCGGGCGGTTCACAAAAAAGAGCATCCGAGCTCCAGAGAACATCTTGCCTCTCTCGCTGATTCCGCTCCCCTTTATTATTATTAAATATAGAATAAATCGGTTCAGGACTGTCTATCGACCAATAACTATCATTGAGGGTTGGATATTTCCAAGTTTCTAAAGTTTCTATAATATGATTTTGAAATAACGGATTGTCTATCAAGTGTGCTGCATTTTCCTGTAAATACTGTAAAGAAGTTCCATCAGTAAGAAAAACAGTCTTCGGAATAACAATACTTCCAATATTCAACCCTGTCTCTATAAAATGATTATTTTCCAACGTAGTTTTTAATCCTCCGCAAAAATCTATGCGAATAGCGGCCTTACAATGACAAATTTTAAGGATTTCCATTATCATTGCTGTGCTGGGGCTCCCCATGTTCGTTTGAATTATGGACACTTCAATATTATTCAATTTTCCATTGCAAACCAACCCATGAATACTCCTCTTTTTCAATTTATGAACAATGTATCGCATGACTGTGTTGACAGCGGGAAGGATAACTATGGGGCGAATATTTTTGGGAAACGTCTCGAGAAACATATAGGAGAGTTTTGTTTCAACGGAAATGAATTTTAGAGCCATATTGGCAATTCCTGCTTTTATCTTATTTAACATGGTATTCTAATTTTAACTTAATATAAGAATTAAATTTACACTCTTTCATACTTAATACTTAATTAAAACTTAAAAGTATAAATTTATTATCAAATTTACTTTAACTTGCCTATAACTGCCTTTTTTATTTGTTGTATTTTTATTGGAAAATTTCAATAATTCCTAAGTGAATCTTAGGAATCGGTAAGATCAAGTATATATTCTTCTATTTTAACAAGTAATTCAGAATGATTTACTACTAAAATTTATTTTTTACCTCTATTTTTCAATTTTTACCAGTAATCTTTGGAATAATCTTTTTATTCCTAAACGAAATACATAAATCTTGAACATTATAGATTAAAAAATTCTTAAAGCTATTCAAGGTGGATTAAAATAAAATTAAAAATAGAAAGAAAATTTTTAATAACTTTAGGGATTGTTTTCTTTTTATCAACTATAAGTATCTATAATCTCAATTTTATAGTAGGAAATTCGGAATATAAAGATATTAAAGATGTAAATCCTAATCCAAAAGTATCTGATATAACTGTTGAGGAATATTTTATTCCAGGAGTCACATGGTCATTACCTTTTGATCGCGTGATTAAAGTAGGAATTTTGAATGATATGGGCGATATTTCGGGTGGGCATGCATGGAATGGAGCGGTATTAGCAGCTAGAGAAATAAATGAAGCTGGTGGAATTGTCATCAATGGTACTAGGTACTTCATAGGGCTTGTATCTGAAGATACTGAAGAAATGGCTTGGGCTCTTGATATTGTAAAAGCCGTTAATGCCGCAGAAAGAATGATAAATGATCATGCACCTCATTTTGTAACTGGGGGCTTTCGAACTGAGGCAGTATTGGCTTATCAGGAGGTAATAATGGATACCAAAATCCCCTTTCTTTCTACTGGTGCTGCTGCTGATGAATTTTGTCAAAATGTCTTAAACGATTATGACCATTATAAATACTTTTTTAGAATTATGCCCTACAATACAACATCTCTCATTAATGAATTAATATTATACATATTATATCTTAGTGATTATTTTAATAGAACTTATGGAGCATCAACAATTAACGTTGGGATCCTTCGAGAAGATTTACCTTGGACAATCCCAATAGCATCTGCTTTGCAATCTCAATTACCAGCGCTAAATTCAAATATTTCCCTTGTTTCTAATACTGCTTTTCCTGTAACTGTAAGCGCTTTTCAGATGTCTAATTATTTAGCGAATCTTGATGCTTTAGGTGCTCAGATTGTAATACCGATAGTTAGCTCTCCGGGTGGGATTCATTTAGGTGTACAATATGGGAATATTCAACCTGGATATCTATTAGCAGGTATAAATATTCTTGCTCAGCTTGATTCATATTGGGAAGACACTCTTGGAGGCTGCAATTATGAAATCATAATGCAGTCTTTATATAATGTTTCTAAAACCTCTAAATCAAAATCTTTCTGGAATAATTTTTATAACAATTTTTCTGAAGAAGCTTATTATATAGGAATAGGATCTTATGATGCTGTGAATTTGTTAGCAAATGCTGTTTTTAACACTCAATCATTTAACTCCAGCAATATTATTATGGAATTAGAAAAAATAAATACTACAAATTCTTTTTTAGGACCAAGTGGAAACCTTGCTTTCTCTGGGAGTCATGATTTAATTGCTGGATGGCCATATGCTACTTCTTTATTTTGTCAATGGTATGGTGGAAGTAAAACCGTTTTATCAACTGGTGATTCAATATATCCTGAATCTATTCCAACAGGTTATTTAAAAATACCTCCATGGGGTATCAATGGTTTTGGACCTTCTTTATTACCGGGAGACTTTAATATATACAATGATGCAGATTATCCAGATACTGATGGAATATTCAATTTGACATGGACTAGTTCCACTAATGCTGATAATTACTCAATATATCGTTCTACCCATCCAATAACATATCTAAATGACGATCTTATCTTAGTGGCTGATCAAATAGCCCTTTCGCCATTTGAAATTTCAGGCTTAAAGACTGGTAACCATTATTTTGTAATTGTTGCGAATAATGAGTATGGTATCAAAATGTCCGATTGTACTCATATTTCGGTTTTATTACCAGCTCCGGGGAACTTTTTGTTAGATACTGATGCTGATGATCCTGATACTGATGGCATTTTTAATATTAATTGGACAAATTCAGATGGTGCAAATAATTATTCAATTTACACTTCTCAAGCTTTTATTTCGGAGATTAATGAAAATCTTGTATTATTAGCAAACCAAGATGCAATTTCTCCCTATAGTATTTCAAATAGGAAAACTGGGATTCACTATTTTGTAGTTGTTGCTTATAATAGCACTGGTATGACATTATCAAACTGCATTAATGTTAGTGTATTGTTACCTGCACCAGGAGATTTTATTTTAAGTAGTAATGCTGGAAACCCAAATTTGAATGGTGAATTTGATCTCTTTTGGACAAATTCAGATGGCGCTGATAATTATTCTCTCTATACTTTTAGTGAATATATAAGCCAAATTAATTTTAGTGTGGATTTACTTGCTAATCAAAATGCAGTGTCTCCAACCCCTATTTCTGGATTAACTCAGGGAGAATATTATTATTTAGTTGTTGCATTTAACGAAACAGGCGAGACTATGTCAAACTGTCTTCATCTTGAAGTATATTTATCAGCTCCAAAAGATTTCACTTTATCTACTAATGCTGGAGATCCAGATACTGATGGCGTATTTGATTTAACATGGTCTGATTCTTTTGCAGCAGAAAACTATTCAGTCTATCAATATGAAAGCTTAATTGTAGAAATAAATCAAACTCTCGATGAGTTAGCTTTTCAATCAGCAACCTCTCCATTTCAAATCACTGATTTATTAAATGGAACATATTATTTCATAGTCGTTGCTCATAATGAAAATGGTCAAACCTTATCAAATAATGTCCATGTTATTGTTCAAATATCTCCTCCTGATGATGACATTGATAATGGTGATGAAATTATCTCTGGCTACAATTTATTGATATTTATTAGCGTATTTTCGATTATATCTATTATAGTTCATGGAAGATATTCAAGACAAAAAAAACAAATTTAATTTTTTTTTTTTCTTCTATTTTTTTATCTTTTGAGTTCTTTAGAATTACTAAAATATTTTTTATATTATCATGAATATTAAAGGAAATTGGAAATTAAGCTTTTAAAATTGGTCAAAACAAATTTCAAGTATAATTATATATTACTGAAAAATTTATTAATATGAAATCTTACATGATTTTATAAAGTAAAAGTTTAACGTAAAAAATATTAATAATCCAAATGAAAATTAATTTAACTATAAAATATATTAAAAATTAAATAATAGATGTGAATTTATATGTCAGAAGAAGATCCTGTTGAAGAAATTGAAAAAACAGCTGAAAAAGCAACAAAAAAACATCGAGCAAAAGCAAGGACAACACCAACAAAAAAGAAAGTAAAAAAGCCATCCAAAAAGGAACCTACTCCAGAAGCTCCCGTATCACCTAAAAAAGCAGTATATAAAAAAATCAAAGTAAATTTTTGGCGTACTCGTTTGCATGATGAAGAATTAGGAGTGCATCAACAACTTAAATATCAAGCTAAAACACGTTGGTTTTCTAAGAATTTCGATATTGAAGGAGTCGTAGAAGAAGATGGTGAGAAAAAATACATAATTGCTTTCAGTAAAGATGATTGGGAGGAAAAACCGCTTGAAGAAAAACGATTAACTTGCCGTATTTTTACTATTATGGAAGAATCAATGGATGCACAACCTAAAGGGGGAACTTTTAAAGGTGGATTTGAACTTAGTATTGCTCATTCATTAGTCCAAAGTTATGAAATCAAACACCCTGCTCCTGTATTTTTTATGCAGAATCCAAGAATGACCCATTTAGCTCGTGCTGTAAGAGGTTGGAGATTATTGGGAACGAGATGGAATTGGCCACTTCTTCCCGAACAAAAAGATGATAAACTTCAAGTAGTTATGGCCAAGGGTATTGTAGGTCCAGGCAGAAATTACTGGATTTATGTTGGCGATCAAAAAGTTGCTCGAGTAGACGGTCAAAGAGTGCAGAAAAATTTTGAGATTCAGATTTCTGATGAAATCTATGCGAAAGATAAAAGTTTTGTACTCTATATGATATTATTTGGATGCATCTGTAATTTTATGCACGATGCAGAAAAAATGATTAAAAAATTCTATAAACAAATGAAAAAGACAGCAACTACTGATTACAAAATACCAAAACAAGAATTAGATTTATTCAGAAATCCACGAATGATGAGAAGATAAGAAATTAAAAAAAATTTTTTTAAATACTATTTTATTTTTTAAAGTTTTATTCTTTTATTCCTAGCTTTTCTTTCCACTCTTTATATCCACGGGTTTCTCTTCCTCGATGTATTGCTTTTTGTCCTGTTTCTTTTTTATAAATATCTCTAAGTGTTCTTTCATCTGAATTCTTGATGGCTTCTTTCTTAATGTTTTCTTCAATTTCCATTTCCTGTTCGATTTCTTTGACATGTGAAAGAACCCAGAATACACCCTTATTCCATATCATAATTCCAAGAAAAATTATTATCACAAAGAGAAATATAAGTAATCCTACCCACATAATCCATAACCCGGGATATTCATTGAATGTTTCGACCTGCCAATCCCAAATCTTTTTCATTACATCTAGAAATGTTGATGGTAGCAAACCTATAACAACGCTTATAAGTGTTATATAAAGCCCTAAAAGAGCTACACCTACAAGCATACGTAGACCGTAATAATCGGCCCATTTACTTGCAATCAATCGATCTTTATACATTATCTGACACAATCGCACCATTCCTCCACGGAATAGTGTATAAAAGAGGACTAATAAGAATAAATGACCTGTAATTGCTCCAGCAATAATAGCTATCTGAAATCCAAGATCTAGATCTTTCCAAAATTCCCAAAAACCTCCACCAACCAATAACCAGATAATTATGATCCATACACCTAATACAACAACTACTGTACCAAGAATAAAGCCATAATAGATTGTCTTGGCTCCAATTTTATCCCATTTGCTATATACATCAAGGGGATCAGGTTCTCTATCTGGTGCTCTTCTCCCTGCTCTCGGCATAATTTTTTCAACTTACTTTTTTAAAATAAAATTAAATTTTGGTATTCAAAAATCTTTATTTTAATATTTAGTCTTTACTATTATTTATTTTTATTAGTTTCTTGATAAGAAAATAGTTTTTTGATTTCTTTTTAAAATATTAGAATTTTCTTACCGCTTGGCAATAAGGACATGTGGGGTAATCTTCATCGAGTTCTTCTCCACAGAATGAACAGAAGATCTTCTCTTTCTCCACTTTTACTTCTTTTTTTCGCTCTTTTTTTCCTTCAGGTTTTTCTTTAACTGGTTTTGTTTCTTCAGCTTCAATTTCCTTCCCTGCTTTATCAAGTACTTTTTCTCTTGGAGTCATATCCTCGGGCTTCTTTTTTGGTTTTACAAATGGTTTATCAGAGTATTCCAATTTGTTAAAACAGTTAGGACAATAAACTTTTGGTTTATTCGACAAATAAATTGCATAAGCAATTGCTGCAATCCCTAATGTTCCAATAATAACAATAACCCACACAATTTTTTGTGTGGTAGTTAATGGTTTTCTTGCAGATTTTTCAACTTCTTTCTTACAGACACTGCAAAACGCAAATCGAATTTTCGTAGTCATTTTTACCAATCCTGAAATGATTAGTCTATAATCTTGTTATAATAGATTATTTTAATTAAAAAACGTTTTTAATACCTAATAATTTCGGTGTTTTTTAAATTATTATATTTTATAGAAATGAATTATAGTGTTAGAAAACTCGTTTTATATTGAAACTTACGGATGTACTTCTAATAAAGCAGATTCTTATATAATTTCGAATGAGTTAAATAAAGCAAATTATATACAAACATCGTTTGAAAATGCACAATTTATTATTATTAACACATGTGCCGTCAAAGAACAGACAGAAAATAAAATAAAAGCAAGATTAGAAAATTTATATCAACTTTATAAGAAAAATCCTAATAAGCATATCATAATTGCTGGGTGCTTACCTCATATAGCCCCAAATTACATTGAAGTAATCAAAAAAATTATTCCCTCTTTTTCAGCTATAATTGATTTGAATAATATTTCAGCTATTCCAGATATTCTTCAGGAAGTTAAAACTGGAAAAAAAAGTTTAATTTTATTATCAGAAAAATCAATTAATAAAGCTAAATTTCATATAAATCATCCTCTTGGAAAAATAACAGGAATTATTCCAATTTCAGAAGGATGTTTAGGCTCTTGTACTTATTGTTGTGTAAAAAATGCAAGAGGTAGGTTAAATTGTTATAACCCCAAAGATATTATTAAAAATGTTGAGTATCAATTAAAACAAGGAATCAAACAAATCTATTTAACTTCGCAAGACTGTAGTATTTATCAATTTAATGGAACAAGCTTAAAGGATTTAATAAACACTATTGTAAGTCTAGATTATAAATTCTTTTTAAGAATTGGAATGATCAATCCTAGCTTTTTAATTGACCATACTGATGAGTTAATCTCAATTTTTGAATCTAAAAAAGTCTATCAATTCCTCCACATCCCAATTCAATCTGGAAGCAGTAAAATTCTTAAAAAAATGCAAAGAACCTATACAATTTCGGATATTGTTAATAATATTGAATTACTTCAAAAAAAATTTAAGAATTTAACAATTTCTACAGATATAATTTGTGGATTTCCTGGAGAATCTGAACATGATTTCTATAGAACAATTAATTTTATAAAATGGTTGAAGCCAGAAATTTTAAATATTTCAAAATTCACTCCCCGACCAGCAACTAAAGCAAAAGAGATGGAACAGATAGATAGTAAAACGATAAAGAGAAGATCTATTCGATTATCTAGAATATTTCGTAATAGTTTAGTTGATATGAATAATAAGTGGAAAGGTTGGGAAGGAGAAGTCTTAACCTTACATAAAGGCACTCTAAAAAATCAAGGATTTGGAAGAAATTTTGCCTACAAAAACATCTTTATTGACAATTATGAAGGTAATTATGGGGAATTTTTAGAAGTGAAAATAAATCGAATAGATGGATTTAATTTATACGGGAAACTAATTTAAGAAATTTAAAATTAAAGTAAATTAAAATGTTTTAATGCTTTTTCTGCGACAATTACTCCCCATTCCTGTACAAAATGACCAGCTTCTTTAATTTCTAAAGGTTGTGGACATCCTGGAATCCATTTCCTCAAAATTTGCATAATAGGAGGTCCAAGAACAGGATCTTGCATTCCTATAGCCATAAATGAATCACCTTTCCATTCTTTTTGGAACCAAGTTCTTGATTTTCTCGAAATTTCAGCACCAGGAGCATCGTAGGATGTTGGAACTAGGTTAGGAAATCTTCTAATACCGGCTTTATAGCTATTATCAGGAAAGGGTGCATTATAGGCATCAACCTCTTTTTGTGTTAAATTAGGGGTAACTGTTTTTATCAATCTTCCTGCATCAATATCAGGAGTTCTATTCACCCAATCTCGAAAATTTTTGAATCCTGGAGTAAGATCATAATCACCAGTTCCCAATATGGTGTTCATTAATATTAAACGTTTGAAAATCTCTGGAAATACCACTGGTAAAGTAAGACCTAAAATACCTCCCCAATCTTGGCACACGAGGGTTAAATCTTTCAGATCAAATTTTTTGATAAACTCTATTAAAGAATTTCTATGAAAGTCAAAAGTATATACCTCATCTTTAATTGGCTTATCAGATCTACCAAAACCAAAGAAATCTAAGGCAATAACGCGAAAACCGGCTTCTAAAAAAATAGGTATCATTTTACGATATAAAAAGCTCCATGTTGGTTGTCCATGTAGGCATAAAAATAGTTCTTGGGAATCTTTTGGACCCTCATCTATGTAATGCATTCTTAACCCATCATAACCTTGTAAATCTTCAATATAAAGAGGTTTATATGGAAAATTGGGAAGATTCTTAAATCGTTCATCTGGGGTTCTTAAATACTCAATCAACATAAATTACCTTTATTAATAAATTTACGAATCTTATATTTGATATATATTAGACTATTGAATGATTTAATTACTTTATTAGACAGAGTGGAATAAACAAAATTGGTTTTAATTATGACAAAAAAGTTATTTTGGGAAAATGTTTATGATACAACTTTTACTGCAGAAGTAATATCGGTTTATGAAGATGGCATTATTTTAGATCAAACATTGTTTTATCCTGAAAGTGGAAACCAAGCAAGTGATACTGGATATTTAAAGATTAAAGAAAATAATTTTAAGGTTGAAAAAGTCACAAAAGAAGGTGAAAATATATTACACCATATATCATCTGATTTTAAATATAAAATTAATATTGGAGATAAAGTTGAAGGTGAGATAGATTGGAATTATCGGTATGGTTTGATGAAAGCTCACACATCTCAGCATATTTTTTCAGCAGTTATTAAAAATATGTACAATATTGATACAGTTCGTGCTATTCTTAATTTTGAAGAGGTATTCCTCCAAATATCCCAGGATTTAGATTATGAACAGTTAAAAAAGGTATTAACTGAAGTAAATAAAATTTGTACGATTAAAAACTTAAAAGTAGGTACAAAAATTATTCCGCATAAACAAGCTGAGAAAATATCTAAGAAAATAAGAAGCGCTATTCCTGATGAATCTCAAGTAAGATTGATAGAAGTTGAAGATTTAGATATGGTATGTTGTGGAGGAACTCATGTTATAAATACTACAGAAATTGGAAATATTTTCATCTATGAGTTTAAAAAAGGAACAGAAATAAGATATGTTGTAGGAGATAAAGCAGTAGAAATGAGTTCAAATATTGATTTAGATTTGCTTGCATTAGCTAACTCAATCAATTCACCTGTAGCAAAGTTAAAAATATTACTTAAAAAGCGTTTAGATCTTATAGAAAATATACAAGAACAACAAAAAGACTTATCTATTAAATTATTAGAGGCGATCTCTAAATCTCCTTTAAAAATAATTGATAACCTTTCACTGTTTTATATCGATTTTAATGTAGATATAAAGATCTTGAATAAATCCTTAGAAAACTTTCCATCAAATTCACTTATTATTGTAAAGTTTGAAGGAAATAAATTAAGATTGATGTCTTTAAATGAACAGATTGATTGTAATAGATTAATACAAAAATTAATACAAAAATATGGAGGAAAAGGTGGAGGAAATCCTAAATCTTCTCAAGGGTTTTTGGAAGAAATGCCTGAGAATATAATATCTGAGATAGAAATGCTAATTTTAAGTAATAGAAATAAGTAGAAAATTAATTGATCTTATCTTAAATACAAAAAATAAAGATTCTTATTGTGAAATAAGTAAATAGTAGCCAATATTAATATTTTAAAAATTAATTTGAATTATTTAAGGCCTCTTTGCTCTAAAAATGATGTTAGTCTTGTTCGGTGGAATTTCAATCCAAGATCATCAGGATTTTCACCAAAAGCAAGAGCCAATAGTTCTGTTACATATAAAATGGGCAATCCAAAATCTTTACCCTTAATTTCTCCTGCTTTTTTCTGATTATTATCAAACTGTTGGAAGCAAGCTGGACAATTCACGATAACTGCTTCAGCACCAGCATTCGTGGCACTTGTTAGTTTATTAGCTAGAATTTGCATTGATGGTTCTTCTTCAGCATTTCCAACTCCAGTTCCACAACAGAGCATTTCCTCTTCATAATCAACTGGAGTTGCACCTGTTGCAGCAACAATTTCCCTAAGTTTCACAGGATTCATAGGATCATCTGTTTGCATTTTTTCAGAAGGTCTATTATAATGACATCCCGTATGACAAGCAACCTTTAATCCACTTAATTCATTCTTGACATTCTTTTTTATTTCATCTCTATAATCATGTAATACTTCTACAAAATGTTTCACATTAATAGTACCTTTAAATTCTTTATTGACTGATTTTAAAAGATTGTTAATCTTTTCCTTTTCATGATCATCATGTTTTAATTCTTCATTGACAAGTTTTAATGTCTGGAAACATCCATTGCAGAGAGAAATAATATTCTTTCCTTCAGCTTCGGCTAGAGTCAGATTTCTCGCACCCATTGCCATCCAACTTAGGTGATCAGTACTATTAAATCCAACTGGATCAGGGCAACATGCAAATGCCGCATCAGAGGTTTTAATTCCAAGTTTATCGAAAACTTTTCTTGCTGAGGCTTCTATAAAAGGAATTCTATTCCCAATAACACATCCTTGAAACATTTTGTATTCTTCTGCTTTAGCCATTCTTAATTCCTCTTCCTAATTTCTAAAATCTAAAAGGTTTGTATTTTTATATCGTAATATTTAGATCTATTTAGTATGAATTAAAAGATTTGTTAAATAAACTAAAAATCATTTTATTAGAATTGGAATGAAGAAATAAAATAATTGAATTATACTTTTTTGTATATTAATCTTAAATTTCAATTCTATATGGATGAGTGTAAATATTCATTCTTGAACCACGTGCAAAACCAATTAAAGTAATTCCGTAAGCAAAAGCTAATCTGATTCCAGATTCAACAGCTGCAGAAATAGAAACAACAATAGGTATTTTTGCCCTAATTGCTTTTAAAACTGAATCTCCAGTTAATCTTCCGGTAGAGGTTAGAAAAATATTTTCAAAATTATGACCTTTTAGAAGTAAATCTCCAATAACTTTATCAATTGCATTATGTCGACCAATATCTTCTTTAACACTTAGTAGATATCCATTAATATCAAATATAGCAGCACCGTGGCAGCCGCCTGTTTCCCTATACAATGGAGTTGACGTTTGCATTTTTTTTAAGGCACTAAAAATCATATTAGATTTTATTTTAATATCGGATTTAGTTTTTAGACTTTCTTTTATATTTATCTTCTCCAAACTTCTTTTAATGGTATTTCGCCATGGTGATGAGATCCCACATGTAGTATCAACAACTCGGCTTACAGGATTTATTTCGAGTTGTTCAGTATTAAATTCTATATTATCTTTCAAATTAACACTTATAGAATGCTCTAATTCATTAATAACAATCTCTTTTATATCAATAATAGAATTGATAATACCGATTGAAAATAAAAATCCTATTGCAAGCTCTTTTAAGTCTTTAGGCAAACATATTATGTTAACTAGTTGTTCAGAATTAACATATAAATCAATCGGGCTTTCATAAAGTATAATATCTTCAATATTTTCTTTGTTTTCTTTTTTAATTCTTGTAATATTTACCTTGCGTTTGAACAAAATTTCAACCAGATTAAGTTTTTTATTAAATTTTAAAAAATCGATTAATTAAAATTAAGTTATTTATGTATAAAACAAATCTTGTTAATAAAAAGTGTTCTTATTATTTCTCAAAACTACTTCCACATTCGCTACAAAAATTAGCATTAAAAGGTAAGGATGCTCCACAATTTGGGCAATTAATGTTTTGAAAAGGTAATGGTGTTAAGCTTTCAAGTTCTTCCTCTTTCTTGGTAATTTCTGCTTCTTCCAATTTTTCCTCTTTAATTTTTTTAGGTTTTTTAATAGCATTTCGACCAATAACAGCTACTGTAACTCCTATAAATTGCATACCGGTATTATAAGTAAAAAATCCTTTAAGTCTATCTAACGCACTTAATATTTCTGGATCAGTTATAATACCAGTGATATCAACAATTGTTGAAATAATCCAAATGATTAGAGCGAGTGAGCCAAAAGTTAATCCAATTCCAACAAGCCATTTACCAAATCTAAGAAGATCTAATCCTATAAATATCGCACCTAAAATTACTGCCCCGCCTCCTGTGTCTGCGATGAATCTTAACACTATTAACATTGTTTGTAATAACTTTCTTAAGTTTGGATGGACTTCGGTTGAAATTAAATCATATAATAATTCATATACTCCAATACTCCCAATTGCAGAACTAAAAATCATAAGAATCCCCCCGATGACCATTAAGGTTATGCCGACTTTGTGCTTCATAATGATAATTATTATTTTAGTTATTTAAAATTAGTTTTAATATTGAGGAATTAAGCTGCAATATACAATCTGCCATTAGAGCTATTAGATATTTTTCCTGTTTTTTTATCCATTTTAGAATGATTTTTCTCAACGGAATGATCTCCGCTATATTCTATAAATTTTCCCTTTATTATCTCTCCATTCATTAATTCAATCTCTTTTACTTCACCAACTTTCTTAAAAGAGGGAAGAATTCTTGAAATTTTTCCCTTAACTACAATTGTTCCTCGTACTTGATCTGCACCCGTACAGCGATCACAATCTCCCTCAACAATAATAGTTCCTCCGTGACTATGTATCCCTAAAAATGATCCTGCTCCTCCACAAATTAGGGTTGGAAATCTTTTTCCTGGTTTAGATCCAGATACCCACGATAATGCTTCGTTACCTATCTTACCTTTAACTTTTATTAATCCATCTTCCATGCCTTTCCAAAATCCTCTGTATGCAGCGCCTACATAATGGCCTGCGTCGCCAGTAATTTCTAATTCACCACCTTTTAACATTGCTCCTGCCCAATCATCGGCATTACCGTTTACTAATATTTTTCCACCTGACATATTATTTCCAACATGCATTCCTACGTTACCATTTATTATTATTTCTCCACCAGTCATTTTTTCTCCGATTCTCTTAACATTTGAAAGATCTCCATTAATCTCAATTTTAATATCATTTGTTTCGCTACCAGTTCCAGTAACTTCAAAAAAGTCTCCGATAACTTTTTCTTCATTACCATGATAGACTCTTAATTTTTTAATATCCGTTGCTGGTTTTCCAGCAAATATATCTGGACTTACAATTTCAGCCTCTAATGGAAATTCTGGTTTCTTTTTTAGTTTTAATTTGATTTCCGCCATTACGTTATTCACCCTTTTTTTTCTTTACAGCTTTTATTAATCGTTCTAATATTTCTTCATCTGTTAAACATTCGCCAGGTGCATTCTTTACTTTTCGTAATCTTAAAGGAACACTGTCCATTCGATATGCTGTCCCTTCACATTCTATTCCTGCGATAGCTGGAGGTAATATTATATCAGCATTTACAGATGTTGGAGTATGATGAGGTTCTACGGAAATAATAGGATGTTTAAACATATTTTTCACAGCAGCAGCAGGAAAATTACTTGCAGGGTCGGATGCAACTATTAATGAGGCATCTACCTCATCTTTTATTAAAATATCCACAGAAGAAAACTCTCCCGGATTATACCGAGGATACCCTTTAGAAAAATCTATAGAATATGGATATCCCGTCTGCCATGAAAATACCTGATTTGCTCCAGCAACATTATAATGCCCTCGCATAGGAGTTAATAAAAATTTAGTGTGATCGTTTAATTCTCGTACTAAAGAAATTGCCGCATCGATATTTCTATGATGAGCTAAAGATTGGGTCAATCCCATACCGAAAAATATCACACCAAAATTACATGATTTTAATATTTCTACTAATTCTTTTATCTTTTCTATAGGTACGCCTGAGATTTCCTTTGCATCTAATTCTACACCCCTTAACATTGCTCTGATAGCATTTAATAATTCATAATCTTCACTTGGATTTATTTGTATAAATAAGTCAGCTATTTGGGCAGTATTTGTATTTCGTGGGTCAACTACTACTATGAATCTGTCATTTCTACCATCCTTTCTAAAATATCCTCTCACAAATTCACTATATCTTCCAAGATGACGTGGATGAGCGTGAACAGGATTACAACCCCAAAATAATACTAAATCTGCTCTATTTTTATACTCTCCTAATGTAGAAGTAGGAGCTCCAACATCTTGGATAGCTAATAAAGATGGTCCATGACAGACTGAAGCAGTATTATCTAAAATGCCTCCTAAAATTTCAGCTAATTCTACACCTTTCCCTTGAGCTTCACATTCAGTGCTCGAAAAACCATAAAGTAATGGTCTTTTTGCTTTCACTAAAATATCTGCGGCTTTATCAATTGCTTCATCCCACGAGACTACTTTATAAGCGCCGTTAGATTTAAAAAGAGGTTTCTCATATCGATGTTCACTTGGATTAGATGAAAAATATTTCTTTGTACCAATCTGACATCCATTTCTGACTTCTACTACTGTATCAGTTTTAACATCGATATCTACTTCAAGATCGTCACATAAAGTGCCACAAAAAGGACAAATTACATCATAAATTGTTTTAACTTTTTTTTCAACCATTTTTAGACCTCCCTTAACCTAGCAATTAAATCAACAGCATCTAAAACTTTTCCACTTGGGATTTTTTCTACACTTGCTTTCATGCCTTTATAAGTTGGTGTCCCACATGATTGAGAGTCTGGATTAACAACTTGATTAGCCCATGGTCCCATTGGAATAAAAATAATACCTGGATGAGGTCCTTCTTCTGAAATTGTTGAATATACCGTCACCTCTCCATAATCTGTAATTACTTTGACTGGTGTTCCTACAAGGCAATCTAACTTTTTAAAATCATCTTTATCAAAAGCACAGATAGCAGCAGCTCGAACATTTTCTTTCGTATTTTTACCACCTTCAAGTGCAACACCTTGATTAATTGTCCGACACGTTATTAAAATTAAATTATTTATACTCATTTCATTACGCCTCCTTTATTTCACTCCACCTTAATGTTTTTATTCGTTCTAGAAGAGGTTCCCAAAACATCTCACTAAATTCTCCAGAAGATTTTATTTCTGTTATTTTTAACTTAACTGCTCCCGTGGGACAAGCATTATCACACGATCCACAGTAAATACACTTATCTGGGTCAACTACTACATTTGGAACTCTTTCCCAGCCTTTATCTGACTTTTTGGGAACTGTTATGGCACCACTTGGGCATACATCAGCACAAGCTTCACATCCTCCCGCGCATTCCTCATCAATAATGCTTATTTCACCATTGGCATAATGTTTTACTATTCTCTCTACTCCAGCGTTGTCATTTATCTTTTTTGCTTCAAATTCTAAATTGGGAACAACCTTTTCTTTGAAAATTTGAATATTGTCTAATTCAATTATTTCCCCATCTTTTTTGAGAGTTAAAGCGCTAAAAGGACACATTACAACACACGTTCCACAAAATACACATTTTTTCGGATCATAAATTTCTGGAATAATATCTTCCATATTAGGGAAACGACGAGCTGCCGCGACTGGACCACGTGAAATTGCTTCTTTTGGACATACCCTAGCACATGTTCCGCAACCAACACATTTAGTTCTATCCAGAAGAAGTTCTAAGCTTTCTGTAAGGAATTGAACTTTTAGATGTTCAAGTTCTTTACTTATCGAACGTGAAATTTTAGGAAATGACATTTTTCATACCTCATTTAACTTCAAGTAATTGTAATTCAATGGCAGAGACCGGACAGTATTTCAAGCAAACTCCACATCCATCACAATTAACATCCCTGCCCTCAACATAAATATCGTAAGCCATACCATTTTTAACTAAGACCACAGCATTTTCTGGAGTTAAATAGCCTTTTTCCTTTAATTGCTGGAAATTTAAGGGACAACTTACAACACAATCATTACAACCAATGCAAATGTTCTTGTTTATTTTTAACCGATATATCTGCATTTTATTCTCTCATTATTTTAGGAATGATTAAAAATATATACATAAAAGTAAATGTTGATAACTTCAGTTTTATTTATCAATATCCTTCTTAACTTAAATTGTAGAAAGTATATTTTTATAAAAAATTTGCTTTATGAATTCTAAAGTTCTTACAATAAAAAGAGAAATGCTAGAAATAAACAAACTAAATTTTTCTTTTAACTATTATTATGATTATTAAATATTAGAGATACGATCTGTATATCATTTGCTTTTACCTTAAACTTATTAATTTTTGTACCAAATTTATATTAATTAAGTAGTAGTTTTTTCAATACTTTATTCATGTTATATAGTATGGAATCCACGAAATCTGAAGATTGTCTTATATTCTATGGATTTACTCCAAAAATTACGAAAATGCGTCAAGTGTATAATTCAATCGCAGATTTCATGAGAAATAAGCAAGCTATAGATCCTTCTGATAGGTTTAATCTGATTGCATTTCAACATGAGGGTCCTAACTATTTGGAGCAATTTACTTTTAATATAAACCATATTCTTGAGACTTTAAAGTCATTTGGGGGCTATATCACCAATGCAAATATCGCAGGAGGCATTTTTATTGCTATTACTTTCATAATCGAAGTATATAAGAAAATTTCAGAAAAAATTTTTCGATTACTTATATTAATAGATGAGGGAGCATATGATATTCCTCCAGAATATCTTCCTCCCTTGGAAGAATTAATTAAAACTGTTAAAGACATGCCTTTTTTCATTGATATTATCCGGATTGGAGAACCAGATCTTGAACTTAGGGTAAAATTGATGAAATTAGCAAAATTAAGCAACGGTGGATTTTATGAAATTACTAAAGTTAAGTTTCTTAGCCCTATATTAAATACGCTTTCAGAAAAAAAGTATGTAGCAGATCTATCATTCTTAAAGCAAAGGGTAAGAATGATTTTGCCAGACAACCAACCTTTTTATGTAAATTTAGCAGATGAACCAGAAACAATCAATGAAACAGCCACTTGTTCAATTTGTTTCAACACTGATGATATTGGTATCGTCAAATGTCCCTCTTGTGAATCGACTGTTCATAAAGTATGTTGGGCTCAATGGGCTGAAACGTCCAATATTGGAATTCCCCATGTGTTTAGATGCCATAATTGTTTCAATATTTTAACTCTGGATAAAGATTTTGTATATGATGTTCAAAAAGGCGAAATCCCTACTATTGCCGAATTAAGTCAGGTTAAGAAAAAAGATATTGTCGAATACTTACATGAAATAGAAGCCAAAGGAAAGCCTAAGATTGTGCAAGCTGTTGATCCAATGGCGTTGGAAATAAAAAGAAAAACTGAAGTAGAAATAAACAATTCGAAACTTAAATCTAAAAGAAAAAGAACTGAAATACAAATTTGTCCTAATTGTAGTAAGATTATAATGGGTAATAAAAAGAAATGCCCATCGTGTGATTTTGTTTTATTCTGAAATTTAAATTGTATAGAGTATGAAATGTTCAATAAGTGGACCTTAAATCTTTATAAATCATATTTCTTCAAATAAAATAAGAAAAATTTTGCTCAAAAACAATAAATCAATGAAAAAGTTTTTAATGACAACTGGGATTTTAATTATTGACATTAAAATCAAAATTATAATGTTAGAATCCAACTTAAAATGTCAAATTTAACATATCAATTATCCAATTACTTTAAACATAAATGTGCAGTATGGGAATTTACTCTAAAATGCAATAGCAAATGTATTCATTGTGGTTCGTCAGCAGGTAAATCTCGTTTAGAAGAACTCAGTACTGAAGAAGCAATATCATTGGTTAAAGATTTAAAGTCATGTGGGTACGACGGAATTACATTAATGGGCGGTGAACCATTCTTAAGAGATGATTGGTATGAAGTCGCACAGGAAATTAAGAAGTATAAAATGAAATTAACATTTGTTTCTAATGGCTTAGAAATCAAAAATTATATTCAAAAGTTGCGAATATTAAAAACAGATTGCGTTTCTTTAAGTTTAGATGGTGGTATCTCAAAAACTCATGATTATATAAGAGGAATTAAAGGTGCATATTATAAAGTATTAGATTCTATAAAATTACTCCAGAAAGAAAATATTCCTGTTAGTGTAATAACCACAGTCAATAAAATTAATTTTAAAGAACTAAATAAGATACGTGATTTACTAATTAATAAGAAAATTGCATGGCAAATACAAATAGCAATACCTATTGGAAGATTTCCAAGAGATTTGATGATATCTAGAGAACAGTTTTATGGTGTAGCAATGTTCATAGCAATAAATCTTAAAAAATATTCAATAAGAGAATTACCATTAATAGGGGCACATTGTCTTGGATATTTTTCAGAAATTTTACCTGAATTAGGATTAGAACCTTGGATTGGTTGCCAAGCAGGTAGATCAGTTTTAGGAATTCAAAGTAATGGAAATATTAAAGGGTGTTTAACTTTATCAGATGACTTTATTGAAGGTAATGTTAGGACCACAAATATTTCTGATATTATAAATTCCAGATTCTATTTGAAATATAAGCAACACTTTCATAAAGTAAATTCACAAGATTATTGTTTATCGTGTAAAATGTTTAAAAAGTGTAAAGGTGGATGTTTAGGGACCAAATTAGCTTTAAATTCATTTGATAATCCATATTGTTTTAGAGCAATTGAGAACAAATTATTTAAAAATAAATCTATGCCGTTTAGGTGGAAAATAGATCCAAAAATTTCAAGATATAAATATTTATATCAAAATTATTTATTTAAATAAAATTAAAATAAAAAATTCGAGGTAAAAATATGGTTCTCAAAGATTTTTATAACCTTTATAAAATCGGGAAGGAATTAGGATTGTCACATAAAGAAATCAATAGCGTTTTATTATTTAAAAATCGGTATTCCTTAATTCTTGCATTACTGCTAATTATAATTCTCTCAGTTTTTGCAATTCTCTTTTGGAACGTAGCATTAATTATATATGCAAAATCGACTGAGCCAGTGTATCCTCGTGGAACTTTATATTCTAGCATTGATCTAAAAGATTTTAAAGATAAAAAATGAAATAAGATATTGGTTTTAGGAAAAATAGGTTAAAGCAATGATTATTTATGATATTATACAACTTTATAAAATTGGAAAAGAGATAGGATTATCACGTAAAGAAATTAATAGTTCTTTATTATTTAAAAATCGGTATCCATTAATACTTGCATTGCTACTAATTATAATTATTTCTGTTTTTGCAATTCTTTTTTGGAACGTAGCATTAATTATATATGCAAAATCGACTGAACCAGTTTATGCTCGTGGAACTTTTTATTCTAGCATTGATCTAAAAGATTTTAAAGATAAAAAATGAAATAAAAGATTGGATGTAGAAAAAATAAGGTAATACAAGTTGATGATTAAAGAAATTTTTCAACTGTATAAGATTGGAAAAGAATTAGGATTAAC
>JBHLOG010000044.1:0-26266 GCA_048940765.1 Promethearchaeota archaeon | reverse complement strand
AAATAAATTTTTATATCAAAAGAGGTAAAATATTAACGATAATAAATAATTAATAATTCTCTAAATTCAGTTCATGTTTCCGACAAAATTTTTTATTCGAAACTATTATATTATCTCATTTTTTTAAATTGAATATTTAAATATTGATAAAGGGGTATAATTTCTTTGGTATTGGTATCGGATTCTAAACATAAAAAAGAAAAGGAAGTTGAAAATATAAATCGCAAATATTTAACTAAATTATTACCGACAGTTTTTAGAACTGAAGGCGATGTAGTACCATTTGATCTTTCCAAAATTGAAGAAAGCATAGTAAATGAAACAGGGTTGGACCAAAACTCAGCCAATAAAATTACTGAATTAGTGGTTAGAAGAATTATCTCTTCAGGTATTAAATTTTTATCAGGTCCCCATATTAGAGAGATTGTATGCTCAATCTTATCTGAAAAGCATTTTGAGGATGAGCGTAAATTATATACGAGGATTGGAATGCCCTTAATGGATTACGAGTCAATTTTAGAGTATGGAGTAGATGAAAATGCAAATCAGGATATGAATCCCGAAAGTATACATCATTGGGCTGCAAATAGAATATCTGATGAATATGCTCTTTTAAGAATATTAGATTCTGAAGAAGCTCACGCACATTTATTTGGTGATATACATGTCCATATGCTTCGTTATTTCGACCTTCGTCCTTTTTGTATTGATGGTAGTACAAAAATTCCAATTTTTAATGGAAAAGATTTAATATTATTGAAAGCAAAGGATTTCGATCTTTTTTTCAAACAGAAAGAAGATGTTGTAAATCTTTCATCAAATTTATTCTACTTATATACACCTTCTGGATTAAGAAAACTAAAGTATATAGCAAGAAGACCTTCAGATAAATATATAAATAAAGTCAAAACGAAAAGTGGGAAAGAAATTCTTCTCAGCGATGATCATAACTTAATGATCTTTAATAAATCAACTCCAAGACAAATTCCAGCAAAGGAATTAAAAATTGGTGATACTTTGATGATCTTAAATAATAGATTGAACAAAGGGGACTATTATGAAATAAATCTACTTGAAGAATTACTTAAAAAATGTCCTTCAGAATTGCTAGAATCATTATATATCAGAAATTTAAGAAATTTTTTGAGCGTACAAAAACAGAGAGATTCAATTTCTTGGGATGAGATTTTCTGTCAAGCTGAAGTGTTAGATGCGCCAAGAAGTTGGGAAAGAGGGAACATACCAATTCAAGAAGCAATTAAGATAATCAGAACTTATAATATTCCTGTATCCGATTTAGAGATTGGAGTTGTTGGTTCTTCACTTTCAATTCCAGTATCCATAAAATTGGAAACCCCAATCCTAAAATTAATAGGATATTTTTTGTCTGAGGGTAATTATAACATTCAAGAGAACCAGAATTATAATCTTGTCTTAACCAGTAAAGATCCTTTTATACTGAAGGATATGGAACAAACTATAAAAGAAAGCTTTGATACTTATATCACTTATAATATAGTAGAAAATAAAGCACCTCAATTATACTTTGGAGGAAAATTGATATATTTATTATTCAGATATGTTTTTGGAATTAAACCTTATAGTCATAAGAAACAACTTAATTCTATTTTTCTTAATTTATCTGATAAGAATTTAAAACCATTATTATCTGCACTATATAGTGGAGATGGCCATATAATATATAGATCAGAAAAATCAGATTGTGATATAACTTATACTTCTAAATCCAAATCCCTTATAGATTATATTAGCTTTATTTTTTCATCCCATTCTATATATCATTACATCAAAGAAGAACATTATAAATATGAAATAGATGAATATAAGGGTGAAGGGATACAATATCGGTTAAAAGTCTTTGGTGGAGATAATATTCTTGAATTTTCCAAATTAGTAGAATTCTATCAAAAAAATAAACAAAAAAAATTAACTAATTTCCTTAGAAACCATTCATCTCAATACTCTAAAAGAGAACCATATGATAAAATTGTTTCTATAGAAAAGATTAAACCAACACATCCATATTTATACGATTTTACTTTAGAAGGTAATGGAGAATGGACAACGCATACTTTCTATGCAAATAATATTTTAATTCATAACTGTCAAGAATGGGATCCTCGGATGATTCTGGAACATGGATTACCACCAGTTGAGAGTTGGGCACACTGTAGTAAATCAGGTCCTGCAGGAAGCTTGCGTGTTGCGGTTACTCATCTTGCTAAATGGCTTGGAATTATTCAAGGGGAATTTAGTGGAGGACAGGGTTATGATTATATAACTACGTTTTTAGCACCATATGCTTGTGGTGTTTTTGATAGAGAAATTGAACAGTCAATGCAATGTTTTATTTTTGAGACAAATCAAATCTTTGCAGCTAGGGGAGGACAAGTACCATTTACTTCAATTTCTTGTACTCCAACAATACCTGATGGTTTATTGAATATTCCTGCTATCGGTCCACACGGAAAAGTAGTTGGAACTTATGGAGATTATAAAGAAGAATGTCTTAAACTTTTTGATGCCTTAACTGATGTATATCTACAAGGTGATCATAATGGAAAGCTTTTTGCATTCCCAAAACACGAGATTAAGATTAAAAAAGAATGGTTAAGAGATTTTGAGCCATCTTATTTAAAAGTAATGGAAGAAGTAGCCACAATGGGCACTCCTTATTTCCTTAATATGTGTCCCGATTGGATGCCTGATGAAATTCATAGCCAATGCTGTAGAAAGTTTCTTAGTGGTAATCAAATTCTTGAGCAGTGTATTCTTGACCCTGAAAAAAGAAAAGTTGCAAATGTTTGGGAAAATTATGTTACAATTGGATCATTACAAAGTGTTAGTTTAAATCTTCCTAGATATGCTTATATGTCTAGAAATGAGGATGATTATTTTATAATATTAGATAAAAAAATTGAGCTTTCAGCGAGAATCTTACGTAAAAAATGGAATCTCATGGAAAAAAGATTAAAAACAGGACATTTACCTTTATGTAGCGGAAAAATAAATGGTAAACCAATTTTTAATATTAAGGATCAGAATCTCTCGATTGGATTTACCGGATTAAACGAGGCTGTGAAAAGTTTAACTGGGTTTGAATTACATGAAACTGATACATCATATAATTTAGGAAAGAAAATTTTGAATTATATGGTTGCAAAGTGCAACACTATGACAGAGAGAGATAATAAGTATTATTCGCTGTGGGAACAACCTAGCGAATCAACGAGCAATCGTCTTGCCAGATTGGATTTAAAACATTTTCCTAAAAAAGCTATTGTTCAATCATCTGGTAAATCTGCTTATTATACGAATTCTGATCATTTTAGATATGATGCTGAAATCCCATTATCAGTCAGAATTAAAAAACAAGGTGATTTCCATCCAATAGTTAATGGTGGTGTAATTACACATATTTGGCTTGGAGAGCAAAAACCTGATGTTTATGGTTTATGGGAACTTACAAAGAATATTTGTCTTAATACAAACACCGCCTATTTTGCATATACAATAGATTTCATATATTGTCCTTCCTGCCAAAGAATGTCTCAAGGCTCTCAATTCAGTTGTCCCAGATGCCATGCTGAAGATGTTAAAATATACTCAAGAGTAACAGGGTATTATAGCGAAGTAAATAGGTATAATCCAGGTAAAAAGGCTGAATGGGAAACTCGTAAGCGAGAATATTTATTTGATTAATTTAAAGATTTTATTATTTAATTTTAATTATAATCGTGAACTCTAAGCTAAATATTGAGCTTAAAAAATTTAAAAATACTTTTCTGTTTTTTAATTTGATTTTTTAAATTATTAAAAAATATTATAATTATGTCTGAAAAGAGTTCTCTTCAAGATATCCAACGCTCTGTTCATGATTGGATCACCAAACATGGTGGTTATTGGCCCCCTTTAGCAATGTTAGCTGCTGTTATAGAAGAGATCGGTGAATTGGCGAAAGAAATTAATCATCTTGAAGGATATAAACCAAAAAAAAGTATAAATAAAAAAGCTAAGATGGGTGAAGAATTAGCAGACATTCTTTATGCAATAATATGTATGGCAAATTATTATAAAGTTGATTTAAATACAGAACTAAAAAATACCATTAAAAAATATTCAGATAGAGACTTAAACAGATTCATTTAAGCAAGAAGTCATTTTCATGAATTATTTCGAATTCAAAGGTAAAAAAGTTAAAATCTGGGATAATAAATTAGATTTAAGTGAAAAAGGTATTAATAGCATCTCTGAGATAAAGGGTCTTGAGAATTTAACATATTTGAAAGAATTAGATCTTTCAGGTAATAATATTCGAGAAATTATAAACCTAGAAAGTTTGAAAAATTTAGAATCATTAAATCTTAGATATAACCAGATTACAGAGGTTGTTGGGATTGAAAATTTAACAAAATTGAAAAGACTATTTCTTTATAATAATCGGATATCTGAAATAAAAGGCCTAAACAACCTTAATAATTTAAAGGAGCTAAATCTTTATGAAAACAATATAAAAGAAATAACGGGCTTAGAAAATTTAACTGAATTAAACAAGTTATATTTAGGAAGTAATAGAATTATTGAAATTAAAGGTCTTAAAAATCTTATAAATTTAAAATATTTAAATTTAGAAAAAAATAAAATTACTGAAATCATAGGACTTGATAATTTAGAAAATTTAGTATTACTTGGGCTTAAATGGAACCAAATAACTGAAATTAAAGGACTTATTAATTTAAGAAATCTAATGCGATTAGAACTTTCATTTAATCAAATTTCTGAGGTAAAAGGATTAGAAGCACTTAAGAATTTATTAGATATACGTCTTGAAGGTAATCCAATTTATGAATCATATATCAATATTGGAATAAACAAAAAATCAAGAAAGCGAGTTAAGTTTTTAGATACCCAAGATTTAGTTAATTATTGTACGGAAAGAATTAAGTAAATAAATTATCTGATATGATCTTATTTACAATCTAATTTTCTTAATTGTAAAATTTTAATTGTTTAAAATGTTCTAATTGTTAAAAAAAGTAGAGAAGATATTACACACGAATAGTTGAATATAAAAAGGATGAGAGAAAACGGGTTAAACAAGCAGGAAGTACTTAATATATTGGAAAAGAAATTGGAGAAAGACTTTTCATATAAATCAGGTTCAATCTTAGGATCTATGTGTACTGAACCTTTAGATTTCGGTGTTGAGGTTTATGTGAAATACATCTCTAAAAATCTCGGAGATCCAGGGTTATTTTTGGGGACTGCTGCCTTAGAGGAAGAATTAGTTTCTGAAATTGGAGAATTATTTAATGGTAAAAATATAATTGGAACTTTTACTACCGGAGGTTCGGAAGCAAACCTAATAGCTATGAGGATTGCTAGGAAATTAAGACCAGAGATTATTCACCCCGAAGTTGTAGTTCCGTGTACTGCACATATTTCTTTTGATAAAGCAGCTGATTTACTCGGAATTAAACTTAGGAAAGCTAAATTAAATGAAAATTATGAACTCGATCTAACTCATTTTGATTCACTTATAAATAAAAATACATGCGGTGTAGTAGGAATTGCAGGGACCACATCCTTAGGGTTAATTGATCCCATAGAAGATATTGGGAAACTTATTGAAGATCAGGACATTTTTTTTCATGTCGATGCGGCATTTGGAGGTTTTATTTTACCTTTTTTAAAAAAATTAAATTATCCGATACCTATATGGGACTTTTCTGTAGATGCTGTTGATTCAATAACAGCAGATCCACACAAAATGGGATTAGGGATTATACCCTCTGGGGGTTTCTTTTTAAGAGATCCTTCAATTTTGCAAAAAATAGGATTTCAGATTCCATATCTTGCTGGGGGGAACTTTAAACATTTTCATATAGTAGGTACCAGATCAGGAGGAACAGTTATAGCATTTTGGGCCATTTTAAATTATTTAGGAGTCAATGGTTTTTTAAAAATAGTAAATAGATGTATGGAAAATACTAAATATTTAACTAATCAAATCCATGAAATTAGGGGAATTAAAGTCGTGACTAATCCAATTACAAATGTTGTAGGAATCACTACTGAGAATGGACAAAGTATCTGTAAAGTTGATGAGGATTTACGAAAAAGAAATTGGATGCTAGGAAAATTTGAAAATTTCAATCTAATTAGAGTAGTAGTAATGCCCCATGTTCAAAAATCTCAAATACAATATTTTATTAACGATTTGAAAAAGATTATAAAAAAGTTAAAAATCTCGTAATAATCTGTTTGATATTCCTAACACTTGGATATAATTAATGATTTGTGTATAATTCACTCTCCTTTCAAAAGAGTTTGATTTTCTTAAAGGATAAAAGCTTATGTTATTTAAAACAATTTTAAAACTATGTAATAAAATTTTAATGAATTGAATCTCAACGGGATTATTGATTTAATTAATGATTTTAATACTTTCCTTAGGTAAAAAAATATATTTAAAACAAATTATTATTTAATTATTAGAAAGTTTTTTTGGGAGTTTAATTTCAAAAACTTAATAGTACTATTATGGGCAAAGAAAAAAAAACTTTAGGAATCAAGACAACGAGGTATTTTACAAAAAATTGTTCCAAATGTAGTTTTGAATACCCTAATTGGTTTACAAATTGTCCTAAATGTGGAGCTGCTTGGGATGATACCGAAGTAATACCTACAGCAAAAGAAATCAATAAAAAGACAATAAAAATTGTTGTAAAAATTACTGAGGAAGATTTTAATAAATCCATCTCTTTTGTAAATTTAATTTTTAGTGCTGATCAAGGGACATCATGGTATCAAATGGAAATGGAAGAGAAATTGGATTACTACATTGCCGAAATAGCAGAGGTTCCAGTTGGTTCAATTATCATCTATTATATTGAAGTATATTTAGAAGATGGAGAAAAAGTTATTGAAAATAATGATGGAAATTACTTTTTTTATAAAGTAGGAATATCAATTGAAGAAGATGAGAAAAAACCACCTCAACCAGAAAGAGCTATCATAAAAGATAGGATTAAAGAAACACCAATTAAACCTCAAAAGTATCATAAACCCCAAACAGAAATACCGAAACAAAAATCTCATGTTACTCAAGAAATGCTTGAAAAATCCAACACAATTCCTCAAAAACAAATTAGAGCGCCCAGAAGTTCGAGATTGAAAGTCTCTGATGAATATGACTTAAATAATGCCACTATATTTGGGAAACCTCAAACAAAAATAGACCCTGAGTTAAAAGTGTGCATTCATTGCAATTCTAAAATTAAGAAGATGTGGAGCATTTGCCCAATATGTGGAAAAAATCTCTAATGAAAAAATCTCTAATAATTATTCAATACCTTTTTTGTCATTGAATTTTCGTTATATTATACTATTCCTAAAAAAAAACTCAAGACCGAAAATTATTTAAAATCAAAATTTATAATTTAGAACCACATTTATTACAAAATGCATAGTCAGATGATAAAATAGCACCACACTGTTTACAGATTATTATTTCTTTTCTAGCACGTTTTTGAGTGTCTGATTGAATTGAAGGTTTTGATTGAGTTCCTGAAAATTGACTAGGTTGACTTTCGAGATCTGAAACATTCGGGATAATTCTTAGTTTACTAGTTTGTTCCGGTTCAGTTCCTTTTTTTGCTGTAAATGGCATAAAGGCAGTAACAGAAGCTTTTTCTGTTTCATCTGATTTTTGAGTCAAGGTTTGAAAAAGAGAGGAAGTACTTGTTTCTTCTGCGATCAATCTAGTTGGTGGAGGAGTTAAAACTATAACTTTTTCCTTTTCTCCTTTATCTTTTTTCGGTTTTTCTTTCTTATCTTTCTTAGATTTTTTCATTTCTTGTAATAATTTTTCTTGCTTTTCCTTTTCTTCTTGAAGCTTTTTCTCCTTCTCTTGCTTTTTTTTCTGTTTTTCAAGCTTCTTTTTTTCCTTCTTACTATATATTGGCTCAGGTAAGTAATCTACTAAGGAATCTGATTTAGGTTCAGATGAATCTTTTGGCATAATAAATGGAACATTAGATGAAGGTGTACTCTCAATAGAGGGTGTTCCTCGAGAAGACTGAAATCCTTCTGGTGTTGGAGCAGGGACGGGAACATTTGATGTAAAAGGGGCGGCTTTTGGTTTATATGTATCATCTTTAGGGTAAAGTGGAGTTGGTTGTGAAGGTTTTTCGCTAGCTAAGATTTCTTCTGGTGTTTTGAATGTAAAAGCTGCTGGTGTTTTTGTTATATCTTCTGCTTTTGCGTCAGGGAGAGGTATATCTGGTTCTGGTACTGGTGGAGCCTCAAATTCAAATTCAGGTTCCGGTTCAAATGTAGAACTTGATTCATATGATCGCGTAGAAACTGGTTCTGGTACAGGAGGGGCAGCATATTCGAGTTCTGGCTCTGATGGTCGTATAGAGGGAGCATATACTTCTGTTCCTGTTATAGGAATCATACCTGGACTGAAAACAATTCCTTTAGTGATAAGTTGATCAGGAACTCCTGAACCTATCATTAAACATGCAAGGATATAAAAACAATCACCTACTCCTTCACCTGTTTTTGCTGAAGTTTCCATGTAATATAAATTAAAATTTCTTGTAAAGTGATTGATTTCATCTAAGGAGACAGCTTTTTGATCAACTAAATCGCTTTTATTTCCAACTAATAATAATGGTATTTCACTTTTTACATTTGCTCTCACTTCTTCTATCCATTGCGGTAGATGTTCAAAACTATCTGAATTAGTAAGATCAAAGATTAATAACGCCCCTAATGAACCTCTATAATACATAGGTCGTATAGAGCTAAAACGTTCTTGTCCCCCAGTATCCCATATTTGAAGTTTTGCACGTATAGGTCCTTCATCAGAGTCGATGGCGATGGTTTTTACGTGAAAGTCTGTGCGTCTAAGGGGAATTCCACTTAGACACTACACCTATCGTCATCTTATAATCTTCTGTGAAAAATCCTTTACTAAAACGTAGTGTTAATGCTGTTTTACCTACTCCTCCATCTCCTACGACTATCGATTTAAAGAGGTAATCATATTCTTCAGCCATTACTAGTCCACTATTTATGTTTCAAATTCTTATATTTTTCAAGCTTTTATGTAATATTACTATAAATACAAATTTATAATTTTATTTATATCATTAAAACGATTTTTTTGTGATTTTACTAACATATAATTAAAGTATTAAAATAATCCTCTTTCTAAACTCTTAAAGCTAATAAATTTTATCAAATTTAAGATAAAAAGTTAATTCAATGAGACTATTTCAAACATTGCATTGAAATGATTTATTAAAAAAATGAGTGTTATGACTAAAGAATCACTAACTTTGAATCAATTTATCAGCTTCTTCGCATATATCAATATTTTCAATCCATTGATTGATTTTGTTTAATTCCTGTGGTGGGAATTCATATGAATGTTCTCGATCTGGGTAGATCCCATTTATAACTTCATCTTTATATTTATTTATCGCTCGAATAATATCTTGTCCAACATTTCCAAAATATTTAAGAAATTTGGGTTTAATGTCAGTAAAAATGCCCAACATATCATGAATAACTAATATTTGCCCATCACAATAAGGTCCTGCGCCAATACCAATAGTTGGAATATTGATGCTTTTTGTAATTAATTTAGCGATTTGCCAAGGAATGCTTTCTAAGACTATAGAAAAAACACCAGATTCCTCTAAATTTTTTGCATCCAATATTAATTTTTTTGCTTCCTCGATGGTCTTCCCTTGAACTAGGAAACCTCCAAACTCATAAATAGCCTGTGGAGTAAGACCAATATGCCCCATTACCTGTATATCAGCGTTGATCATTGCTTTGATTATAGGACATATCTCTGTTCCCCCTTCAACTTTGACTGCTTCAGCACCGCCTTCTTGGATAAATCTTCCAGCATTTTTGACAGCCTCATTTTTATCTACTTTATACGAAAGAAAAGGCATATCTCCTACTATTAATGCATTTGACACTCCTCGACTAACTGCTTTAGTGTGGTGTATCATCTCATCCATAGTTACTGATAAAGTATTTTTATATCCAAGAATAACCATTGAAAGTGAGTCACCTACAAGAATTAAATCAATATTGCTTTGATCTACAATTTTTGCGAAAGAATAGTCATATGAAGTTATTGTAACAATTTTTTCACCTTTCCTCTTCTTTTCTATTATATCTTTTACAGTCACTTTTTGTAAAGCCATATGTTCAAATAACTAATTAGTTTTGATAAATTTTATCAAAATTTGATAGATTCTCTTTTATTATAAATCAAAGAATTTCTTATATATAGTGAGCTCCTTTCTTGATATTCTAAATTAAAATAGTTAAAAATAAGTAAATTATTATAGTAAGATTTTGTTATGATTTATTCATTTTTTATTAATAAGACTTTTAAACAGAAGCTTCATATATTAATCCTATTAAGTTAAAAAAGAGAAATTGAGTAAGATGGTACTTCCTAAAGATATTGATTTTTATTCCTTGGGTTTTAAATTTATTGAAACAAAAACAATGTTTGTTGCTAATCATAAAAATGGGAAATGGGATGAGGGTAAATTAGTTCCTTTTGGAAATTTTGAAATTTCACCAGCATCTTGTGTTTTGAATTATGGACAAGGCATTTTTGAGGGAATGAAAGCTTTAAGAGCTAAAAATGGAGAAATAACATTATTTCGACCAGAAGAGAATGGTAAGCGATTTAATTTTAGTGCAAGAAGGATATTAATGCCGGAATATGATGTGGATAAATTTGTTGATGCTGTAAAGAGAGTTGTAAAAGCTAATGAAGAGTATATTCCTCCATATGAAAGTGGAGGTGCTTTATATATACGACCAATACTTTTTGGGTATGGACCTATTCTAGGAGTTACTTCTGCTGAAGAATTTAAAATGATTATTTTTACCGTTCCTGTTGGACCTTATTTTCCTTCAGGGTTTAATGGTATAAATTTAGAAATATCAAAAAAATATACCAGAGCCGCTCCAGGAGGAACAGGATCAGCAAAAACGATATGTAATTATGCAGGGACAATGTTACCAGCTAAAGAAACAAAAGCAAAAGGATACGCTCAGATAATATATCTAGATGCTGTAAATTTGGAATATATTGAAGAAGTAGGCACAGCAAATTTCTTTGGAATGATAAATGGGAAATTAGCAACTCCAAAAAAAACAGGTACAATTTTAGAGGGAATTACAAGAGAATCTATTTTAGAGCTTGCTTCAGAAAAACTGGGTTTGGAAGTTGAAGAAAGAGACATTTCATATAAAGAATTATTCGATGAATCATGTGTAGAATGCTTCTGTACTGGTACTGCAGCAGTTATTACCCCCATTGCATCAGTTGCTTTAGAAGGTAAAGAAAGAATATTTAATAATCGAGAACCTGGTGAAATAACAAAGAAATTATATGATCTATTAACAGGGATTCAAAGATTAGAAATTGAAGATGAATTTGGGTGGATTACTAAAGTATAACTTTTTTTAATTTGAAATTCTTGCTAAAAGAGAAGCAAAAGCCTCCTTAACATTATATCCCGTTTTCGAAGAGATTTTCAAATATCCAATTATATTATTATACTTTTTCATTATCTCTAAGATAAAATCATCAAAAAGTTTACAATCATTAAGATCAATTAAATCACATTTTGTCCCTAGAATAAAAGCTGAAATACTTCCATTATCATTTAATTTCCTTATCCAATCTTCCACACTCGCAATAGTTTTGAATCGGGATAAATCAAATAAAACATAAGCTGCTAGAGAACCATCAACAAAATTA
Source organism: Promethearchaeota archaeon (assembly GCA_048940765.1). Lineage (GTDB taxonomy): Archaea > Asgardarchaeota > Lokiarchaeia > Sigyniarchaeales > SOKP01 > Loki-b32. The sequence continues at coordinate 14,430 of JBHLOG010000044.1, read as the reverse complement.
CTTAAGATACTTTTAAATTGAGATTGACCTGCAAAATCCCATATTACAAAATTGTATTCATGTCCATTTAAAGTAAGATTTTTGGAAAAAAAATCAACACCCTTAGTTAATTCGCTGTTAGTATCGAAATTATCATGAATTAAGCGATTGAGAAAAGAAGTTTTCCCAACACCACCATCACCAGATACAATAACTTTGACCGTTTTTTTCATAGTAATATTTACTATTTGAGTTTAAATTTAAAAAAGTACAATAAAATCTTATTTTTGTAATAATAGAATGTAAAAAAATCTTATTATTGAGTCATTTTCAGATTTACTTAAATGTCTAAATATTAAAAAGTTAAATCTGAGAGCAAATTAGAGGAGTATCTTTATGGATTTGAGTAAATTTATTGTATTCTGAGAAGCTGAGAACTACCTGTACAAATTAGTTCTTCATGTTCATCCCATACTTTAGCTTTACAGAAGAAAATGTTCTTCCCGCTCTTTAAGCATTTGGCTATTGCCTTTAAACGTCCATTGGATACAGGTTTCAGAAATTCAATTTGTAAATCTATGGTTGTTATATAGCCCTTAGGGAAAATCAAAGAAAGAGCTGCACATGCACAAGTAGAATCAACTAAAGAAGCTAAAACACCACCATGGATCATTCCATTTTGCGTTAATTCCTTTCGTATTTCAATCTCAAATATTGCTTTTCCATTAGAAATTTCTTTCAATTCAAACCCTAATGTTGAATAAAATGGTATATTATCATAGAGGAGTTTTATTAGTTCATTCATAATATTAATTCTTCTATTTTGACATTTATTTTTATCTAAAAAATGAAATTTTTTTATTTTTATTAAGACAAAAAAATAAAATAGAACAAATCCCATCAAATCTTGATGCTAAAGCTTAAGATAAATGATTTTCTTGAACTTAGATTAGAAGATGGGAAAACAAACATATATGTGAATAATAGATTATTTATGAAGTGCAAATATATTTTATTAAATATACCCCTCGATAGGATTGAAGATATCAATAAAATTAATTCTATTGATGACGTTACAGGTAAATTGAAAGGATTTTTTGAATTTATAGAAGATAAAAATATAAATATCGCTCCAGAAACTCTTTTTTGGGCTCATTGTTCAAATCTTCAAGCATGGTATGAAAACAAATATAATACCTGTTTGATCCATAGTAATTTAGCATTTCCTTTGCTTAAAGAGTTAGCTAAAGCAGGTGATTATCTTGCAGCAAATGTTTTTAAAGAGGAAGTGGCAAAAAGGTTTGAAACAAAGAATTTGAATTTAATTCAATACCTATTGTATAACAAATATTTAGATTATCTAAGAAAAGAGGAACTCGATATTTTATTAAAACAAGTGAAAGATAACTTAACAAATATAATTAATAAACAACTGAATAATTTAATAAAATCAGCACTAAATAATTACAGAAGAATAAATGAACTAATAGATATAATAATCTTTTTTGACCTAAATTATAATCAAAATTTAATTTTTCATGTTTTTAAAAAATTAAATGAAGATTTGAAATCACATTTTGGACACTTTTTAATTCTTCATTTAAATTATAAAGAATTTGTTAATTATAAAATTCCTTATGCGAAGTTTTTCGCTTACTTTGAACAAATTCTTGATTTATTATATAGTAATTGTCCAGAAATTAATAATTTATTAAAAATTATCGATTCTGGTTTTTTAAATGGTGCACTTTCTTTAGATGAAAAACGTTCGCTAGGTTTTGCTTCTAATCACAGATATATTTAAGGTTTATGTATTAATATATATCTCTATGTCCCTAATTTTTTTTTAAATAATAATAACTGTATAACTTCTTAAATCCGAGTTTTGTATATAAATTCAGAGCTTCTTGATTTTCAATTTCAACTTGTAGCCAAATTTTTTCAATCCCATTTGAAATACCCCAATTTTTAATAATTTTGAAAAGCATTGATGTAGCAATCTTTTGTTTTCGAAAATTTGGATGTACTAAGACATCCACTATATACAAGTATCCATGTGGATCTAAAATTCCCAATAAGGTTCCTACGATTTTATTAACATATTTAGCTACAATAAAACATTTCTTAGGGATAACAATTCTATTAGTTAATGCATCTAATACTTCTTGTTCTTCTTTATTTCTTTTAGAATATTTAGCTAAAAAATTTGAAATTTCTTCTACTCGTTTAGTGTGAAATATATACGTAAATTCTTCGTTAATAACTTCATCTCTTAAATTTTCAATAGAAATTATCATAGCATAAGTAATACAACCAAATTGTTGATATCCCCGTTCTTTTAATTTAAGATCTAAATTATGTGGTTCAAAAACTTCAGGTATTGTAAAAATTGCTGGGAGTTTGTAAGCTTGGTAAGCTTTTTCAACCAAATTTAGGTCTCTATCGAGATCTTTTGGCTTACCATGATAATTTAAAGGGAAAACGGAATTTGCACGAGCAGTTACTCCATCAGTAAAGCGCAAAATCCAACCATTTAAAAAGAAGTATTGATAAGCAGGCCAACAATTTATCAAAATTTCTTGTAATTGCTTGATTTTTTCTTCTCTAAACATAAATATATCATTCTTGTATTGATTTTAGAAAAACTTCAGAATTAATTTATAATTACATATAGTATTAAATAAAATTGTGAATAGAAATGTAATTTTTGATTTAGGGAATGTATTATTAAATTTTAAACCAGAACAATTCTTACTCCGCTATGGAAAAGATGAAATATATATAAAAAGTTTTATTTCTAAAGTAATAAAGGGCAAAATATGGTTAAACTTAGATCGCGGGAGAGTAACAATTAAAGAAGCTAAGATTAAGTTTATTAAGAAATTTCCTGAAGAAAAAAAGTTCATTTCAATTTTTTTCAAACATTGGATGGAGATGCTTACCCCTATTGAGGAAAATGTGAAATTATTATATGATTTAAAATCCAAAGGGTATAGAATTTATATATTATCCAATTTTATTCAAGAAGCATTCAAATATATTAAAAAAAATTACAAATTCTTATCGATTTTTGATGGTGAAATCATTTCAGCAAAAGCAAGAGTTATAAAACCTGAACATGAAATATATCAAAAATTGTTAGATAAATATAAGTTAATTCCAGAAGAATGTGTATTTATTGATGATGTTGGTACTTTCTTGTTTTATCCACAAAATCTAGGTATGAAAACAATTTTATTTTTATCAAATACAGACTTAAGTACAGAATTAAGAAAAATTGATGTGAAAATTTAATTATTGTTAAACAAAATTTCTGCAGAATTAAAGCTTTCAACAAAATACTAAATTAATACTCTGTTTCTCTTTATAAGTAAGCAATATTTGATTAAACTATGGCTGATAATCATAGTTATAGTTTTTTTGGCCAAAAAGTTGGTTTAATTATTCAAAGCTCTTCTAAAAGTGATCCTTTTATATTCTTCAGACTCATTAAAAGCAAAAATGACGGTTCTTGGGAAAAGCCAAGTAGCGGAGAAGGTAAGGTTATAAAATTTTCGTTAGAAGAAATGATCTTTATCATTAGAGTGCTAAAAAAAGAGATAAATTCATGGTCAAGTTATCATACTTTTAAAGATAATAAAACTCATATATCTTTTAAATGGGAAGATGAAAGGAGAAATAAGTTATGGATCCACATTGGTAAATATTCCAAAGTGTTAGAATATGCCCAATTTAAGATATTAGAAATGTTAATGGCGCATATTTTAACTGAAAAAATTGAATTTGCTACTAGTTTAAATAATTTGAAAAAGGGTAATTTTAACACATTAAATAACATATTCATTCAAGAGGAAGTTGTAACAAATAGTAGTGAAAACATAGACAATGGGATCAATTTTAATCGTGATGAAAAACAAGTTAAGATTAAGAATGTTAAAGGAGCAATTAAAGGAGTTTCTAATAAAGCCTTACTTATTCAATTTGAGAATGGGATTGAAGTTTGGATTCCTAAGTCTACAATTCATTCAGAGTTCAATGATATAAAAAACTTAACCCAGAGTTTCAATATTGATAGCTGGGTTTTAGAGAAAAATAAAATCTCGTCTTAAATTTGGTAATTATGTCTAAATCTAAATATCATAACAAAAATAATTATCTATTCAAAATCGTTAAATAAATTTTAAAGTTTTCAGAAAACATTTAAAACTCTGAGTATATTATAAGACAAACTGTTACTTAAGCCTAAAAATTGAAAACGTTCCATAGGCCTTAGAAACAAGAGTTTCATCACTTACAATTTCTGATTCAAGAATACCTATACTTTTACCTCTGTGAATTACTTTGGTATTACAAATAATCATACCTTCTGTAACTGGTTTAATATAAGTTATTTTAATCTCTACGGTGGCGCACGATTCACCTTTCTCTAATAACGGATATAATGCTGCACCCATTCCCGTATCAGCCATTGAATATAAAACACCTCCATGAAGTGTTTTATGGGGATTCATTAATTTTTCGGTTGCTTTTAAAACACACTGTGAATAGCCTTTACTCAAATTTATGAACTTTAAACCAATGAGATCTCCAAAGGGATGAAATCCTTTAGCCTCAAATGGGGTATTTTTAGCCATAGTCTATTAAAGTTATGTTAAAATTTAATATTTATCATCTTAATTTCAGCCTTAAAATTAATTTCTTATAATATTAATACCCCTCTCTTTTAGTTTATCAATAACAAAGGGATATTTTATCAGGGATTCATATTCAATGTGATGAAATCCTAAATTGTTTATTTGCTGATTAGAAAAGAGATTATAGAGAATTGCGACCCCATGCCGAATTTTATATTTATTTAACAATTCTATTGCCTTTAGTTGATAGTGAAAGAACTGACCATCGGCTCCAGTTAATAACTGAAATGTTGATTCATCAACACCTTTCAATGAAACTCTCACATATATGTTATTAAATTTACTTAATTCTTTAATATAACCATCGTTTAGTAATATTCCATTAGTCTCAAGGATAAAAATAATATTTTCTGGCATGAAATTCAACAGTTTTAGTAGGTGATCTTTTCCAATAGTAGGTTCTCCCCCACTAACTCTAACCAAAGAAATGTTCATTTTGAGTAGGATTTCGCTTACTTTTTTTGGAGAGTAAAACTTTCCATATTTTCGATGATTCCATACTTTTTTCTGGGCCCAACAATAAGCACATCTTAAGTTACAGCCTAAACAATCAGCAGTTGCGCATCCACCATAAAATTGAGTTTTCCTAAATCGATAATACTTTTTCAGATCATTCCTACATATTTGTTCTTCAATGATTTGGGCAAATTTAACCGGATTAACCATTTTGAAATAATAGTAATTTTTAGAAGAATAACTTGTATCCTAGCAGAAAAACTTTACTCAGTATAAAATCAATGAATGGTAGAAACTAACAATAACAATATTTTTGATGATTTGTTATGCAACAGTTACAAAAAGTTTCTCCGCATAAAGCACATATAATTTCTTCATTATTGAAAATATTTAAAAACTTCTTGCAGTGATTACAATGCTGATATTTCGAAGCAAAAGTATCTCTAAACTTTTGGAATTTTCGCTTTTTCAATTTATGAATTATTTCTAACATTATTATTGTATTTTTAAAAAGATATTTTTAAACTTAGAAATAATTCCAAAAAATTAGTAACTAAGAGAAAATGAATTTAAATTATATCCCAATAATACTTTTAGATCTTGTTTTATTTCAAATCTTCAACTAATTCAAGAAATCCTGCATAAGGAATGGCAGTCCAGCTTTCTGCAAAAGTAGCACCTGAGGACCTAGAAAGTAAAGAAACTTTTGCTGCTTCTTTTTCATTTTTCACTTCGAAGATATCAATAAAATCATAGCGCCCAAGAATAGCATAATGGGCGATCCATTTAATATCTGGAACTTTTTCTCTTACTAATTGTAAAAATTTTTCACCTTGTTCTTTCCTTTTCTCCACTAAGTCAGGATTTTGAAGTTTAGTTGCAAGTATATATACTGGCATAAAGAAAAGTATAATAAATGAAAATATAAATCTTATTAATCTTTTTTCTGTAATTGATTTATAAATTCAGGAAATGTCTCTTTGATATAACTCTTTATAAAATCTATTTTAGGAGGATTATGTTTTCTTATTTTTTTTAGTAAATTCTGTCCTTCGATATTATTAGGAACTATTTCTAATAGATAATTGCAAAAATCTAGTGCTACGTCATAGAATCCAAGATCGTAGGTTTGCAAGATTAAATCTATTAAGACTTCAACATTTGAAGGGTCCTCTACCACAATTTTGTTAAGAAATTTATTAAGATTCATATAGCCTTTTATGAATTTTTGTACTTTTTTTGCTGGTTCAATAATATCTTCATGTCCTTCACATAAAATATCAATTTTTAAATCTAATAATTTAGTTAATGAGTTAAGATATGCTTCTAAATCACCACCATGAAGATTAATCGCAATACCAGGTAGATCTCCACCAAAAAGAATTTTATTTTTCCCGTTATCTAAATAATATGCTACAGATCCAGGAGAATGCCCAGGGATATGAATAACCCTAATTTCTAGTTGACCAAATTTTAAGATTTCGTTATCTAGCTTAAACTTTTTATAAAGTTTAACGGGAACATAGTTATAATCTGCGTAATATTGAGTTATATATTCATCCATTGGTACCTGTTCAATTTTTTTTGCATCTAATTCATGGGCATAAAATTTAATTTCATTATTGAGTTTTTTAAGCTCATTACATGCCCCGATATGGTCCAAATGGCAATGTGTTATTAAACAATGTTTTATATCCTTTATTTTAAAACCTTCTTTCACTATCTCGTGAATTGGTTCAATGTTAAGTCCAACATCAATTAAAATTAATCCATCATCACTCTTAGTGTTCACCATATAGACACAACAATCAGCACTATTACGATCATAAGGCTTAACTACATAAATATTATTACTAATAAGTTTCAGATTAATCACATTTACTTTAAATCGAAATATTTGTTACTAACAATGAATTTATTTTATAATTGTTTAATAGGTAGATTAAGAAACGAGAAATCTTGACAGAATAAAAAGACTTTAAACTAAATGTACAAGCATAAAAATTTTAAAATTTAGATCTTTGCCTGAATTCAGTGTAATTGTTCTTTAATATCTTGTACAAGATAATCTACTAACTTGTCTAAATAAATTTTTCCTCTCTCCTTGTCTGCTGAAGATGGATCTCCAATTACACCAATTTTAGATAAAGCATATATACCTTTTTCAAAAATTAGCTTTTCTTTTTCTTCGTCTAATTCTCCAAGATAACCAGGTTTAAACCTTTCTTTTATTACCTGACTTGTTGAAATAGCCAACATCTGAGAAGTTTCTACTTCACCAGCATGAGCTCCTGCTATTTGATAATTTATTCCAAATTCTTTGGCAATATCCCATTCATAATTAATAAATTTTATCATATCGGTACATCCGATGATTTTAAGTTCTGGATGTTTTGATGTTAAATTTACAATAGCTTTTTGAGTTGGTTCAAAATTTCCACCATGAGAAGGTATAAAAATTATTGTATTGAACCCATGATAGGAAAGACTTTCAACATAATCATAAATTATCGCCATTAATGTCTCTTCCTTGAAAGATATTGTACCAGAAAAGGATAAATGATGATCAGAACACCCAATTCTAATCGTTTGAGCTTGTAGAGCATTTTCTAACTTTAAAGCTATTCTATTAGCTAAGAAATCACCAATCATAGTATCAGTATGAGTAGGAAGATGAGGACCATGTTGTTCTGTAGAACCAATCCCAATTACAACTGTAGTAAATCCATTCCTAATAGCTTCACCTATATCAACCCAATTCATCTCTGCCATTCGAATGTTTTTCATATTAATTTCATCCAAGGAGTAGCAATTTAATATTTAAGATCCTTTAATCAAATTGAATTATTAAATCTGATTATTAAATTGAATTCTATTCAAGGGTCTTTTTATTAAATAGCTTGAATTGGATTATATTTTAGAAAACTAAAATATCCGAAAAAATCAATATTTTAAGAATATTAATGTGAATTTTGCATTAGACCAAATATCAAGTCACATAGAATGATGATTTTAATACCTTAAAAGGCGAAGAACTTTTTATTTATTCATTGAAAATGTAATTACAAAAAAGACTTGAGATGACGTTAAGAATTGAAAGAAAACAAATTCTTGGAATTTTTGTTGAATAATAGTATTTCTCAAGATCAAGCTACTATCTTTATTTCAAGATTAAATGATTTTAACAAATATCTTAATGAAGAAAACAATGATCTTGATTCAATTCCCAATGGAAAAATACTCGATTATACAGAATATTTAGTGGAAAAAAAGAGCGACGAGGTATTGGATTTATTACGAGCGATAATTAATTATGCTAATTTCACAAAAAAGTATGATTATATAGTAGAAGTTATTGATATCTCAGAATCCTACAATGCAATGGATAACCTTAATCAAAGAATTGCTGAAAAATATAATGAAAAAATAAGAGATAGAATTTTTGATAACATAACCATTCCACCTTTAGGGGTTCATCCTGAAAAAAAACCAGATTTTACCAAAGTGGTTATGAAGAGGTTAGAAGAAAACTTAGGAAAAGAAAAAACAATAGAACTGCTAAAACCTTGCTTGCATGGACGACCCGGATCTATCGAAAAAGATAGAGAAAAATTCTTACAATTAAATGATATTGATGAATTTTTAAAGATTAAGCGACAAGAAATCCTTGAACGCCTTGAAAAGCACCAAAAAGAAGGAACTCTAGAATTTGCTCAATATATCGATGATGAGGTATTAGAATATATAAAAAATGATCTAGCCACGTCTCCCGGAAAAAGAGAAGGAAACATAATAATTGACTCAAAAATGCCATATCAAACAAAGAAACATCTTAGTGCAAAGGACAATAGGATGAAAAGATTTTATAGTTGTTATTGTCCTTGGGTACGAGGTGCAATTAAAAATGGTACGGATAAAGAAATTACTCCAGATTTTTGTCATTGTAGCGCCGGATACACAAAAATATATTGGGATAAAATATTCGATCAACCAACTGAAGTAGAACCAATCGAAACGGCTCTTACTGGAGGTTTAGTATGTAAGTTTGCCGTAAAGATTCCAAAAGAATTTCAAAAGTGAATTATAAAGTTATTGCTCATAATTAAATTCTGAAAAAAATTAAAAAATAATAAAATGATTTTTTTGTTATTTTAGTTTTAAGTTTTGTTTAATTCATCATTAATTCCAGCAATCTTTTTAACCATCTCTTTCCTTGATTCAATATCATATTGAGTTGTAATTGCTATACTTTCCATTACAGGGGAACCACCACCATGATAGCTTCCAAAGAGGTGGACTCCTCCCGTTGCAGAACAGTATAAATCACCCACATATCGCCAAAATTGGGCAGCATTTTCAGGAACAATCTTTGGGTTTCGAGTAATATATTTATAAAGATGTTCCTTAAGTTCTGGATTAACAAAATCTTTTTCATGAGGGAATGTTGCTGGAATACCACCTGAAAGATCAACGATTATCTCAGCTTCACGAAATACATTTTCTCCTGATAAACATCTCCCAACATTACAATAAATTGAATTTGGAATATAACTACCAGGACCATAAGGAATAAATCCTACACCAGGCATATATACCTCTGGTTTACCTAAATCTGAGGCGGTATATCCCGCAGCATATCCAAGTTCCGTAACCATAATTAATTCAGCTAATTTACTCCTTACATGAGAAGCCTTATGAATATTGTTATACTCAGCAGCTAAAGCAGCAGTTCCTACAACCAAATCTCCAATAGCAGGTTTACAACCGGAATAACTATGACGATGAAATAGAGCAAATAATAAGGCAAGAGTACCAGCATGTTGATATTCACCGCAAAGAAAAACTCTTTCCCATGGAACAAAAACATCATCAAATATAATATATGAATCTGTTCCTCCAGGCATAAAACCACGTTTAAAATATTCTCTTTCGCGTAAATTATGAATCGTAATTACTTGTTTAACTCCTTCATAATCCCCCGGTAATGCAAATGCAACCGCATAATCTTTATCCTCTGGTCTTAATGCTCTTGTAGGGACAACCAAAATTTCATCTGATACAGAAGCTTCTGAAATGTGAAGTTTACAGCCACGAACTATAATTCCATCTTTTTTTTTCTCTACAACATGAACATACATATCTGGATCTTCCTGATCTGCAGGGCGTTTTATTCGATTACCTTTAACATCAGTTTGAGCACACGCGGCAACTAAATCTTCCTTCTGAAATCGCATTAACCATTTTTTAAAATTTCCGTGATAATTAGTTTCACCATTATTTGATTTATCTGCTTCATAACTAACATTATAGACTGCATTCGTTGCATCACATCCCATACAACGTTGGATACATCCACCCACTTTTTGACAGATTTTTCGTGTCATATCTTGCTTTTTATGGAGATCATCAGTATTTTGATGAATATGGGTAAAACGATTAATTATTTCGCCTGTAAGATGAGATTTTGCGAGTATTAAATCAGCATATTCTGGGTCCTCGACTACATCGAATGTTGTGCCCATTGTATTAATACAAGGCATTTGCCGCTCATCTAAACGATCAATCCTTTCACCATCAAAGAATATATTTTTTTTCATTTTACCTAAATCTTTCATAAACTCTTCTTTTGTTCTCATTTTGTATTCCTCAATTTAATTGTTTTATAAATTCTATCCATTTTTCTGATATTATCCTTTAAAAATTTGATAAAAAGAGATAATATACTAAAAAATATCAATATCTGCTAATAATTCTAAGTTATTTAATATTTTAATTATTTATTGTAAGAGAGTTCTTTAATTTTCAATTAGTTTAAAAAAAAGTTAAAATAATTGTTTATGAAAATAGAGATTCTCCTCTTATCTCATTCTATTGACAAAGCCACACGAGCCTTGTCTAAATTATCTACTCCGATAACTATTCTATTATTCTCAGCAAAATAGATTAAATCGATATTAACACCAGCATCTCCAATCTTACGAGCCATCTTTCCTCCTGTACCAGGTTTTCCAACAATAGGCCCGATATCTAAAACAAGAACTTCGCGTATTGCACGTACTTCAAAACCCGCCTCTTCGAGTGCCCACTGGGCAGTGGTTTCATCTTCAACCAAAATATGAATTATAGCTTCACCTCTTAGGGGTAACCCACAAATTCCTTCCATATTGATACCAACTTTGCCTAGAGCTTCCCCCATATTAGCCAAAGTGCCTGGTTGATTTTTCAAAATAACTGTTAAATCTTTCAATATATGATTCCTCCTATTTCTATTTACCTTCTTTATTTATTTAAAATTTTTAACGTTATATTGATATAATTATCCAAAGGTTAATTATAACTTCTCACTATTTAAGCTTTCCCTTGAAAATTCTTATTAAAAATTTAAATAATAGATTCTACTGTTTTATTTAATATTTTAAAATGGCAAATTTTAATTTTATAAACTTCTTCTACTACCTACTGTATGGTGTAAAATATGACTAAAGTGGCAGTTATTTCTACAAAAGATCGTATTTATGGTGTCAACAAATCTTTAGAGTTACTAAATATCAATCCTATGAAAGATAAAAATGTAATTTTCAAACCAAATTTCAATACTGCTGATCCCCCACCTGCCTCAAGCTCAATGGAAACAGTAAAGCAACTTATTATCAAAATAAAAGAAATGGGTGCAAAATCAATAACAGTTGCAGAACGAAGTGGTCCAGCTAATACAACTCAAACGTTTAAGAAAAAAGGATTATTTGAATTAGCTAAAGACTTGAATTTTGGGATAATAGATTTAACGGATGTATCTATAGAGGATTATGTATTTAAAAAGCCCAAAGATTGTCATTGGAAGGATGGATTCCTTTTTGCTAAGATATATGATGAAGCAGAATGCATTGTAGAAACCTGTTGTTTAAAAACTCATATGTATGGTGGTCACTTTACCATTTCACTAAAGAATGCAGTAGGAATAGTAGCCAAACGAAATATGTCTGAATTACACTCTTCGAAGTTTCAAAGAAAAATGATAGCGGAAATAAATTCCGTTTATAAAGCTGATTTAATTATTATAGATGGTATTATTGCTTTTGTAGATCGTGGACCTATGGAGGGTACCCGAAAACAAGCAAATGTTTTTATCGCTGGTACAGATAAGATTGCTCTTGATGCTGTTGGAGTTGCAATATTACGAATTCTGGGAACCACTCCAGAAGTATCCAAAGGATCAATTTTTGAGCAAGAACAAATTAAAAGGGCTGTAGAATTGGAAATAGGAATAAAAAATGCACATGACATTGAGTTTTTAACGGATTCTGAAGACTCAGAACGATTAGTAAAGCAAATTAAAGAAAAACTGAACGAATAATTTACGTGAAAGCATTATAAATACATTTTACTCAATATATTTAATTCTTAACCGATAATAAGGACTTAGTAATAGCCGAAGAATCATTAGTAAGATATACCATAGTGTATAAAATAAGAGTAATAATCTTGAGATTTCTCTTTTCATTTTGAATCAGTGTCTTCTAATAACTTAACATTAATTATGTTCTTTAAATCTCAAGTATATAACTTCTTAATGTACGATCTCAACGTTTCTATATTTTCAAAGTAAAACAAGCTTTCTTCCTCCCTAAAAAAAGGGGTTAATAAACCTCCTCGTTTCAGCACTTCAGTAATTTCGGCATCTTTTACTACAAACACTTTAGTCTTTTTAAAAAATTCTCTAAAAGAAAGAATAATTCCCATTTCAATCATATGACCTCCTTTATCATGTTCTATAACCATAATGATTTGATTCGAAAATTTTGCAATAAGATCAAATTTTAAAATCAAATTCTCAAGGTGGGTCCTCCTAAATTCTTTTTCAAAAAATGCAAGGTTATTTTCAATAGTATTTATAATCGTTTGTATTTCTTGTAGAGTAGCAAAAGTCTCTTCATTATACGAGCCACATATAAAGATTTTGTTTTTCCTCAGATCGTAAACGGAAAAAGTATTAATAAATTCATCCAAAAAATCATCCCATGCATGAGCGTGTGAAATCTGCATTCTTTACTCCCAATAAATATAAAATAATTTAGAAATTCATTTATGTTATAAATTATTATATATCAATAATAATTGACTCAATTAATTTTGAGTTAATTTTAAATATCTGAATATACATATTTAACATGGAAATAGATTATAAAAGAAATATAAATAATAGGAGGTAAACGATTTGGAGACTCCGAAAAAGCTTGAACATATGAGGAAAGAATTAGAAATCATATCGGAAAAAACAAGATACAAAATAATGCTAACTTTATTAGCTAGTGAAAAATCTCTCTCTTTTAGTCGATTAAAGGAGATTCTACCATCCATCCCGGAGAATACCCTAAATTATCATCTCAAAATTCTTAAAGAAAACAAATTCATTAAAAATGAAAAAAAGACAGGATATAAACGCTCCGAGCCCCGCTCTTTTTACTCTCTCAGTAAAAAATCGGTAGATTTGCTTGAAAACTTAGGATTAACCGCTGTAAAGAAAGAATTTCAAGCCTTATTTAAACAGATGACGTAAGTTTATTGGTAATAGATGAAAAAATGCATTTTTTATTAATATTTAATTAATAAATGATTCATAATTTCAATATATAACTCTTTCAAATTTAATACAACTAAATATTACAAATGAACTTATGTCAACAATTTATTTTACCGAACATCCAGATAGAAAAAGATTTGTAGCATTATTATTATCTAGGTTTAAAAATAAGATTGAAGGAAAAGTGCTTATAAAAGTAAATCTTGTTTCTTATAATCCCTATCCCACAACAACTCATCCTGAAATGATTGAAGCAGTATATAATCAAATCAAATCTAGCGCTTCAGAAATTATTTGCGGAGATGGTCATGGGGTAGATGTATCTGCTAAAAATATAGAAAATCATCCAATTATAGAAAAATGTAAAGAATTAGATATTCCTTTCATAAATTTCTATGAATATCCTTTCAAAAAAATAAAAACTTCTCGAAACTTCAAACTAAAAGTCTCTGAAATCCCATTTCAGCAGGATTTTATAATTTCTCTCCCAATTTTAAAGGATCATTTTACTTTAAACCTCACAAATGCTCTGAAAGATAAATTTGGATATTTATCAAAGACTGAGCGAATAAAAATGCATGCTAAGGTTAAAAGTATTAACAAAGGAATTGCAGAATTAAATACAATACTTAAATCTAATTTAATTATATGTGATGCATTGAAAGTTTTGGTAAAAGCTCAAGAATTTAGACATGGGGGAGAAGAAAAGAATCTGGGTTA
>JBHLOG010000043.1:0-26326 GCA_048940765.1 Promethearchaeota archaeon | reverse complement strand
GTAATAGATCTTGATTTCTCGAATTTTTATAATAAGATAATAACTCAATCACCCTTAAATAAACCTCAAACCCCAATTATGCTAGAATTTTTCAGACAATCAGATATCTATCATCAAGGAAACATGACGGATGATGAATTTTACCAACTTGCTTGCGATCTTCTCCAAGTTTGTATGCTAGATCAATCAGAATTTTTTGATGCATTTAATAGTATCATCTCTGGTTTTAATATAGAAGTAATAGAATTGATCAAATCAATACGAGAAAGTAATCGATATAAACTTCTAGCTCTATCCAACGTAAATGCAAGTCATTGGGATTATATACTCAAGGAAAAATGGGATTTCATTAAATATTTTGATGAATTAATTCTTTCACATGAAATTCATCTAATTAAACCTGATCCTAAAATTTTTACATATGCAATTCATAAGGCTGGTTGTAAACCAAAACAAATTGTGTTTATAGATGATGGATTGAATAATATACGTTCTGCTTTAGATTTAGGAATTATAGGTATAAAATACACAAATACAGTTGAACTCACTGAAGAATTAAAAAAGTTAAAAATTATTTAAAAAAAATCAATAAAGCTTTTAATTTACTGTAGAGATAAGTCCTGAAGGCATGCCTTTGCAATTTTTTCAAAAGCTACTTCTACATTTTCACCTGTTTTTGCTGAGGTCTCCAAATATTCACAACTTAGCTTCTTAGCTAAATCTTCTGCTTCTAATCGGTCTACTTCTCTTTCTAAATCAACCTTATTACCTAAAAGTAACATAGGAATCACTTTTTTTACAGTTTTCTTAATAGAACTTATCCATCCGGGAATTTTTAAAAGACTTTGGCTAGACGACAAATCAAAGACACCTAATGCCGCGTTACTACCTTTAAAATAAATTGTTCGAAGTTTATGGAATTGTGGTTGTCCTCCTATATCCCAAAGGAGGAGACGCACATTTTTATTATCGATTTCTACATCTTTGATTAAAAAGTTACTACCTATTGTTTTCTTTAAATCATCACTAAAATAATCTTTTATATAACGCAACAATAAGGATGTTTTACCTACTCCACCGGGTCCGAATAGAGTAATCTTGAATTTATATTGAGTATTTAAACTCATCATCAACTTCCTCGTAAGATCTTAATATATGGGGTAATTATTTAAAAGTTATTTTATAAATTTCTAAATAAGTTAAATTAACTTGACTTTATTATAATATTAATTAATTCATTACTTATTATTTCATATGATTTTTTAAAGATATATATCTTTATATAAAGCTTAATTTTTTTTAAAGATCCTTTACATGAAATGAATTTTATGAATTCTTCTTCTTTTTTCCCAAACTAGCGATTTTATTCATCATCCATTCAGGTGTTCCTACACCATTAAAATATTCTAACCAAATATACATAAGTAATCCTAAAAAACCACAATAAGCCACCCAGACAATTGGTAAAAAAATAATCGAGAATTGGCCGGAATATATTGGAAGGAATAAATATTGAATCAAAAACAATGAGAGGCTTGTTTTTCCGTAAAATACAAGCAATTTTACAACATCGTTAGTTTTATTTTTTATATCAATAAAGTAAAAACATATCGCAATAAGTACAAAGGCTACCCCAAGATTATAGAACATATTTTGGGCAGTACATCTTATCATATACATCGGCATTGCATCAAAAGGGGTAAAATTTTGTTGATTAGCAATTTCGAGTAAATGGACATGTAAATATTCTGATTCTACAATATAACCTGGTGAGATTTGAAAAGGAAAAAGAGCTGGTTTTACTCGAGACAACCCAATTTCCCATATCTCAAAAGAAACGCCCCTCGGAACGATAATAAATAAACCAATTAGAACTAATGCAATTCCATAAAAAGCAAATATTCGAAACAACCTATAATATGCCTCTCTAGTACCTTTTATCATTGTTTCGTGAAGATATTCACCAAATATGGTAGAAATAAAGCAAACTGCTAAAAAGGGTAAAATTGGTACTTGAGGTAGTGGAGATGTTATAATAAAATGAAGTATATAAACTGCGGCATTTACACTCTTAAATTCAAAGAGGATATCACGAATCCAAGGAGAGATGTAAATAATAATTGTACCAATTATAGCTCGTACAATTTTAGAGAATTTTAAGACATAATAACATAAAATTTGAGAGAACCCTATAAACATGAGAATATTCCAACCCCACAAATTTGCTGGAAAAGCAACTACTTCACCGGCTGTTTGTAAAGAGACTGGATTAAAAAGCACACCGATGATTATAATCACTAGCCCCCTCATTAAAATACCATTGCGAATAACTTTTTCTGGAATATCTCCTTTTTTTCTTTTAACACTGAAAACTACACTTAGTGCTGAAAGAAAAACAAATAAAGAAGGTCCAAGAACATCCATAAATGCAAATACCAATCCATATATATATCTCCAATCTCGATCAAACCAACTGAGACCAACATGAGCTAAAATTATCCATACTAAAGCAAATCCTTTAACAAAGTCTATTGAAGCAATTCTTTTTGAAGTTTTATTTTTAAAGTTATCTTCTATTTCTTCTTCATTATTTATTGACATTCTTGATCCAACTCTTATTAAAAAAGTAAAGTAATAATTTCCTAAGTAAAAATCTAGTATTATTATTATTGAAAATTTAAACCATATAAAACCTTTTTGTTACTGTTATGAGTAGCTTTTTTAAAAACTAATCCCGTATAAAAATTAAAATTCTTAAAATTATTTTACTTATCTTAAATAAAATCTATCTAATTTGATTTAGATAGTATACAATTAAATAGTAATATAATAAAATTAACAATATTAATCCTCCGGCATTAAAAGGGAAAAAAGCATAAGTTAAATAAAAAAGCGCCCAGAAAATAACCATAAATATGGCTATAAGATAATGAAGATATTTGAAAACTTTGTAATATTTGAAATTTTTATTAGTTAGAATAAAAAAAATTAAAAATGGAGTCAAAACAACAAGATGGTGAGGCCATGAGTCAAAATATACAATTAATAACACCAGAATCCCCGTAAAATAACCGTTGATTAAACTAAGACGTTGATTAGCATTTTGAAGATATAATATCCATATCGGTATTAAAATTACCAATGTAATAATTACTAAAATTATCAAACCATTAACATCAACATGAACTAATTGTAATAAAGTCAAGACAGTTCTAGTGAGACTAAAGGAAGGATTAATTTCTATTCCTTGTTCAGTAGTATAAGTATATTCCCCAGTTAAATTAATATTAATAAAATCTGATAACATTTGAGGATAAATAAAAAAGTAAATTGCTGATGTTAATAGTAAAATAATGGGTCCTAATAGTCTTATTAGAGTTTTTTTAAAATCGAAAAGAATTTTCTTACTTTCTCTATTGTAATTTAAAATCATTAAAAATGGTAAGATTATAACTAAAGTAGGACGAATTAAAATTCCAAATCCTAATAAAAATCCTCCAATCAATTCATTCCTAACAGTTCCTTTTAAAAAACAATATAAGGAGGAAAGAATACAAATAGAAACTAATATGTTGATTTGGCCTAAAAAAAAATTCATAAATTGTGGTAGCATTATAAGAAAGATAGCAATTTGATGAAGAACTGAATCGTTCTCGTGTTGATAAAATAGATTTCTAAAATTGGTTAAACTATAATTTAATTTAGAGTTATTGGGTATTTTAGTATAAATTTGAATGATTTTATAAAGTAAATAAATGATTATGAAATTTAAAAAAAAATTGAAAATTTGAAAAACAAAATAACCTAATTTTAATCCCATTAATGAAAATGGTGTAAAGAGATAAGCAGAAAGAGGAAAATATCTAAATGGAAAAGGAGAAAGTGAAGAGTTATATAAATTAGGTAAATCTTCTATAACATTCAAACCCGCATAATAGAATGATAAAAAATCATTCTCCTCAATATTCATAAGAGGACTATCTAAGAAATAAAAAAAAATGAATGTTAAAATCAAATAAAACGCATTGACAATACAGGCTATTAAAAAAAATAATCGCGTTTTATACATTAGAAATCCTACATTACTAATTTATCGAGTTTTTATTCAGATTCACCATTCTTACTTAATTTTTTCATGAAATCTTCCATTTTTTTAACTTTTTCTCGCTTTTTTATTTTAGCATACATTTTTTTAGTTGTTTTTTTGACAGCTTGCCCCGATTTTTCCCCGATCCGACCAAACATTACCATTATCCATTCAGGTGAACCAACACCTTTACCATATTCCATCCAAAGATACATAACAATACCTAGAAATCCAATATATGAAAGGCTAATCATGAGGAAGTAGAGAACATTAAATTGATTGAAAAAGAGTGGTATAAATAGAAAATGAATGAGGAATAAACTTAAGGAGACTTTCCCAAAATATATTAAAATATTTGTTAAATCATTAGATTTTTCTTTTATATCAATAAAATAAAAGAAAACAGCTATAATTAGTAAAGCAGCACCTTGATTATAAAACATATTTGCACTTGTGCCTCTTATTAAAAAGTTTGGCATACCAGGGATTAGAAAAAAATCTTGTTTATTAGCTGTATTTAATAACCTTAAATGTGGATATTCAGATAAGCCTCCTACTAGAGATGTTGGAGTTTCTAATGTCCATCCAGGTTGCCAATTAGTAAAATCAAATCCATTAGGATAAAAGGAGAAAATTCCAATTACAATAAAAATAATTCCCCATACAAAAAATATTCTAAATAAACCAACATATGCATTTTTAGTTCCTTTATTCATTGCATCATAAATATATTCGCCAAATATTGTAGAAATGAAGCATATTGAAACCCAGGGTAAAAGAGTTAAATGAGGTGTTGGAGAAGTTACAATATAGTGAAAAAAGCTTAAAATTAAATTTCCATCTTCTTTCCCTTCATAGAGGATCGCCCTTAAAGCAGGGGATAAAATAATTATTAATATTCCAATTATTATTCGTCTAGATTTCTTTAATTTTAAAATATAATAAGAAAAAATTTGAGAAAAACCAATAAAAGTAATAATATTCCACCCGTAAATTGCGATCTTTATTTCTCCTTCTTCTAGAATTAAAATATTAGTAAGCATTCCTATTACTATCATTACAATACCGCGAGTTAAAACTCGATTTCTAATTATTTTTTGGGGTAAAATACCTTCCTTTCTTCTGATACTAAATATTACACTTAGAGCTGAAAGAAATACAAATAAAGAGGGTCCTAAAATATCTAATAAAGCGAACATTATTCCATATAAATATTCTGAATCTGGTGCTAGCCAACCACTCGCAGTATGCGCAAGAATTACAAAAACTATTGCAAATCCTTTAAGAAAGTCTATTGAAGTTATACGTCTTGGGGAAGCATAATCTCTCAGATCCTCAAGAGGTATTTCTTGCTTAAGATAATTAAATAAAGGAGGTGATTCTGTTTCTATTTCAGTTATAGTATTTGAAGACATTTTAACTCATGTGGTTTTTTTTATTTCTTTTTACTCATTAAGAAAAATTAATATTTTCAAAATTTATTTTAATAATATTCTTTTTGGATTTTTATAATTTTTTAATTTAATAGAAAAATATTGAATGACAATTAATGGAATTTAAAAAAAATATAAATACATACCTAATAGGAGTAATTGGCTCTATCATATTAATATTGTCTGAATTTTTTTCATGGTTTTCGGATTATAGTTTAATCGAGATTTATATTATCACTCTAGATATTGCTCTAGAAGACTCATTTTTATTTTTATTTCCCTTACTAAGTGGTATAATTTGCCTAATAGCCAATATTCTAATTATTTATAAGATTGATTTAAAAATAAAATTAATAATAACAATTTTTATTGGTTTAGGCTTTTTATTGATTTTTCTTATAGATTATATTTCTCAAGAAATTCAATATATATCTAATGCAGGTATTGGATTTTATTTAGGAATTATAGGATTTCTATTAATATTATTTAATCTGCTTAATGTGCTTATAACAAATGAAAAAGTTAAGGAGGGTAATTAAGAATTTCTGAAAAATATAATAACATAAAAGATGATATTAATGAAAAAAATACTGAATCAAGTTTTTACTATGCTCTAGGACATGAAATAAGAAGAAAGATAATAAGAATTATTGGAGATAACGAATACGCAACTTTTACTAAACTCAAGAAAGAACTCAAAGTTAGTACTGGAACGATATATCATCATTTAGATACTTTATCAGATTTAATTGAACAGAAAAAAGACAAAAAGTATTATTTGAAAGAATTAGGGATATATGCATATAATTCTTTAAAAGATAACATTGAATCAATTCAATCACCTGATTTCATTCATCGGGAGTTTAAATCTCCAGCATTACGTAAATTAGTAAAGATTACTTTAAAACGTTTTATCCAGTTTGAAGAAAAAGATAAAATTATCACAGTAATAATTTCTATAATTATTTTAATAGTAGGAACGACCTTATGTAGTTTAAATAATTATTATCCATTTTTGTTGTTTTACATAGAGATGGGAGAACAAGTTATGGCTTTATTTTTTCAGAGTTTAATGATTACTAGTTTTATAATAAATTTTATTATATTTTTCATTATTATAGAAGGAATTTCCAGATTATTTTATAAAAAGAATGAAAATACAATAAATTTTCTAATAAGTTTTCCGATTATTCAATTGCCAATGACTTTTTACCTCGCATTACACTTGATCTTAAAATGGTTTAATCTAATAAATATAAGTATTTTTAACTTATTTGATAAAATTCTATTAATTATTTTTCAAGTGTGGTCATTGTGGTTGTTATCATATAGTTTGTGTGTAAAGAAAGAATTAAAAATTGAAAGTAGTTTAATAGTTTCACTGTTTCTTCATTATGGAAGTTTCATGATAATCCTATTTTTGTTGGTTTAATAATATTGAAATTTAAAGCCCTCAAAGACTGAATTATTTCATTCAATCTCATATTTGAAGAATCTAAATCCTTAGTTTTTGTAGCAATAAAACATGAGTATTGATTGGTGCCATTAAGGGATATTGGTGGTGTAACGAATTCAGGAATTAACTTTATTAATTTAGGCATAAATTCATTATAGAAAGATTCCATATTTTCAAATTTATCTGAATAGAAATCAATCCGAGTGAAAATTGAATAAAATTTTGGATTTATCTCAGGCTTACTTAGAAAATTAAACTTAGAATTAAGAATTAATTCAGCACAATTAATATTTATAATATTTCTTAATCCAATATATGAAGTAGTTAACCTAGGATTTATTTCGATTAAATAAAAAGAAAGATCATGTTTAGCTATGAAATCTATACCAAAATATCCTTCAATTTTAATTGTTTGTATTTTCTTGAGCAGAAATGATAATCTTTTAAGGATGTCTTTTGAATCTTCTAACGGGCAATAACCACCATAATATTCAGACTCAAAATTTTTCAAGCTGATGTTTTGTGAATTTACACTTAAAATTATTGGATGTAATTCTAACAGTTTCGGACAACCTATTAAAGAAATACTTAAATCTCTACCTTTAATAAATTCCTGAAGAATGTAAGTCCTTTTAGAATCTATTTTGCTATTAAGGTTATTAAAACAGTTTAAAATATGATCTTCTTTTTCAAAATAATAAATTGATTCCGCTCCAACACCATCTTCAGGTTTAATTACTATAGGACTTTTTAATTCTCTAAATTTTTGAATAATAAAACCTAAATCTAATAAATTCTTTTTATAAGGAATTTTGTAAGTTTTGGGAGTACAAACATCATTTTTCTTAAAAAATTTAAAGGTTTTTATTTTTGAGCTACCGAGTTTAATACCAGTTATACTTGTACTTAAAACTATTTTATTATATTTTTTAACAATTTTAGTCAATTTATATAGAGTATTAGAAGATTCGGGTGCAATAATAAAAACATAATCGCATTTTTTTGTAAATTTTTTAAAAATTTTATTATAATCTTCATTAAAATCGACTCGTTTAATAATATCAGCTTGTAAAAACTGTGATAAAAAAAATACTCGGTAATCTAAAATTGTATGAATCTCAAAATCTAAAGCTTTAAAATCTGAGATAATGGATCTCAGCATTCCAAAGCCTTCACAAAAAATTGATGATGGTATATATGTTTTACTAAAACCTCCACCAGAGACAAACTCAAAGATAAAAATTAATTTTTTAGCCACTTTTAAAATGAAGTTAATAATTAGATTTTTATAGATTAGTTTTTAATAAAAATGTTTTGCTAATTTACTTGTAAAATAATGTTTCAAATATTCAGAATATATTTATTATAATAGAAAAATGAAAACTTCATACAAGATTCAAGTAGTTATTACGTAAATTTCGATTTTATCATAATAAAAAAAAAAACATCAAAAGATTTTAAAAGAAATATTAAATATTGTTATGTAACTCAAATCTATTAAAAATTGCTGATTCTGAATGTTTTTTGATGAAGAAACCATGATGCGGATTAGGTATCTTCACTTTAAAATTAAAAAACTTGAAGATGCCTTAAAAAAAGAAGAAGAATCTTTTAGTTTGGACGATCTAAATCTTATATTAGAATATACGAAGATCTTAAATATAAATTATAGAACAGAAAGTCATAAAAATATTTTAAAGGAATTAGATATTACTCCTGTTTTTATTGATCCTTTAACTAATCAGGAAATTGAAATTCAAGATATTTTGTTTGAATGCGCTCGCGTATTATGGGTTATGGCGAGGGCATACTCAAGTTTAGCAGAAAAATATGAAACTGAAGAAGAATGGGAAAATGCTATTATAGCGATGACTGAATGTAGTAAAATGTATAAAACTGCCGCATATTTTAGTACTTCAGTAGTTTATCAAGAAGATAAAGGTGTAACTCTCTCTTCCGAAAATTTAGAATTAAATTCAGAGGAATCAAGAATTCTTGCTCAAAGTTTTGCTTCATTAAGAGAAGAAATTAACAATAATATTTACTTTTCTTCAAAATTATATGCTGGGCTCAGTTTATTATCAAAAAGACTATTTTATTTGAGAAAGCATGAAGAAAAAAAGAAACAACAAATTAGAGCCCAATTTCATTATGATATGGGGAAAGCGTGTTACCTTAAAGCTCGTGCTACTTTGGAATCGTCAATTACATCAATTAATAAGGAAAAAGTCCTTAAATTACAACAAAAAGCTCTATGGTATTTTTTAAAAGCTAAAGATATTTGGGAAGATATGTTAAAAAATATTTCCTTTTCAAATGAGGAAAGAGAAAATGTTGAATTAAATTTATCTATTGTAAAAGATAATATAAATGAAAATGATTTAGAAGAACTAGAATATGAAGAAATAAAGAAGATTCAAGATCCAGAACCCATCATCATTATTCCAGAGAATTTAGCTCCATTTGTGCCTAAAAATATTATATATTTAACAAAATTTGTACCTAAAGATTTAAATGTTAAACGATTTAAGTCATACCAACGAAAAAAATTAGAAGAAAAAATACCGTATAGTAAAAGGGAAAAATTAATAGATAAAAAAGCTGGAGTTGTAAGAACAATAAATGAATTGAAGTTGTTAAAAGAAAGTAATGAAATAGATGTAGAAAAATTCGCAGATCTTATGGAAAAATATTCAACAAAATTAAAAATGATTGATTCCGCTATAGAAAAGTTAGCGAAACGTTAAAGTCAAATTTAATTTGCTTGGAAATTATAGCAATTCAGCAGGTAAATGGCCTTTTTCTCGCTCAATATACTTTTTACGATTGGCTTCTAATTCAAAATCTCGTTGGGACTCTTCTAAAAATAATAAATCATAAACTTCTTTAAATATTAGACCTATTAACATTAACTCCAATAGAAAGATAAGAAATATCAAAATTAATTCTAGATTATGCAAATCTCTAAAAAAAAGTGTAGCAAACACAAAAATATGAGGAATATAGAATAAAGTTACAATTCCGATTATTTTACCAAACTTAACTATGACTTTATTTTCTAACTTGAAAATTTTTTCTAATTTTAAAGCAATCCTCAAATAATAAGAAGAAACTAAAAGATTTATTGAACATAAAATAATAATAAAGTCTCGTTCTTGAGCTTGTAAACCAATATAAGGCTTAACTATAAACGTCCCTATTAAAAGTGTTAATGAGAAAAAAAATAAGACCAACGATAAACTAGTCAATCCATCTTTAAAATCCTTGAAATCCATTATTTGATATATAAGTTAATTCAAGTAAAATATTATATCCCTTTTTAGACCAAATTAAATTGATAAGATAAAAAGTTGAAATTTTATTAAAGAAAGAAATAACATTAAATTAATTGATTTTACTCAGAAAAGCCAAGTTTTTTTATGAACTTTTTAATGGACGAAGAAAACAAAAAATTGAAAAAAAAACATCCAATCAAATATATCTTTAGATTTTTATTTTTGATTATTGGAATATCTATATTTTTTATAGGTTTTTTCCTTTTTTTAACAGGTTTTGATTTTGGAATTCTAATCAACGACATAAACATCTCTTTTATAATCAATGTTATAATAATTATTATTGGTATAATAATTACTTCAAGATTCTTTATACCACCATATTATTTACGACAAAACTCACTTACAATTAAAAAATTAAATAATTTACGAGACTCAATAGAAATTTATGTGAAATTCTATTCATTTGCAATAACAAGACTAATAGCAGCTATATTACTAATTATAGCAGGATTGATATCATCTCTCATTTTTGGGGCAGAAATTGGATTATATCAAATAAGATTTGGTAATACTCTAATTCTTGGTAGTCGATCATTCTTTTACATATCTGGACTTCCAGCTCTGGGGATTGGATTTGTTTTATTATTTTATTTTCTTCTAAGTCCTTTCAAAGGAATTTTTTCTCAATCAAAAAATTTCTACTACTTCTTTGAAATGAGACCTTTATGTCCATTATTAACAGAAATTCCAAAAAAAGATATTGAACTCATAAAATATCAAAATAATCATTTTGGTTTAAAATTATGTTGGATTATCTTATTATTACCTTTTATAGGAATACAACTCGTTTTAGGAATCTTTTCATCTGTGATAGACAATACTGATTTATCTTATATTATATCTTGGACTTTTATAGTGATTTCAATTTTAGAAATAATTGCTCTAGTATTATTAGTAATGTTTCAACAAGATTATTTTGGGATTGTATCAAAAAATTGTTTATATGAGTTGTGGTTTTCTCCTGTTAAATTAAAGAGGCATTCAGATTTAAAACAAGATTTAATTAATTTTTTAAAACATGAAACTGGAAAAAAACTCTCGCCTAATCACAACCAACACGCAAATTTTTCAGGTTTAGATGATACACATATAAAGTTATTTAAATTTATATTTGCACTGTTCTTAATTATACCCGGACTCTTTATGGCAACTAATATAATATCATTTGGTCCTTTATTTTGGTGGGTTGCATTAATATATGGTTTTACTTTATTAGTTAAGAGTATTTCTCTCGATTTCAGTAAAAGAAGAGGAGATAAGCTTTATTATGATGAAGAAATTGAAATTTTTATATTTCAACGAAATTTTAGTTATAAGTTTCACTATTTAGCTGCTTATCAAATTGAATCAATCAAAATAAGAAAGTGGTATAGAAGTTTGGATTTTTTTGATATTTTTGGGCTTGGGAGCTTACTAATAATAGGTTTAATTCAAAAAATAGAAAGCTGGGCTATTATTGATACATTGTCGAAGATTGATGATATTATAATAAGTAGTATATATATGATGGCGGTAATTATTTTCATATTTTTATATTTATGTTTTCCTATTGATATGCTTGAAATTAAAACACCTTCAATAACTTATAGGATTCATGTCACATTGAAATCTAAAAATCAGAATATTATTCAAAAATATTTAAATAATGTGAAAAAATTTCCAATTGAAGTTTTAAAAGAGTATATGATTAGGACATTTTGTAAAAGATTGTTTATGATTCTTCTATTAACATTAGGGTCCATTATTTATTCAGTTTTTAAAATAATCTACTTTATTTAATAATTCAGATTTTAATCTTCGATTGGTTATTTTGAAATCATTATTATTTTATTATTAGGACTATTCTTTTAACTATGTCCGAACAAATTTCAATATTATTATATATTAAAAATATGCTTGCAGATTTAATTTATATCAATGGTATCATCGCCACAGAAGTAATTAAAATTACTGAAAACACTGCTACGATTCGTAAAGGAGAAGAATTTTTGGATAACACAAGCTGTCTTGCAGAGCATTATACACTAAATCAGAAAATAATTGAAATATTAAAAAAATATCAAAGAAAACCTGGAGATACATCGAGTTTAGAAAATCATGTATTAAAACATCAAAAATAAATTCCATTGTTGTATAAAAATGATAAATAATTTTGATGACTTCGTAAGTAAACTTCAAAAAAGAATAATAAAAAAAGATATTGAGGAATATAATAAAAAAGTAGTAAATCTATACTATAAACCCCACAATTGGGGTAAACCTCCGAAAGAAGATATAACTATTTTTGAAGAACTAAAGGGTGGACTTAAAAATTATTTTTTAGGATTATATTTAAAAATTGAGAATGATAATATCATTAAAGCATATTCTCAAACTGATGGATGTGGTGTAATGGTAGCAACTGCGAGTCAAACTATGATATTAATTGAAGGAAAGCCAATTCAATTTGCTGAAGATTTAAAAATAGAAGATATTAATAAAGCATTAATGGGTTTACCTGAAGA
Organism: Promethearchaeota archaeon; assembly: GCA_048940765.1. Taxonomy (GTDB): domain Archaea; phylum Asgardarchaeota; class Lokiarchaeia; order Sigyniarchaeales; family SOKP01; genus Loki-b32. The sequence continues at coordinate 13,508 of JBHLOG010000043.1, read as the reverse complement.
TGAAAAATACTGTATAGATTTTGCAATTAAAACTCTTCAAAATTTAATTAAAAAATATAAAGGAGAGATTTAATCTGTAATCATTATGACGTCATTAAAAATTGAAAACATCGATATTCCTATTGAATCAGATAATATCATACTTAAAGGATCAATTTATTATACATCAGATACATCATTGAAAGCTCCATGGATAATTAATCTAGCAGGATTTTTAGAGCATCGAGAAAGTAAATTTGTTAGAGGCTTTTCTGAACGTTTTGCTAGCTCTGGATATTATGTTTTATCTTATGATTATCGTGGCCATGGCGAAACTGCAACTAATGGAGAGAAAATTGATTTTATAAAAACAACACCAGAGATTTTCTCTGATTTAAACGATGTAATTAGTTGGCTATTAAAAAATCAGTCAGATAGACTTTTAGAAAATAAAATCGCGCTTTTTGGAAGAAGTTATGGTGGGGCGATAATCTTAACTCACGGTTTTATAGACAGAAGAATAAAAGTCTTGGTAGCTTTATGTACCAGGTATGATTATAGCACAGTTAATTTAAAAATTCCTGACAATCTTATAAAGAAAGTAAGTCCAATTTATTTTTTGAAAAAGGATCCTTTAAATAATAGAAGAATCTTTTTAGCCCATTGTAAAGATGATTCAAGAATGCCTTTTCATAATGTTATTCAAATTAAAGAACATTTAGGTTTAAATGATGAAAATGTAATAATATATGATACAGGAGGTCATTCATTTAAAGGGCATCGAGATCATCTATTTGAACAAGTACTTAAGTTCTTGAAAAAAATATAAGAAAAGCAATCATAAAATAAGTAATAAAATTCAATTTTTGTTGGTTTTAAAAATGGAGAATAAAATTTTGATAACTGGTCCTGCTTCACAAATTCTCGGTTTAAAGATTGCTCAAGAGCTAGGAATTGAAGCGATAAATACAGAGACTAAAAATTTTCCAGATGGAGAGAATTATTTAAGAATTAATATAGAAAATGAAACTATAATAGCGGGGAAAGAAGTTATAATTGTGCATTCAACAGGTCCTAGTTCGAGTGGTAATCAAAACTCTCGATTATTAGAACTTTTGATGATGATTGATTCTGTTAAACGTATGGGTGCTATCAAAATTATCGTTGTTGTGCCTTATTTAGCCTATGCTCGTCAAGATAAAATATTCAGACCAGGAGAAAGCCAATTCGGTTATGTAATTATACGTTTAATCAATTCCATAGGTATTGACGAATTTTATGTAGTTGATATACATGCTCCTTCAATTATAGATGAATGTCTTTGTAAAGCAATAAATATAGATTCTATGAAACTACTTGCGGATTATATTAAAGCAAAAGGAGCAAAAGATTTCGTTGTTATAGCTCCAGATAAAGGTGCTATTGAAAGATCTACTGCTTTTTCCAAGCATCTTGGAGAAGATATTCCTGTAGAAGTGTTAGAAAAAGAGAGGGATGTTAAAACTGGTAAAATACAAATGAGTGGAACTTTAAACCTCAAGGATAAAGATATTGTTATTGCGGATGATATTATTGCTACAGGAGGTACCATGGCTACAGCAATAAAGTTAGCAAAAGAAGCTGGTGCTAGAAAAGTTTTTGCCGTCGCGACACATGCATTATTACTAGAACAAGCAAAATTTAGAATCATAAAAGCTGGAGCTGATGAAATCGTTGGAACAGATTCAATTGATAATGAAGCAAGTAAAGTTTCATTAGCAAAAGTAATTGCGGATTATTTAAAATAAGAAACTCGTAAAATTAATAGGAATTAATAATTTCCATAACAACCTTTCTTGTTTTTTTCTTTAAATTTTTGATTGTAGAATTATTCAAGATCTTATAATTTGCATTTTCTAAAACTTTATCTAGTCCAAAATTTATCTCTCTTTTATCTCTCTCCTTTAAATCTTCGAGAGTTTTTGGATCATCACTCCGACCTCTACTAAAAAGGCGCTTAAATCTTTTTTTTTCATCAACAACTATTGCTACAATTGGGAATTTCCAAAATTGTCTAAATGCATTAACTTCAGAGAGAGATCTAATTCCATCAACAAAGATTACCTCTTCATTCAAGTATTTTATCACATCTATACATTTATTAGCAATTATTGCAGGTCCACCTGTTTCACGCAACTCACTAGCAATTTTACCAATATTATTACCAGTAGGTTCTAATTTTCTTTTTTCGACTTCATTTCGAACAATGTCACCCATGGTAACAACAATTCCTAAATCTTCTATTGCTTTTATTGCAGTTGATTTGCCAGAGCCTGGAAGCCCACAAATTGTCATCACTTTTCGTTTTATATCTCGAATTTTTTCGTTATAATTTAGCTTGCTTTCATCCATTTGCATTTTATAACTTTTTTGATTTTTAACTATTAAATTTACTCTTTTTATTAATGTTCTTTACTTATTTTATCTTTTTAAAAATTTTAAGATTAGAATGAGAAGAATAATATCGTTGACTATAATTTAAATAGTTAAACTTTGTTTAAATTCTATATAGAATAATTTATTATATTTTTAAAGTATAATATTGCAAATTAATAATTACTAGATTTATGCCAAAAAATAGAAAAGTCGATCCATTCAAGACTGAAGTGTTATTAAATTTTAAGACATATAAGAGAATCGTAGGTTATTCGATAAGATATGCTAATAATGATCAAAATCCAGATAAATGGCGAGAAGTGTATGGAATTTTAATTGGATCTATAGAAAATAATTCTAAAGTTATTGTAAAAGATGCTATTCCTATGGTAGTTGGAGATAGAGCAGGTGTAAAATATGAGAACAAACAATATGTCGATATGGCTCAAATTGATGCATCTGTATTCGAAAGATCTATTCAAGATGATAAGAATGATTTTATCGTAGGTTGGTTTCACACTCATCCAGGATTTGGTTTTTTTTATAGCCCTATCGATTGTATGACACAATTAGGATATCAAATCCCTAATCCCTATGCAGTAGGACTAATTTTTGATCATTGTGAAAAAAAATCTAAATTGCATTTTTTAGGAATTGCTGGACTGAGATTAAAGAATCCAGAATTAGGGATTTCCTCTACATATGACTTAGTTGAATTGGAATATGAGTTAAAAAAAGAAGAAATGGTAGAAAAAGTTGATGATGTAATAGAAAAAGTAAATAGAAATATAGAAAAAGTACTAAAAGAACTTCAATATATTAATGATATACTCCGTAAAAAAGCATTCGCTCAATTACAACGAAATTATGGTTTAATTTTAGTACCAAAGGAAGATATAATTGTAACAGATGATATTGAAGTAGCAGAAGAGGATGAACGGTATTTGTATGAATGGGATCCTGATTATTTTAAAAAGTCATATCGTATTCCTAAATTTAGAGAAAAAATAGAAAATATAATTGCTAATGCCTATGATGATTTAGATGAACTTTTAGAAAAAGAAGAAAATGAAAAATATAATGCTAAAAAGACAAAATTAACAAAAAAAATCCAAAATATGTTGAAGAAACCAAATGAATGGTATGATAAATTAATAAACGACTTCTCTAAAAGAATTGAAAAAATCTTCCCTTTTTATTTATATCTTGACACCAATGAAAGAAAAATCATTGAATATTTAGAAGAGAAAAGTTCGGATTATTACAAAGTTTTAGATGAGTTAAATAAAAGATCGGAATTAAATCTAAGTTTGGATTAATAAAAAATTATTATCTTGCTTTTATCAAACTTTAAAAGCATAAAAAAATATGATCAATTTAAGAATTTTAGTAAAATTTTATATTATTATTAAAATTATTAAGAATTAAGCTTCTTTTTAAAAAAGTATAAAATTTTATTGCGAATAATGAGGTTCGTACATGGTTAATGAAACTACAATTATAATAAGACACAGAAACGATAAAGAGAAATCAATTAAAAATGCAATTTTTGCATTTTCTGGAGGCAGGAAATCATTATTGATAAAGGGTGAAGGAGACGAAATTAGCACTGCTGTTGAAGTTGCTGAAATTTTAAAAAAACGTATGTATCCAAGGATAGAAATTGCAAATGTTTCTTTAGGAAGTCGACCTTTTTTCGATAATAGAGAACGTAGATATCAGAAGAAAAAAATGAATTTAAAAAATAAAGATTTAATTTCTAATATTAAAATTACACTTCAAACCAAATCAATTGATTAATTTTATGAAATCTGACATTAAATCTAATTTTGAACATTTGGGACCATTGCTAGAGGAGACTCGTCTCGAAGCTATATGTGAAATTTGTAATAATTTCATCTATAGACAAATTTATTATGATGAGAACTCTAAAAAAAAAAGGAAAACAGTTTTTGTTTGTAAAAATTGTCTAAACAAGGAAATAAAATAGTATTAAACTAGTCTTGATTTTTAATTTTGAAGCTTCTTCTGATTTCGTTTCTCAAGATATTTAACCCAATTAAAAGACATAATAAAAAACATAACTGTAATTGTAACTATTAGAAATACAGCCTCTGAAATTATACTTGATATATCATTAGATTCAAGACCTTGAGCAAGAAATCCTACTGCAACAAAAATCGGCCAACAACAATAAAATAAAGTTGTAAAATTTTTGCCTAACCAACCAGGAATAATACATTTCCAAAAAGGATATCCAATCATACCCAAAGGTAAAAACAAAATATCGTCTGGAAGTGGTGTTAAAGCAAAAAGAAATATGTATAAAGGTGTACGTTTTTTATTTTCTAAGATTAGCTTTCCAAAACCATCAATATTATCTAAAACAACTGAATCTCTCTCCTCTGCTATCTTTTTTGTTCCATATCCTACAACATAACCAGAAAATTCCCCTAATGCGCTACCTAGACCTCCCATTATGGCAAGACCGATAATTTCAAGCCAAAAAGCTCCATTTTGTAATATTTTTGTTATTTCTAATCCTATACTGGAATATTTAAGATAAACTGAATTGGAAAGGGAAAATAAAACAAAGGGAAATGGTATTGGAAATCCTATTGATGCAGACCCCAAAAAGCATATTCCAAGAGAAATTAATAGCGCCCAAAAATAATTTGAACCCTGTGTAATAATTATTAAATTTTGTCTTAATCTAATAATAAATTTTTGGAAATCTGGTACAAATAAAAATAGGAACAAATAGATAAATACAATGAAATAGAAGATAATAAATACAATTGTTAATTTTTTAGAAATTGCCATCTTCTGATTAGATCCTTAATAATCTAGTATTTAATCCATTTCTTGCGTTCAATATTTTTTCAAGATTAGTATTTACTTTACCAATTATGTTTACTTTATTCGGCATTTCAATGTTTTCAATAATTATTATTAATTCATCAGTTTTAGGATTGTAAATAATGTCACCTTTTTTTACATTGGTTGTTGATTTGGGATTTGTTCCTTTAAATATTTCAACACCAGGCAACGTCCAATATTTTTTTGAACCAAAACTAAACCTTCCTCTTAAAACAAAAGGTAATTTATCAATTAATGCATCAGCTGTAAGAGGATTAATGTGTCTAATAATGGTAGCACCTAATGTGCCAATTCCAAACAATTCAATCTTTATTGGTACACTCATATTTTATAAATAATGTAATTTCTGATATTTATATTATTTTAAATTAATTTAGGTATTCATTAGATTTTCTCCAATAAATCTATGAATATATTATTTAGATTAATAAGAAGATTTAAATAAATAAAGTTTCATATAATTAGTTGGAGGATAATAGGTTTTTTGCATTGGTATTAGATACACAATTACGGTTATTAACCCGAATTAGTTGTATACACTTATTAAATCGATCCTTAATTTCTGACATTTTTTTTTAGTTTCTGAGGATTCAAAATACTCTCATATGGTTATATTCATTTGTTCCCTTAGTGCTTAAAACAGAGGAAATAGATTATACGTCAAAAACAATATTTAATTCAGCACTTTGGAGCAGCATTTAAAGTTTTTCGTTGAATTCTCGATTTAATTTATACATTTTTTGAGCTTAAGACAATTTAGCATAAAAATCTGAATTCTTGTTGAATTTTATGGTATTTTTTTTGGTACCTGAGACAAGGAGACATGTATTACATTAAATCGGAATTAATAAATAGGAGCTTTGATTTCATAATTGGTTCATCGGATTTTTCTTTTATTCCCATGAATAATTATACTTAGATTAATCGGAGCGCCTATTGTCCTCTCTTTTTTTTTTATTGAAATCAACTAAATCTTCTAAACTATCAATATCATTAAAATTATTATAACTTTTAATTTCGAAGACAAGAATCTCTTTCTTTTTATTTATTATATAATTTACTGATTCCCAGACTGTTTTTGTTGGAATTAGCCCTTTATAATGTAAGATTTCATTAATAGTATCATAATTAAATACAAATAAGGGAATTAGTTGATTCATTACTTTCTTTGAAGGAAAAAATTGTAATTTATTTTGGTATATTTTTTTTAAAGTCATATCTAAACCACTTTTTTCAACTTCAGCAACAGAAATTATTTTTTTTCCTTTATAAAATTCTTTAAAAGTATTTATATCTATCTTTCTATAAAAAGCAAATGAATAAATTTGAAGAAATTTAAAGTTTTTAGAAATTAAGGACAAAATTTCCTCTAATAAGCGAAAATCAAAAATAGTGTCACCTGGAATTAATAGATAGTTAAAATTAGGATTGAAAAATAGATGATTCTTAGTTATAGATAAAAAGGAATATAAAGATCCTAATTTATATTGATTTTCAGTATCAATTATTATTAATCTATCTTGTAGCGAACAATTTTCTTTTAAAAGAGTGGAGATATTTTCTCGAATAGCATCTCCTAAATAACCTATTACTATCGCAATTTTTTTTATTTCTAATTTAATTAAATTATTAATAGTGTGATTGAGAATTGAAGAATTATTCAATGCTTCTATCTTAATTAACGGTTTTGGTAAGTTTTTTGTAATTTTTTTAAGCCTTGTTCCCTTTCCTGCACATAAAATAATAACAGATAATTTATTTTTAAAATTATTCCCTGGTAGTGACAATTCTATTCCCATCCATATCTAAAACAATAGTATGTTCTTCTTGAGCTACAGGCTCCTTAGTTCTTTCAATTAAAATATTATATTTCTCAAGTACTTTTTTTCCTAGCAGGAATTCAATAGTTCTCTGTATTTTATTTTTAGGTATAAATTTTAATTTTTCTATCCACCGTGGAGAGAATGGAAGATTTCGAAAGTTTTTTTCAATTTTATTCATATAAGACAAGTATTCATAAGGCATATTTTTTTTAATTTTTTTTACAAACCTTATAATATACCAATATTTTCCATTTTCCACTTTACCGACTCCAGATGTCGCAAAAGGTTCACAAGCATATGCATCTCCTGGTTTTAATTCTTGATTATGCATTTTTTCTTTATAATTTGGAATAAAAGGTCCAGCATGTAAATTATACCGTTTCAATTCATGGCCACCTAGATTTACAATAGGTCTTAAACCATGATTTATAATATTTTCGGCAATAACTTCGCCTAATTCGTATAATTTTGTCCCTGGAGTAAATAATTGAATTGCAGCTTCAAGAGCTTCTTTTGCGGCTTCAATATAAATTTGAAATTTAGGATCCTCATCAATATTGATAGTAAATGCAGAATCTGCAATATAACCGTTATAATGCGCTCCTATATCAATTTTCAATAATCCTTTTTCTGGAACTATAGTTTGATCATCAATTGGAGGGCTATAATGAGCTGCAATCTCGTTTAAAGACATATTAATAGGGAATGCTAGTTCACACCCGTTTTTTATTATTTCAGCTTCACATATATTTGCGATTTCTAAAAAAGACACTCCTGGTTTGATTTTATTTTTTATTAGTTTCTTAGCAGCAATAACTCCTTTTCCTGCTTTGATATAATCTTGTATATAATCATTCATCATTTTTTTAAAAATTTTAATATTAATTTTTTTAAGGAGTTAGTCTATCAGGTGTTCTAGGATACATTACAACCTCCCGAATATCATCTAAACCACATAAAATAGTTAACCATCGATCAATACCTAAACCAAAACCTGCATGCGGTGGCATGCCATAATCAAATGTATTAAGATGTGAGGTGAACGCTAGAGGATTAAGTCCTTTTTCTTCAAGTGCTTTTATTATTTGCTGTTTACTATGAACTCTAGTACCTCCTGAACTTAATTCTAACATTCCCTTTTGTAAATCAAATGATTCACTGTATTTAGAATTTTTTGAAGGCATAATATAAAAAGGTTTTATAGACATTGGCCAGTGAGTAATATAATAATAATCGTTAAATTCATTACCTAATCTTCTATAAGCCTCAGTAGAAATATCTTCTCCAAACTCAATGTTAGCATTAAACTTTTCATTAATTAAATCAATAACTTCTTCATATTTATATCTAGGAAAAGGAATTTCTGGAATGATTGTTTTATCCTCCATTTTTAAAAATTTCAATGCTGATAATTGATTCTCTCTTATATCTTTAATGACATTATGAACTATTTCTTCCAATATTTCAAGAATGTCTTCCATTGTTGAGAAAGCCATCTCTACATCTAAAGTAAAAATCTCACAAATATGTCTTTTTGTTCGACTTTTTTCAGCTCTAAAACAATCACTAATTTCAAAAACTTTCTCATAAACTCCACTCAATTGTTCCTTATATAATTGTGCAGATTGAGTAAGAAATGCTTCTTTTTCAAAATAGATAATAGGGAATAATTCAGTACCCCCTTCTGTCGCGGAACCTATAATTTTGGGAGTAGTTATTTCAGTAAAATCTCTTTCAAATAAAAATTTCCTAATGGATCTAAGTAATTCTCCCCTAATCTCAAAAATAGCATGATTTTTTAGTGATCTTAGATCCAATGCTCGATGATTTAATCTAATATCTAACTCAGATACTGTTTCTCCAGTCATATCTATTGGAAGCTTTTCAGGGGTTACATTTAATATTTTTATTTCTGAAGGGATAATTTCTATACCCCCTGGTGCTTCATTAAATGCTTTAACGATACCTTTTACCATTAAACAATATTGGTATCCAACTTTAGCTTTTTCAAACAATTCATCTGAAATACGTCCCTTTTTCAAAGTTATTTGACGTTCTCCATACTTATCTTGCAGAGATATAAACTTTAATCCTCCTAAATCTCTAAAATTACGGACCCATCCACCTAAAATTACTTCTTTACCATCTAAATCTGGTGTAATGTCTTTAGTATAATGTGTTTTTCTCCAATCTCCTAGATCATCCAGCATACATTTTCATCAATTTGTTATTTATAATAAAAAAAATATAATTTTAAAAGTTAAATTAAAAATTAAATTTTTCCCTTCTTATCTATTATTTATGGTATTATTGAAATGGAAAGGGAAAAAAGAAAGAAATGATCTCTTTTTAAAAATTAGTGAAATTAATCCTTTTCATATAGTTGATACTTATCCTGTTTCTGGAATAGGTTTAAAGTCAGAAAAAGAATGGCATAATCTACTAATTTGGGGAGAAAATAAGCAAGTTTTAAAATCATTATTAAATGAATTCAAAAAAAAAGTATCTCTAATTTATATTGATCCTCCATTTGCTACAGGGGGCGATTTTAATCTTAAAATTCATATAGGAGAAAACGGAAAATTTTTGGATAATATAGCCTATAAGGATAAATGGGGAGAAAAATTGGACTCATATTTAAATTTTTTATATGAAAGGCTTATTATAATGAAAAAGCTGTTAGCTAATTCTGGTTCTATATATATACACTTAGATTGGCACATATCTCATTATATAAAGTTAATAATGGATGAAATTTTTGGAATTGAAAACTTTAGGAATGAAATAATATGGGCATATCCCGCTGCTTCAGTCAAAACAAGAAAATTTTACATTAGATCATATGATACTATTCTTTTCTATTCACGATCAGATGATTATATTTTTAATGACGACCCGAATATATATCAAGAATTTTCAGATCGCGTAAAAAATGCACTGAAAAAAGATAATAAAGGAGTATTTTATTATAGAGGGGGAAGTCACAATGGAAAAAAGTTATCAAGAAAAGTTTACGTAGAAAAAGAAGGAATTTTTCCAAGGGACCTCTGGAGAGACATTCCCTATATCAGAGCTAATACTTCAGAGTACCAAGGTTTTTCCACCCAAAAACCGGAACGCCTTTTAAAAAGAATCATTTTAGCTTCTACAAATAAAAAAGATCTTGTAGCAGATTTTTTTTGTGGTTCAGGCACGACCTTAGCAGTCGCAGAAAAACTTGGAAGACGTTGGATCGGATGTGATTCAAACTGGCAATCGATTCATATCACAAGAAAAAGAATTCTCGATATTGGAAAAAGTAATAATCTTTTAAATTGGTCTAAGCCTTATAATAGAGAACATAAATCCTTTAAAATCTTAAGTGTTGACGAGAAAAATGAAATAATTTCGGTGCCAGAAGTATTTTGGAATAAAGATGTCAACGATGAAGATATTTTCAACATCCAAAACACTTCTAATATAAAATTAAAAATCCACCAAAATAAAAATGAAATTAAGGTGGAATTGATTGATTACAAAATATGTTTTGATGAATTAATATCCAATGAAATTAAAGAAAATGTTAAATCATATTCAGATTGGATTGATTATTGGTCTATTGATTTTGATTATCGAGGTAAAGATTTTAGAAATATTTGGTTTTCTTATAGAACCCCTAAAAGTAGAAAATTACGTTTATCATCTGATCCCTATTATTATAAAGATCCCGGTGATTATGTGGTTTTTATTAAAACAATTGACATCTTAGGGATAGAAACAATAAAATCATATAAAGTTAAAATTATTTAATAAATTCTCTGATTAACATTGTTGCATAACTTCCCTTTTGAAGGGAAAATTCTAATTTGATCTTTTTCTTTCCAATATTAAGATCATCATCATTTAATTCTAACATTTTTAACATAATTGGTTTAGCTATCATTGCTCTAATAGAACCCTTAAATTCTAGTCTATTATCCAAGTTATTATCAAAAATATCTGTTTCAATTTTTTCTTGTTTTGAAATATCTTCGAATAATGATTTCATTAAAGGAAATTCATCAAAATTTGTAGTGTTACCAATAATAGGGATAATTATTACAGCTCGATTTATTTCCAATGCATTCTTTAGAAATTTATCATAAAATCCACCAAAAAGGTATTTTACTTGAGTCACATTACCATTATAATCATCTAAAATGCTAATTGCATCACCCTTCATAGGTTTATATAAAGAAAAGCCTTTCTCAAGTCTTAATGAAAGCATTCTATTAAAGAGATAAGATTGAAAAGAACTTACTAATAATTTCTTTAAATCGAAATGTAAAGTGTCAATACTACCCTTATAATCTTCTGGGTTTTCCACTAAATACTGAATCATGTTTTTTTCATATTTCAAATTGTTTGGAAAATCTTGATATGCTTTTTGAAAATCTCTTGAATTTCGAAATTCTCGTCTTACATTTTTAGATTCTAATGACTCAGTAGAATAAGTAGTTGATACGAATTCTTCAAATGCTTTCTTAAAGTTACCTTCTAGAATACATCGACCAACTATATGTGAATTAGGTCTATAAGTTCCAAACCTTTGAAGCCCAAAATAGTTTGGAAATCCAAATTTATTTAAAAAATTAAGATGTTTGTTTATTTTGCTTTTTAGATACGGTGTATTTTCTATATTTCTTATAACAATTGTAAAATGGTTTCCGCGGTGACTACCAAGTTTAACAGGTTTTTTTGTTGGAAGAATATTTCTAATAAAAATATCTTTTAAGTTTAATTTTCGTAATTCTTCGACATAATCTCCTTTTACAGAGATTTTTTGTACTGAAATAGAAAACTTATCTTTTAATCCGGAATAATTAAAATAATCATAAGGAATTTTTAACTTTTTACTAATTCTTTTTATTGCTTCGAAAGTATCCATGTAAATTTTTATTAAATTAAAAGTTGTATAGTGATCTTTTAGTTCTTCAGAAAAAGAATGAGTTCTAATGTCCTCTTTGATATGAAGAATTTTTCCATTACTATCGATTTCCCTAACGATAAAATCCTTCAACTTTCTTTTATATTCTCCTCCTATGACCCCCATCTTATTTGTTGCATAAGACTGAATTCCTACAAACTTCTCTACTTCTCTTTCACTATTTTCTTTAAAAGAATAATTATCTATTTCTTTTTCTGACAATTTTTATCTTATAGTTTTAATATTATAATAATTTTAAATCTCCAGTAATTTTATCGATCTTAGATGAAAGGGTAGGACCGATCCCAACAGCCGTTATTGTGCCAGGTGCTAATTGAGTTAATCCCGCATCACTAACTACAAAATTTGGAATTTTATTCGATTCTAGTTTATTTACCAATTCTTTTAATTGGTCAAGGCTTTCTATTTTTAGGACTACTTTTTTTTGTCCACTATTTTTCCAATTCTTCCAGATTGATTTATTTTGAATCCGAACAAAATCTGAAGCAGATACGCTAGCATGACACGACTGAGCACACTTTTTACCAGTTCCCATTTTGAGATCAGTTCTAATTAAAATTACCTGTTTGTACTCTTCCATTATAAATCTATTAAATATTAAGAAAGTAGTTAATTAAACATTACCAATTATTGAAATTCAACTCTAGTAATTTTCTCTGTTAATTCATAAATTAATTCTTCGAGTTCCTCTTTAGTAAATAAAAATTTTTCCCTATCCTCTTCCCAAAGGACAGCTCGGAATTCAATATCACCAGTAGCTAGAAATATTTCGTTTAAAGACACTAGTTTATATGGGGAAATTAATGCCTCAACAACAGGGCGAGGTTTATTGGTTTTTTCAATTAGAATTAATTTATCAATTTCATAAGTTTCTTTGATCCAATCTAGCAATTCTTGAGTTATTTTTAATTTATCCTTTCTCCCAATAACTAATATTACTACATCTTCATAATCAATAGCTTTATAAAACGAAATATTTTTTAGAAAACCAAATTGCTCCTGTTCTTCCTCTAGTTGCATAAGATCTCTTGCTAAATCAATCTCAAACTCTGTAATTTCTCCAGCATCAAGTCTAGCTTGACAATTAGAACATAAAAAACCAGAATTTATGCATGTCTTATCTGCTGGAAGTACTTTCATTTGATGTAAACCAAATTGGATAAGTCAACTTAAGTGTCATTCATTTATATCGTATTGATAAATAGTATTATGATTGATCTCTATTAAAATTGGTTAATTAATTTTGTGTTAAGGTTTCTTAAATCACATATTTAAAAGTGATAATAGTTGGAAAATTAGATTTATAATTGAATGAAGTTAATTAATCTAAAAGTCAATTAGAATTTATATCAAAAAAAGAATTATATCTTTAAAGATAGTCGTTCATTAACTTCTTCTTCAATCATCGATATATCTTTAAGAGTTTGCTTAAATTCCTCTCTTGA
>JBHLOG010000183.1:1438-6099 GCA_048940765.1 Promethearchaeota archaeon | reverse complement strand
CCCGATGCTCTGAGTAGTGGTAATGATTATTGGTATACAGCTTATAAAAAGGCTCCAGTAGTACTTGAAAATTTAAGACGTATCATTGGAACTGAAACATTTCTTGAAGGATTAAAAATTTTTACTCATGAATTTTACTTTGAAATTGCTACTTTTACTGATTTAATTCAATCGATGGAAATAGCCGCAAATCAATCTCTAGATTGGTTTTTTTATCCATGGTTTGACAATCCTTATCTTCCAAGGTATAATTTTGTTGATGTTACTTACAATGCTAATACTAAATTTATCAATATTACCATTGAGGATGTAAATGAAGGAGTTAATCACTATAGCTATTCCCAACCAATCCCTATTGAAATTTATAACAGTACTTTGAATTTGGAGTTTAGTGATTCTAAATGGATAAATAGTACTACCGCTATCATCATGCAATTGGAAGACATCCCAAGTCGTGTTGTATTAAATTATTCCAATAATATTCCCGTCCAATTATTACAGTATGGTATAACGTACTTAGAAACTACTGATATCACTATTGTGAGAACTCCACCTCCAGGGATCGCAGGATATAACATCTTAATTATTATTTGCTCAATCTGTGGGTTAGGATTGGTATTAGTTTATAGAAAGAACCGTTCTTTGCAAAAAAAATAACTAACTTTCTTTTTTTTATATCATTTTCTTCATAAATCAATGTGATCCTTTTGTTTATAAATGAAAAAAGTGTAGTCAAACAATTATTTCTTATAACAATCTTATTTAAGATCCTTGTTATTTTAGAAGAAAATTATATCATTTATATCATGAATGTGAGTTCTATTCTTAATTTTAAAACTTTAACCGTTTCACGAATGTTGAACTTATACAAGGCATATATGAAAAGAAAAAAATAAAAGATATTTTAAAATTAAAGATGTTTTAATTCTGAGAGCTTGAAGTAGCCAACAATCATTAAGATGAAGCTTACTATTCCAAGAATTGCTATCGCAATACCCGGTATAGCAAGGGCAGCTATAACTCCTCCCAGTAATTCCATTGAGGGTTCAGTCCCTTCAATTAAATCAATAATCAATGCTTCGATTTGAGGAAATATAAAAAACGCAATCAGAACTATAATTACTCCAATTATAAGTGAAATAAGAAGATACAAATACGACTTTTTTATTTTTTCAGAACCTTCTATAGCTTTTGCGGCAACAGTATTTGGAAATAATCCAGAATTACCTTCTAAGAACATATGAAAACTTTTCCATGCAATTATAAGAAGTCCTAAAGCAACAGCCCCAACGGGAAATCCTCCCAATAAAACTACCAAAAGAATCTCAATTAATGGCACTATTTGTTGAAATTCCGATACTGTAATGGGTGAGCTAAATGTAAATCCAGGGATTGCTGAAATAAAAAGAAATGCTACGATAAAGGCAATAACGATAATTATTAAAGCTCCAACAATCCCAACGATTACCGCATATATGATATATTTTCGAAATTTCTCTAGCTTTTCGTTTTGTAATTCTAAATTTGCGTCTTTGATGTCTCTAAGTGATAAAAGCATAATAATAAAAATTACTAATTGGATAAATCCCCCGGTAAAAATACTTATTATAGAAAGTATCGCCAGAACATACATTTTAATGCCAAAATCTTCAAATTGCCGAATAAAATTCGATTTTTCCATGGTATTTTCTCTATTATCAACTATTTTTTTGAATCAAGTGAATTTATTCTTATATAAATATCTTTCTTTTATATTCCATTACCATGAAATCACAGAAATTTATTTTTAATAGGAGATGTTTTAGTGAAAAATTCATGCCATAAATAATAATAGTAATACTAAATTAGAAAATAGTATGAACTATTAACTTTTAATAAATAATAATATGTCTGATTATATAATAAGACCGATTGGCATTGTAAAGAGTAAAGCAGATAAGGAAGTCCTAAAATATTCAAATAAGGACATAAAATTAGATTTTGATGTAGCCTTAAGTCAAGGAACTGATTTGAAAAAATCTGAGATTATCATAAATAAAGAATACTTAGACTGCTTAGAGGGGATTGAAGATTTTTCTCATATTATTATATTGTTTTGGACTCATAAAGTTCCTAATAATGCGCGCCAAATTAAGAAAGTACATCCAGCAGGATTAAAGCAAATGCCAATTAAGGGAATATTTGCTACGCGATCTCCTGTAAGACCAAATCCAATTTGTAAAACAACTGTTAAACTAATCGAAAGAAAAGGAACAACATTAGTTGTAGAGGGATTAGATGCCATAGATAATACTCCTGTGCTTGATATAAAACCACATATCCCCTTTTATGATTCCCCTCTAAATGTTAAATTAGCAGATTGGTTGTATCATTTGATGCACAAATTGAAGGAATTAACAAGTTCTTTAGAGTCAAACGAAACTTCAAACCCATATTCTATTGATATTCGCCTTCATCCTTGTATAAGCCCCGATCAATAAAGAAGTGGACAATAATTTGCATTTCAAAGGCAAAAAGATTTATCACACTAAGTGAAATCTCAATGCAATTAAGAATTTAGAAATTTCTAAAGAATAAATCTAAACCTAATTTTTCTTAATTTTAATTGAAAAAAGTATATAGGATTGTCTTTTCTTCTTAACCCTACATAGGAGTCAAATAAATTAATAACTTATAGATTAATCTGATTATATTTGATTTAACTATTGTTAGTTATATAATCCTCACATTATACGATTTTTTATTTCTAAGGCATTTTCTACGGCCCAATCGTGAGCATCATTATTGAAGTAAGCAAAAATTTTGACATTTTGTTTTAGCCATGTATTAATCTTCTCAGCCCATTGATTAAGATGATCAGTTGAATACTTTCCGTAATAAGGTCTTACTGGTCCATGAAATTGTATATAAATAAAGTTTGCGGTAATCTGCTTGAATAATAAATCCCCTGTAAAATCATGAATACATAGAGCAATATTAAACCTTTTAAACAAATCAATAACGTTTTGGATGTACCAACTTGTATTTCGCATTTCAAAGGCGAAAAGGTATTGTTTCGGCAGAATTTTAATAAATTCTTCTAACCTTTCAAGATTTAGTTGCCAGTTTGGAGGCAATTAGAAAGTGTGATATATTTTTCTAAATCATCATGAAGAAATTATTTTTTTGAAAATTATTTCTCTATAAAAAATAAACATATTTTTGTCAATTTATTTGTTGAATCTTACTCTTAAGTATAAAAAAATATAGTATAAGATTTTCTTTAGAAAAAGAAATTTTTTTACCAAAAATGTAAACATTTAAAATAGAGTATGTAATATTTTTTTATTGCGAAACCAAATTTATCAAAAAATATGCCTAGGTAGGAAAATATTATAAAAATTAAAAATTCAATAAGGGAGGAAGGAAAAAATGTGTTGGATTACACATGTAAGATTGACTGTAGGAAGGGTTAGTTCATTTACAGAATTTGCCAAAGTAAAATTTAAAATACATTTTACTGAAGCTGAAGTTAAACTGAATTTAAGATATAAGGTATATTCATATTTGTGGGAGAGAGACGGTAAAAAAGATTGGTACATCCCTTCTGCACGAAATATTGCGAGGATCCCTAGAGAAGATGCAGATGATTGCATAGGTCAAATTGGTGCACAATGGATTCGTCCTGATGGGAATGCTTCAAGAGACATTGAATTTGAAAAACAATGGGATTTTGGAAGGAATGAAAAGTCTGCTGAAGAATATAGTGCTTATGTTTATGCATATCCTGAATTATGGAGCGACTTTATATGGAGTTCTGAAATAGTAATAGACCTCGAACCTGGCTGAATGTTTAGAAGTCTAATTCCTAAATAAAAAAACTCTTAATAACTACTTTTTTTTTTAATTAATAACATTTTAAATAAATTTATAAATTAATGATAAATTTTTTTGACTGTTTTATTAATATCTTCAAGAGTAAGAAGTCTTTTTTCATATCCAATATATGAATTTAACTCGTTTAACGAAAGCTTCTCAAACAACATGTACTTCCTGATCTCAATATGATTCTTGCTAATTTCATCATCAAATATCTTGAAGAATTTCTTGTATCCTACTCTTAGATATAAATAATTTCAATTAACCACAATTAAAAAATGGGAATAATTTTGAAAGATTCAAATTTATTTGATAAAGATCCAACGCTCTCTGAGGAGTTATCAAAAATAAAACATTTTTGAAATTCTTATTCTTTGAATATTAAAATTTGAGGTAAAATCCACCTAACTTACGTACTGTATTTGAGATTTTAGCGTAAATTATGTGAAAACTTTTCCTGCTCCTCCGTGAGTTAGCTCTTCTCCTAATGCTAGTCGTACAAGATTGCTAATGATATAGGGTTCTAATCCTTGGGCTTTTGCTCTGCTTCTAAGACCTAAAATACACATAGGACACAAAAACACCATTGCTTCAGCTCCAGCCTCCTTCGCATCCAATATATTTTTCATCCTCCATTCTACTTCTACTTCTTTAGATACGTTAACCATACCTGCTTGAGCGTTACCACAACAGAGAGCATTTTCCCGGTCATATTTTCTATTTACTCTTTCAACTCCTATTAATTCGAAGAGTTCATCTAGAATTGGATCTTTTTCGAAAGTATATCTTGAAGCACAAGGTTG
>JBHLOG010000183.1:0-1338 GCA_048940765.1 Promethearchaeota archaeon | reverse complement strand
ATACGCTAAATAAGGACATTTCATTAAACACTCTCCGCAAAGAGTACATTTTTCTTTATAAAACATTTTTTAATTCACCTTCTAGCTTTTAACTAATATTTCTATCTTATTAAATTTTAAACATAAAAAAAAATTAAGAAAAAAAAAGTGGAATGATTTAATTTATTGATAATTAATATTGAATCATTTTTCAGCCTATTGCTGAAGATTCCTCAAACGTACTCCAGATTTCAACCCTCCATCCAAAGCCTTCAACGTTATTGAACATTGACATAGCGCTCATGATACGGTTTGCCATTTTATCAAATTGTCCTTCTTTCAGCTTCCAAATACTCATCCCTTCAAGTCCTTTCTCAGTCGCTCTTCCTGCGCCTCGGATAAGTGTTTCTGCTATAGATTCATCTGGAGGATATTTCTTTACCAGTTCCATAAATATTTTCAGTATTTCTTCTGCTTTATGAGTGGGGTAGAATGATTTTAAAACGACATATACCATAGTCATTACATCTCTTATTTTATTTACGTTAAATTAGATTATATTTTAATTGAATTAGATTTCGTTGTAAATGATTATCATTATTTATAGATATTTAAGTTTTTTCATTTTTGTCAAAGTTATTAATTATTCTTTATTATTATTTAATATTATACGATTTTTTATTTCTAAGGCATTTTCTATTGCCCACCCGTGAGCGTCATTATTAAAGTAAGCAAAAATCTTGATATTTTGTTTTAGCCATTGATTAATTTTTTCAGCCCATAGATTAAGATGATCACTTGAGTATTTTCCATAATAAAGACCTACTGGTCCATGAAATCGAATATAAACAAAGCTTGCAGTAATCTCTTCTAATAGCAAATCCCCTGTAAAATCATGAATACATAGAGCAATATTAAATTTTTTAAACAAATCAATAACTTCTTGGACGTACCATGTTGTATTCCGCATTTCAAAGGCAAAAAGGTATTGCTTTGGGAGAATTTTAACAAATTCTTCTAACCGTTCAAGATTTAGGTGCCAATTTGGAGGAAATTGGAATAAGATTGGGCCTAATTTATGTTTTAATAGTTCAATAACGTCAAAGAATTTTTTAGTGGTTTCTTGACCGTCTTTAAGATACTTTCTATGAGTAATAAATTGGTTTGCTTTTATGGCAAAAATAAATTGTTCAGGAGTTTCATCCCTCCATTTTTGAACTGTCTTTGCAGAAGGTAATCTATAAAAAGTACTATTTACTTCAACAGTTTCGAAAGTTTTCGTATAATGGTTAAGCATTTTATTATTAGGAAATTTTTCTGGATAAAATGGACCTTTCCAATGATTATACATCCAACCTG
>JBHLOG010000182.1:0-6103 GCA_048940765.1 Promethearchaeota archaeon | reverse complement strand
GTCGAAATGGGTGCCCTACGATTGAAAAAATCAAAGAATTAGGCATTGATTATGAAGATGTCATAAAATTCATAAGATTTAACCCATGATTTATCTTATTCTTAATAATTTAAAAGCAGATAATATATGGAAGATATAAAAAAGCATCCAATTTTAGAGATACCAGAAAGAAAAAGAATTAATTTTACTTTTGATGGAAACAATTTAGTTGGATTTGAAGGAATGGTTATATCTTCTGCACTATTTTTAAATAAAATAAAGATTTTTGGACATCATATTAAAGATAACAGTCCACAGGGTATTTTTTGTGCTAATGGACAATGTGCTCAATGTAATGTTATAGCTAATGGTATTCCAGTAAAAGCATGTATGACTCCAATTAAAGAAAATATGATTATTGAAAGTTGTAATGGATTACCAGAATTACCACCTATAGATAGTGATGTAATTGTAGGAGATTCTGAAATAATTGATATTGAAGTACTGGTAATTGGTGCTGGTCCAGCGGGATTATCAGCAACAAAAATACTAGGAGAGAATAGTGTTGAGGTGATCTTAATAGATGATAAAGCTGAACTAGGGGGAAAGTTGGTACTTCAGACCCATAAATTTTTTGGCTCACAAGAAGACGTGTATGCTGGAAAACGGGGAATACATATCGCAAAAATTTTAGGAGAGTTAGTAAATTCTTTAACGAAAGTTAAAGTTTGGTTAAATTCTGTTTGCTTAGCAATATTCAGCGATGGATTAGTTGGTATTTTAAAAGAAAATAGAGAATATGTACTAATAAAGCCTAGGTATTTATTAATAGCGACTGGAGCTAGAGAAAAAATGCTAGTTTTTCCTGGAAATACTTTACCAGGAGTATATGGAGCTGGGGCTTTCCAAACAATAGTCAATCGAGATTTGATAAAAGCAGCAGATAAAATATTTATTGTTGGAGGTGGAAATGTAGGGCTTATTGCTGGGTATCACGCAATACAAGCAGGAATAGAGGTTATTGGTTTAATTGAAGCGTTACCTCAATGTGGTGGTTATAAAGTCCATGAAGATAAACTCAGACGATTAGGTGTACCAATTTATACTAATCATACAATTATTTCTGCTAATGGAGATAAATCAGTTGAATCTATAACGATTGCTGAAATTGAAAAAGATTTTAATGTCATATCAGGAACAGAAAAAACCTTTGCCTGTGATACTATTCTTATTGCTGTTGGTTTGAACCCTGTTGATGAATTTTATCATAAGGCAAAAGAATTTGGATTTAGGGTTTGGGTTGCTGGTGATGCTCAAGAAATTGCAGAAGCGTCTGCTGCTATTTTCACTGGAAGAATAGAAGCTTTAAAACTTCTTAAGGAAATTGGAATTGAAATTTCAGAAGATATTAATAAACTAGAAGATTTTGCTGAGCTTATGAAGGCAAAACCTCCTCAGCCTATCGATATAGATATAAAATTTAAAGAAGAAGGAATTTATCCTGTTTTTTATTGCAATCAAGAAATTCCTTGTAACCCATGTACAACCGTATGTGAACAACAACAAATTGAGACTATTGATGATCTAATTACTCAATTACCGTATTTTAAGGGTGATCAAGACTGTATTGGATGCGGTAAGTGTGTTGCTGTTTGTCCTGGATTAGCTGTAATATTAATTGATTATCGAAAAGATAAGGAAAATCCATTTATAACTTTTCCTTTTGAACTTACTGAAAAGAAGTTGGAAAAAGGACAAGAAGTATTTGTTGTTAGTAGTAATAATAAGGAATTAGGAAAATATAAAATTCATAGGACTAGAATATTAAAAGATTTTCCCAAAACTCAACTAATAACTATAAAATTACCTTCTGAAGTAGCAAAAAAGGCAGTAGCAATTAAACTATATAAAACTAAACTTGTTGAACCAATAGATATATATCAAAAATCAATCACTGACGATGATATTATAGTTTGTAGATGTGAGCGTGTATCAGTAGGAGAAATTCGAAAGTGGATACGCTCAGGAGTAAGAGATTTCAATGAGCTAAAAGCTTTAACTAAAGTAGGAATGGGAGCATGTGGAGGTAAAACCTGCACACCTCTCATTGAGAAAATATTTAGAGAAGAGAGTATAAGTATCGATGAAATTACACCTGGTACAAAAAGACCTTTATTTATTGAAGTTCCAATGGGTATATTTGCTAATGCGAGAGATGAGAAGGGAGATTTCTAAATGGTTGAATATGATGTTATTATTATAGGTGCTGGAAGTGTAGGAGTTCCAACTGCTTTAGCTACCGCAAATGAAGGGCTTAATACATTGGTTATAGATTCACTACCTTCTGTTGCACAAGCGGATAATAAACATGCTATCGGAGGTATCAGAGCAACTCATTCACATAAAGGAAAGATTTGGTTATGCCAAAGATCTATTGAAATATTTTCTACTTGGGAGGAAAAATTTGGAGATGATATTTGGTGGTCTCAAGGAGGTTATACATTTCTAGCTTATACTAAAGAACATGAAAAATTATTAAAAGAAACAGTAAAAATTCAAAAAAGTTATGGATTGAATATCAATTTTGAAGATCAAGAAAAAATCAAGCAATTAATACCAGGTATCAATAGTAATGGTTTGCTGGGGGGAACATATAGTCCAGAAGATGGAAACGCATCACCTTTATTATCTTTACATTCATTTTTTCGACTATCAAGAGATTTAGGAGCAAAATATCAATTTAATGAAAAAGTTGTCGATATAATAAAAGAGCAAAATATAATAATTGGGGTCAAAACTACTAGAGCTACATATAAAACAAGTTCTATTGTTAATGCTGCGGGGGCTCACGCTAAAGAGATAGGTGCTATGGTTAACCTTGAAGTACCCGTAGAACCAGAATCACACGAAGCAGGTATCACTGAACCTGTGAAAATTTTTTTTAAGCCAATGATAGTGGATATTAGACCATGTATTGATGAAAAGTGTGGAGATTCTAAAAATTATTATTTTTATCAAAATAAAGAGGGAAAAATCATTTTTTGTTTAACTCCAAATCCAAATATTTTAGGAATTGATCGTCGCGAAACAAGTTCTTTTTTACCTCAAATTTCAAAAAGGATGGTACAACTTCTACCACGTTTAAAGAATATAAAAGTAAGGCGAACCTGGCGTGGCTTATACCCTATGACTCCTGATGGAAATCCTATTGTTGGGAAAGTCAATGAGATTGAAGGGTATATAAATGCAGTGGGTATGTGTGGTCAAGGATTTATGTTGGGACCTGGATTAGGAGAACTTTTAAGCCGGCTCTTGACTGAAAGAGTAACATCACGAGACAAAGAGATTTTAGATACCCTTTCATACAATCGTGATTTTGGCAAAGAAGAAGAATTAAAATAAAATATTTGAAAAAATATGCTCATCTGATTTATATCTAACCTTTCTTTTTACTAATTAAATATCATCAAAAATTCTAAAATGGTTAAAATGATTCGACATTTATTAAAAATCTCAGATTTCTCAAAGGATGAGTGTGAAAAGGTTATTAATAAAGCAATTGAGATAAAGAAAAATCCTAAAAATTTTAATTCCGCGTTAGTAGGAGAAACTCTATTAATGTTATTTGAGAAACCTTCTTTAAGAACTCGTGTCTCATTTGAAACTGGAATGCAACAACTAGGGGGACATGCGATTTTTTATTCAATAACCGATTCTCCTTTAGGCAAAAAAGAAAATATTTCTGATATGGCTAAAGTTGCTTCTAGATTTGTAAATATTATTGCGGCTCGTGTTTTTAAGCGACAAGATATCTGGGATCTCGCTAAATACGCCGATGTTCCAGTGATAAATATGCTGGATGATTTCGCACACCCATGTCAAATTCTAGGAGATTTTCAGACAATTAAAGAGAAAAAGAATAGTTTAGAGAACATGAAACTCTCCTACTTTGGAGATGCTCATAATAATGTCACCTATGATTTAATGAGAATGTGTGCAATGTTTGGTTGGAATATGAATGTTGCATGCCCTAATGCTCCAGAATATTCACCCGAACAAATAGTTTTAGATGAGGTTTTAGGTTTATCTAAAAAAATGGGAGCTGAAGTAGAAATTGTCCACAACGCTTTAGAAGCTGCTCGAGATTCTGATATCATTTATACTGATAGTTGGATGAGTTATGGAATACCACTAGAACAAGAAGAAGAACGAATAAAAGCCTTTATGCCATTTCAAGTTACTTCATTAGTCATGAAGGCAGCAAAATCAGATGCGGTTTTTATGAATTGTTTACCAGCTATGCGAGAATACGAACAAACAGCCGATATAATTGATGGACCTCAATCTATTGTCTATGACCAAGCAGAAAATAGACTGCATATCCAAAAAGCAATTATGCTCTTTTTACGAGATAAATTTTAAATAATAAGATAGATATTATTATTTTTTCTATTAGTATTAAAGGATTAATAATAGAGGTTTTTCCTTGAAAACATTAATTGTAGCCCTTGGTGGAAATGCACTAATAAAATTTGGTGAAGAAGGCACAACAGAAGAGCAATTTAGGAATCTTAGAGTTCCAATTAGTCAAATTGCAGAATTAGCAAAGGAGTATAATATTGTAATAACACATGGTAATGGTCCGCAAGTAGGAAATCTTTTACTTCAACAAGAAGCTACTGAATTTGTATCAAAAAGACCATTACAAATTTTAGTAGCAGAAACTCAAGGTCAGATTGGTTTTATGATCGAGAGTACATTAGATGAAGAGCTTATGAAGATAGAACTCGATGAGGAAAAACTCTTTTTAACAATTTTAACCTATGTAAAAGTTGATCCCGAAGATCCTGCTTTTAAAAATCCTACAAAACCAATTGGTCCTGCATATCCTGTCCGTACAAGACCGGGACAAGTAAAAACAGTAAAAGGATGGCGTCGTGTGGTTCCTTCACCTAAACCGATTAAAATCTATCAATGGCGTGAGATTAAGAAATTAATGGAATTAGGAAGCTGGATAGTCATAGCTTGTGGTGGTGGAGGTATCCCTGTTATAAAAGAAGAAAAAAAACTTTATGGTGTCGAGGCGGTTATTGATAAGGATCTTGCTAGTTCAAAACTAGCAGAACAAATTGGAGCAGATATTTTACTTATTGCAACTGATGTGGAGAAAGTTGCTCTTAATTATGGGACTTCAGATCAAAAAGATTTAGAAAAGCTAAGTTTGTCTGAAGCAAAGAAGTATTTAGACGAAGGCCAATTTCCAGCAGGGAGTATGGGGCCCAAAATCGAGGCAGTTATTAATTTTATGGAATCAGGGGGTGAAAAAGCTATAATAACCTCAATTGAAAAAATTAAAGATGCTTTAGAAGGAAAAGCTGGAACAAATATATATCTCAATAATTAAAATTTAGTGCTTCACAAACACTTTTTCAATTATACCAAGAGCCCAATCAATTTCTTCTTTAGTTATGACCAAAGGGGGTGCAAATCTTATAGTTGTAGAATGGGTATCTTTTGCTAAGATCCCATTATCCTTTAGTTCCTCTACGATCTGCCGAGCATCTCCTTGAAATTCGACAGCAATAAGTAATCCTTTACCTCTTACTTCTTTTATTGGAATCCTTGTCTTTTTTTCAGCAATCTCATGTAAACCCTTCATAAAGTAGGCTCCCATTTCTTTAGCACGTTCAGCTAGATTTTCTCGTAAGTGGATATCAATTGATTTCATTCCAATTGCGGCAGCTAATGGATTACCACCAAAAGTACTTCCATGAGTTCCAGGTTTAATTACATCTGGACCCATAATTTCTTTTGTTGAAACACACGCTGAAACTGGATATACACCTCCT
This sequence comes from Promethearchaeota archaeon, assembly GCA_048940765.1. Taxonomy (GTDB): domain Archaea; phylum Asgardarchaeota; class Lokiarchaeia; order Sigyniarchaeales; family SOKP01; genus Loki-b32. The sequence goes on along the minus strand of JBHLOG010000182.1, from coordinate 275 downwards.
CCAAGAGCTTTACCTAACAATAACATATCAGGTTTTACATTTTCGTGATCACATGCGAAAAATTTCCCTGTTCTACAGAAACCTGTTTGAATTTCATCTAAAATCATTAAAACGCTATACTTTGTGCATATATCTCTAACCTTCTTTAAATATCCTTCTGGTGGGACTTTTACTCCAGCTTCTCCTTGTAATGGTTCTACTAAAAAGGCTGCTACTTTTTCAGGTCCTATTTCTAAAATAGTATTTTCCAGCTCTTCAGCATCTCCATAAGGAAT
>JBHLOG010000181.1:0-6121 GCA_048940765.1 Promethearchaeota archaeon | reverse complement strand
TCCTTTTTTAAAATTTTTACCAAAAAAAAACAAAAAGTTATATTAATAAGGGATGATTCTCATAAGTTTTCTACATTTAATAGTATTAAAAAAGTATTAAATAATAGAAAAATTGATATATTATTCATTGATGGAGATCATAGTTATGAAGGTTTAAAGCAAGATTTTGAAATGTATAAACCCTTAGTCAAATCTGGTGGATTGGTATGTTTTCATGATATTGTTTCTGGTTCATATAAAAAAGTTGGTGATGTACCTAAATTCTGGAATAATATTCGAAATGAATTTAACTATCGGGAGATAGTTGAAAACTGGAATCAAGAGGGATTCGGTATAGGAATTCTCTTCATTAAATAATGGTAGTTTCTTAATTTTAATATTAAAAATTTAAAGATTTTAAAGAAAAACCAAATAGAAAAGAAGTAAATCCATGCTATACAGTAAAATTTCCAAAGTTTTAGATTCTTTTGAAAAACTTTTTGTATTTATAAGATTCTAATTATAAGATCTATCAATTTACTAACTATAAAATATAGTTTCAAAAAGTTTGGATCTTTTTTTTAATATAATAAAAATCAGAAATGAGATATTTCCCACACGATCGATTTGTTCTTCTCTTAAGACCTATTCTAAACCCTTGCCAAATAGAATTAAGCCTTATAATAATAGATTTAAACTTTCTTGTAAGGAAATTTAAAAGTATTATTGTTAAATTCATTATAGAGAAAATATAATAAAAAAATAAAATATCAATGAACTTTGCGTGTTTCCAAACTATTATTTGGGAATTTCTAGTAAAGAGATGATGATTAAAAATCATTCTTTTCTCGCTAATAAATCGTGGAATATTGTGATATACTGTTGTTGTCGGAACATAGTATGATTTATATCCTTTCATCTGAGCTCGTAAATTCCAATCAGGATCTTCATGATACATAAAAAAAATTTCATCCATTAAACCAATCTCATTTAATACTTCTTTATTTATAAAAACTGCCGTACCTGGAGCAAATCCTATAGTTTCTATTTTATTATATTTTTGATCGTGTGGATCATATTCGAGATAACCTCGATTTCCTATAACAATAGCCGATCTGAAGTTAATAAATGCACCTGTATTCCATAAAATCCTTTTATTTTTATATATTTTAATCTTAGGAGTAATCATTCCCGCTTTTGGATGAGTTTCTAAAAACTTTACCATTTTTTCAATAAAATCAGAACTAACAATTGTATCATAATTTAATAAACATATATAATCTCCGTTGACCAGTTTTATAGCTTTATTACTACCACTAACAAAATACAAATTAATATTACTTCTTATTAATTTAATTTTGATGGAACTCTTGAATTCCTCAAGTTTCGCCTTGAGATCTAAATATAAATTATATTTAGAACCATTATCTAAAATAATTACTTCAAAATTTTTATAGCTTTGGTTCTTTAGTGATTTTAAACAATCTATGGTGTGCTTATATTGATTATAATTTAAAATTATTACTGATACTAATTTTTCCATGAAAATTGCTTTTTGTAATAGTTCTAATTATTATTTGATTCTGAAATTTATGAATATTCATTAATAATATTTATCAAATTTTAAATAATCTATATAGATTATAGTTTTTGAATTTGTTGAGCATAATGATAATCATTAAGAAGATATTTTTCACATGATCTATTTGTTCTTCTTTTAATGCCTATTCTAAATCCATGGTATATTGAATTAAATTGAACTAAATGTATTTTCTTCTTTCTTTTAATAAAATAATAAAGAGTGTCAATAATATTCATATAGAAATACAAGAAATAAAAAATTAAAATATCTCTTAATTTTGCATGCTTCCAGATTATGATTTGAGAATTTCTTTTAAAAAAGTAATAAGTAAATAAAGAACCTCTTTTTTTTACATCGATAGGAACATTATGATAAACTGTTGTTGTTGGAACGTAGAAACTTTTATATCCTTTCATTTGAGCTCTTAAATTCCAATCTGGATCTTCATGATACATCATAAAAATTTCATCAATTAGTCCAATATCCTTAATTATCTTCTTTTTTAGAAATAAAGCCGTACCTGGAGCAAAATGAATTTGTTCAATTTTATTATATTTGTTATTTTTTGGATCAAATTCTAAAAATCCACGATTTTTCACTATTTTGGTTGTCTTAAAATTAATAAATGCTCCTGTATTCCACAAAAATCGTTTATCTTCGTAAAATTTAATTTTCGGTGTAATAAAACCCGCATCAGGATGTTTTTTTAAAAAATCTACCATTTTTCCTATAAAATCTTTTTCTGCAATGATATCATTATTTAATAAACATATATATTTTCCATTTGCCATTTTAATAGCTTTATTATTCCCTGCCCCAAAGTACAAATTATTATTGCTCCGAATTAAATTTATATTTAATGAATTTCTAAATTGATTTAATTCCTCTTTAAGTTTTAAAAATAAACTATAATTCGAACCATTGTCAACAAGTAAAACTTCAAAATTTCTATAGGTTTGATTTTTTAATGATTTTAAACATTCAATAGTATATTTATTATTATTAAAATTCACTATTATTACAGAGACTAATTCTTCCATAACAAAAATTAATAGTAAATTAAGATGTTATTTGAATTTGAAAGATTATGAAAAAACTTAAATTTTTCTTGATTAAGTGACTTTGATTATGAAATCAATAATGGGTAATTTCTAAAAAGTCTATAAATTTTCTTTAATCTTTTAATTAAAATTGACAATTAATTATAAATTTAAATTAAAATCTGAAGAACTATATTCAATTTAAATAAAATTATTTTTATCTTAATTAATTTCAGGAATGAAAAGTTTTTTTAAAAAAGTTAAATTAAATTAAAAAATAAATTTTAAGAGTTCATGTGTTGATTTTCAAAGCTGACACTTCCAAATATCATCTTGATTATTTTAGACTCGTTAAGAGCAGATAAAATAAATGGCACTCATGATGGTAAATTATTAACGCCAAATATTAAAAACTTACTCAATAATTCATTATTTTTTAAAAATTGTATTTCAAATAGCACATGGACATTACCTTCTCATTTATCTATGTTTACAGGGTTATACCCTACTCAAATTAAATTAACTGGTAAACATCTTGATAGATTAAGTGAAAAAGTTCCTGTATTAACAGAAATTTTGAAAGATCAAGGATATTATACTATCTGTTACACTGAAAATCCATGGGTTAGTAGTTATTTTAGAGTAACTAGAGGATTTCATAAAACACTTTATAATTATGGTTTATCTTTTTTCAATATGCAAAATAGTAAATCGTTAAAAGCCATGAATTTATTGTTAAATTCTTTCAATAAGAATATAGTTAAAAAAATAAAATCCGAGAAATTTTTAGATTTATGGAAAATAATTAACCTAATAATTGAAAATACTAATAAGAGAATATTAAGGACTATTTTTTGGAAAAAATATTTACGTGAATACAAAAATACAATAAATATTTTAAAAGAATTTAAGCATATCTTACCGAAGGCTATAGGTGGAAAACCACTTTATCTTTTTTTAAATATAATGGCAACTCATAGTCCATATATTCCCGTTAAAGAGGCATTAGATTATCTTAAAATCACATTTAAGGATATTAAAGTTTTAAAGCATTTTCTTTTAAATCCTGGTATATATTTTAACAGAATTAACCTTAGGTCTAAATTCCTAAATGAGGAACAAATTAAAGCTTTTAGGAAATTATATGATTCTTGTGTTTATTATTGCGATTTAATTATTGAAAAACTAATTTTAATTTTAAAGAAAATTGGATTACTAGAGAATTCATATATTATTATAACTTCTGATCATGGCGAACATCTTTGTTCTTATTCTGATCATTATTTATATGGACATGGTGTTTATCAAAGCGTGTTTGATTCACAAATTAGAGTTCCATTTATTATATATAATCCCAAAATAAAATATCGAGTCATAGAAGATCAAGTTGAATTAAAAGATTTATTTTATACAATTAGTCAGTTAATAGGATTTTCTAATGATAAATATAAATCTTTAAACCTTAAGAAATCAATATTATATCAAATCAACAATATGACAACTCCTAAATATATATTTGGAGAACATCTAAAACCAAAAAGAGAAATATTGAGTCTAATAAAAACTTTTAAAAGGCAAATTAACCCCAGTTTAATTCCTAAACTGTTTTATAATATTTATTTTGTAAGGTCTCCATATTTTAAGTATATTAAATATGAAAATGAAATTGAAGAATTTTATGATTTGATTAATGATCCTTATGAACAAACTAATATAATCTCAGATGATAATGAAGAATATCAGAAAATGAAATTATTTTTAGAACAACATCTAAAAAACATAAAAAATCCAAAGAATTTAACTAAAATTTTAACTAAAAAAGAGAAGTTAGTTATTAGGAGAGCTACGAAAAACATAAAAATTTAATATCTGCATTTTAAAAATCAAGTTGAAATTTCATGCGAAAACTTTTCATTATTAATAATGATATCAGATACATTTCACCTGATATGGTTTGGTATAAAGGGATAATAGAGCAAAATTTAAATGCAATTAAGATAGAAACAGCCCCTAAAGAAGTTTTTCTTAAATATTTAATTAAAGACTATAAAATTCTTGATGCAGGATGTGGTTTTGGGAAATGGGTTATTTATCTTAACCAAAGGGGATATGATGTTATAGGTATTGATAATAATAATATAGCAATTTCAAAATTAAAAGATTATAACCGTTTTCTTCAGGTGGAATTAGGAAATATTAAAAAGTTAAATTTCCCTGATAATTATTTTGATGTTTATATTTCTATGGGAGTAGTTGAACATTTTGAACAAGGTCCATATTTAGCCTTGAAAGAAGCATATAGAGTATTAAAGCCCAATGGATTAATATTTATATCAACACCAACAGTTAATATAATAAGAAAAGTCATCATCCAACCAATTCTTAATATTATAAATAGATCATATCAATTATTTACAAAAATAAAAAATTTTTTTGAAAATTCTAAACTTAATCAAAAGACTTATAGAAATGAAATTAAAAAGAACAAAAAACTGAAATATTATCATTTCCTTGAATATAGGTTTAGCGTTAAAGAAATGCATACATTCTTAAAGAAGTGTAATTTCAAAGTTATTGAAACATTACCTCATGATTTTCATGGGTCCAAAGATCATGCTATAGGTTTAAGTGTTGATTTCCCTTTTTTAAGAAAAAGACATTCAATTAATTTTGAATTAAATCGTGTTGGGAAGTTTATTTCACTAATATTAGATTCTATCTCTCCTTGGATAGCTACTGCTAGTGTTTTATGTGTGGGAAGATCTTTAAAAGAAATAAAATTGTTAAATCAAAAAGGGTGAAGTTTTTGAATATAAAAGTAATCTTTAATAAGATATTTTTTACAGGATCGATGTGTCCTTCTCTTTAAACCAATTCTAAAACCATGCCAAAGTGATTTAAGATTTATAATTAAATATGGAAATGCTAAATGCCATAATTTTTTAATAATTTCAAAAAATGTACCTTGAGTGAAATTCAAATAAAAAATAATCAATTCTTTTAATGACGCAAATTTCCATACAATAATTTGCTTATTTCTTTTAAAGAAATAGTCATTAAAAATTTGCCTTCTAAAACTCATATTATCATTTATGGGGATTTTATGATATACTATTGTTGTTGGAACATAATAACTTTCATATCCAAGCGCCTTCGCTCTAAAATTCCAATCTGGATCTTCCCAATACATAAAATAAATTTCGTCAATTAACCCAATTTTTTCAAGATATTTTTTCCTTACAAAAAGTGCTGTTCCAGCAGCGAAGTCATTCGATTCTATTTCTGTATATTTTTGATCATCTGGATCAAATTCTAAATATCCTCTATTTATGCCAACAGAAGCATTTCTGAAATTAATTTGATTTCCTGCATTCCAAATATATTGCTTCTCTGGGAATAATTTAATTTTTGGCGATATCATGCCCGCATTAGGATGTTTTTCTAAAAAATCAACCATTTTTTCAATAAAATCGGGTAAAACTTCAGTATCGTTATTTAATAAACAGATATATTCTCCATT
>JBHLOG010000180.1:0-6126 GCA_048940765.1 Promethearchaeota archaeon | reverse complement strand
TATTGGTGGATTGGTTATTATTAATGTGAGTGATCCAGCTCATCCTTATAAGTTAGGGTCATATTATCAAGGCGGGATTCCTTTTTGCGTATCTGTAGCTGGAGAGATTGCTTATCTTGCAAATACAATGGTAGGATTAGAAATTCTGAATGTAAGTGATCTATCAAATCCAATAAAGATAGCTCAATATAATGGAAGTGGTGTCACTTTTGACGTACAAGTAATTGGAGATATCGCATATCTAGCAGATTGGTCGATGGGATTAGTGATATTAAATGTAAGTGATCCTTCAGATGTTAGTGAAATATCCCATTTTGGAGTTTTAGGCGCTTGTACACAATTACATGTTGTTAATAATCTCGCATATATAATAGATCATCATACAGAATATAGTGGACTGAGGATTATTAACGTAAGCGATCCTTCACATCCCGTTCAGGTTGGAAGTCATATTCTTAATATGGTAGATTTTTGGAATCCATTCGTTTATGGAGATTATGCATATGTTGGAAATCATGCTCTTAATGGGGGAGAATTAAGAATCCTTGATGTGAGTGACCCTTCAAATATCGTCCAAACAGGAATGTTTGATGAGGAAAGTATTATCTTTGCTGCTTATTTAAATGGAACTATCGCGTATCTTGCAGATTATCAAAATGGGTTAATTATGGTTAATGTTAGTAATCCATCTAATCCTACAATGATCGCTCAATTTTTCGATGGAGGTCATGCTTATGATGTGGATGTTATCGATAATATTGCTTATATAGCTGATCGAGAGGATGGCTTAGAGATCATTGAAATTTTGATATAAACTGGGTTAATTATTTCTGAATGAATAATGTATTATCAATAGAATTCATTTAGAAATCTTATAATCATTTAAATATAAAATCATTTAAATGACCACTCTAAAAAAAAGTAAGTTTAAAGATTAAGATATTTATTTTCGATAAACGCCGTAAGTTTTACATGTATTAATCATTACTTTGAGATTCTCGAGTTTAGCATTATCTGGAATCTCAGAACCAACAAATAATCCGCCACCCTCAGCACATCTATCAATAATTTCTTTAGTCTTTTTTTCAACCATTGCGGGAGTTCCTAAAGTAAATAAGGAGGGTTTCAAATTTCCTTGAATACACATATGATCACCAAGAATTTCCTTTGCCTTGAATATGTCAGTTCGTTCATCCATATGCATATAAATTTTACCTTTAGGTAGTTCTCGCAAATAATGCAAACGATCTGTCCAATTAGTATCCATATGCAGTTGTACAATGAAACCATCTTTAACGTACTTTGAAACCATTTTTTTAAAGTATGGCCAAAAAAGTTCTTCGAAATGTTTGATTGAAACGAAATCTGCACTTGCTCTGGCGGCTCCAACTAAAATTGTTTTCCCTTGACCCATTGAAACCCCATATTCTCCCATCAATATCAAATTATCGATTAGAAAATCACTTACTTCTTTAATTTTATCTGGATATCGATATATATCTTTCATAAAATTTGTTGAACCGCGAAAAACTGACAGCAAATCAAACGGAGGGATTGCTGCCCCATCATTAAAAGTTGGTACTTTGAAATGCGTCCACCATTTTATAGTATTTTCAGCTACTTTTACTCCAATCTTCTTTAGTTTCTGCATATCTTTCATTCCTGCTCTTCTAAAATTTGCTAGCCACAATAAACCGTTTTCAATGATTTTATCATAATCTTGTTCAGTGATAAATGGATTGGAAAGACTTTGTTCAAAAAGCTGAGGCGATGCGTTAACATCTAACATACGACCAGGCAATCTCCAATCCAAATAATAAACAGAAAAGAAGTCTGGAAAAGGATTTATATATTGCAGGTACATCCCCCCTCCTGCCATTGCGATATCATAACCCCCTAATTTATGATAAATCCATTCATAGGCTTTTTGGGATTTATCAGGGTCTTCAATCATTTCTTGAGCAGTTACATTATAATATTTTACAGGAAGAAAATCTATTAGAGGCCAAACAGGAACTCTATCAGGCTCTTTTAGACTTATAGCAGTTAATACTCTTTCAATAGAGGTCATAGGTTCTTCCATAATAGGTTCAAATTCCAAATTTATCCCTCCTTTAACCATTCTTTTACAATTTTTACTCCTTCAAAAGCATTATCAGTGAAGGCATCCGCTCCCGCCTCTTTCATCCACATCTCATCAGCAGGTAAACCACCAATAATGATTTTCACCTTATCTCTTAATCCTGCAGACTTTAAAGCTTCAGTAGTTTCTTTCATTGTTTCAAGCGCTATAGTTAACAATCCAGAATAGCCAACGACATTAGCATTTGTCTCGCTCACTTTATCAACGAAATCTTGAGGTGGTATGTCAACTCCTAAATCATATACATCGAATCCAGCTGATTTTAAAAGTGTTACAAATATATTTTTACCAATGTCATGAACATCTCCTTTAACCGTACCTACAACTATAACACCCTTATTTGTTTCCTTAACTGCATCAGCTTTAAGTGCTGGTTCAAGGATTTTTGCTGATTGTTGAAAGATTTCACCAGCCATGACTAATTCTGTAAGAAAATATTCTTTTTTATTAAATTTTTCACCAATGACTTCTACCGCTTTTCGTAGAATATCTATAATTCCTTTTGGGTCATTATTTTCTTCTAATAATTGTTTTACTAATTTGTAAGCTTTCTGCTCTTCTAATTCTACTACACTTTCGAATAAAGCATCTTTGATACTCATGATTTTTTCTTACCTCCAATTTTTTTTTTCATATACGCAAATATTAGACGACGCATTGAAAATTTCTTACCATTTTTTCCCCAAAGAACACGCCCAATAGCTTCATATATTTCATCTTTATCAGCATATTTAGGTTTCTTAGAAAATTCCTCCAATTTATTTCACCTTTAACATACTTTTCAATTTTTACTATAATGATTAAATTCTCTATAAAATTAATAATAAGAATATTGAATCTTAAAGTATTTAAAGGTTCAATAATCGAATAAATTATTCGGAAGGAAATGTCATATATTAATCTTTTTGATGGAATAAAGATTAAGACTTAAAATGGAACGAATTTCAATCTTTATAGATAATAGTAATATTTTCAAAGGTTTTCAGAAGTATAATTTCAAAGCAGACTATGGAAAGATGAAAAATCTCTTAACTCGCGGTCGTAAGTTACATGCTATATTCCTATATGAAGGCGTTGTATATCCAATGAGTCAAGAGAAAAAGAATTGGTATAAAGAATTAGCAAATCGGAGTGGTTACATAATTAAAGCAAGTTTTGATAAAATCGCTACAAGTGGAGCCATTGAAAAGAAAGTTGATATCAATATTGCAATTGATATTGTCTCACTAGCTTATGAGAATGCATTTGACACAGCAATATTGGTATCTGGAGATGGTGATTTTGTACCAGTGGTAAAGAAATTAAAAAAATTGGGTAAAAGTGTAGAAATTTGGGCATTTAAATATTCTTTAGCGAATATATTAAAAGAAGAAATTGAAAAGAAAAATATTTTCTTTCTCGATGATTTTTTAAATGAATTACAAGTACAGAATGTTTATAATAAATAAATTTAAAATTTGTTTATACCAATATTGAGAGTAAATACAGCTAATTTTTCCGAAAATTTTATTTTTTTTATAAGTTCTAATTTTATTTGTTAAAAATATTAAATTAAAAAAAAATTTGAAGATTTATGGTAAATTATACAATTAGAGAAGTTGGAATGAAGCTAGCTCAAGCAGGAAGGTTAAAACCAAGTCCATTGTGCATATATGGTTCAGAAACAGTTCCTAAGAGAGCAATTCCAATAAAAAAAATTAATCGGTGCATTGCAAATGCAATTTTTACCTTATCAATTAATAAAGAGGTCAGTTCGATATATATTGGAAATGATGTGACTGAAGGGTGTTGTCCAGGAGGGCAAGCATGGTTTGGTTATAAAAAATTTGAATCGAAGTTAAAGTATTTTCTTTCAACGGGATCAAAAGATTTTAGGGGTGGTGCTTCTGAATTTTTAATAGCGAATCCTGATCTAGCTGAAAAAAGAATAAATTCTACAGGCAAAATTATACCTCTTGGAAAGTATACTATAATTCAAAAATATAATTCTGTAGATGAGCAAAATCTTGATATAAAAGCATTTATATGTTTTGGACTTTCTGAGCAGATCAGAAATCTATGTTCCTTAGCTTACTTTGGATCAGAGAAAGGATTTCAAATTCAAATGCCCTGGGGAGCTGCGTGTGCTTCTTTTGTATCGTATCCAGCAGGGATGGCTGAAGGAGGTCCCAAGAATTGTGTTGTTATTGGACCAACTGATCCTACGGGAAATAGTTGGTTTCCACAAAATTACTTATCAATGGGTATTCCATTTGCAATTGCTATACGTATGGCTAGAGATCTTGATGATTCTTTTATTTCAAAGCGACATGAAATTGCTTTTCCGGTTAAGAGAATACCATTTTCAATATCAGAGTAAGTATCCAAATTTTTATATACTCCTTAATGAATAAATTAAAAGTAGACCTTTTTTTAGGAGTATCTTATCAATCGTATTTGCAGAGTTTTACTAATTTACCTTTTTCAGATAGGTTCATAACGATAACTTTTGGTCTGCTCATTGCTTCAATTGAATATTTTATTCCTTGTGTTCCTAAACCTGAAGATTTAGTGCCTAAAAATGGAAAATGATCGGGGCCTCTTTCACTTTTTCCATTTATTTGAACAGTCCCCACTTCTAATTCTTGGGCAATGTTAAATGCTAAATCGATATTCTCTGTGAAAATCATACCTTGGAGACCATATTCTGATTTATTCGATATTTCTATAGCTTCTTCAGCGCTCCGAACTCGTATAAACGGTAATATAGGACCAAATGGTTCTTCCCAAGCTATTCTCATTTTAGTAGTAACATTATCCAATATTGTTGGCCATATAATATTATTTTCTCGTTTATTTCCGCATATTAAAGTACTTCCTTTCTCTAAAGCGTCATCAATTAATCCTTGAACATAATCACATTGTTTCGAATTAATGAGAGGACCTATAGTGGCATTTTTTTCAGGATCACCTATAGTTAGATTCAATGTTTTTGTTTTTACTAATTTTATTAATTGATCAGCAATTCCTGGCATTGGAAGGACTCTTTTTACAGCAGTACACCTTTGACCACTATATGAAAAAGCTCCTGACACAATTGCATCCGCAGTTAATTCAAGATCAGCATCATCTAATACTATAGCGGCGTCTTTTCCACCTAATTCTAGCAATAGTGGCTTCATTCCAGCGACGTTCGCAAGTTGTTTTCCAGTTTCAGACGATCCCGTGAAGCTTACCATACTAACCAGAGGATGTTGTACTAAATAATCACCAATTTCAGATCCTCTTCCAGTGATTATATTCACAACACCTGGAGGGACTCCTGCTTTTTCAAGTATTAATCCAAAAAATAAAGGAGTAATTGCTCCTTGGGAAGGTGGTTTAACAACGACAGTATTCCCTGCCATTAAAGCAGGTGCTATTTTAGATCCTGTAAGATTATACGGATAATTAAATGGACCAATACAAAGAATCACACCTAAAGGAACTCTGTAAGTCATTGAGATCTTATCTTTACTAAAACCTTTAAAAGCATCTCCATAAATAGCCTCTCCCTCTTGCTGTAATCCTGCTTCAGCTGTAGCTTCAAATAACTCAGCAGTTCGGGTTATTTCTGATATAGAACTTTTTAGGGGCTTGCCAATTTCTTTCATCATAATATAGCCAAGGGAATTAGCCCAATTTCTCATCAAATTAGCTGCTTTTCTTAATATATCTGATCGTTCTTTTTGAGTTTTTTCATTCCAACATTCTAAATTTTCTTTTGCTACATTTATGACGTGATCAGCTTCTTCAATTGAACAAACTTGCACTCTTCCTACTAATTCATCGTTAAATGGATTCTTTATATCAATTGTTTTTCCTGAGGATGATTTTTTCCAAGTTCCACCTACAAAGTATTTAAAATCCAAATTATCTCGCATTATTGAAGAGTTTGGAATTTTTTCGATTTCCTCTATCATGATTTTCTTACTTCTAAATATTTATTTTATATAATAATAAGT
>JBHLOG010000042.1:0-26687 GCA_048940765.1 Promethearchaeota archaeon | reverse complement strand
ATTTTGATAAAAAAATAGAGATTAAGGAATGTCCATCAATGATTCCTTTAACAGAAAGGACTGCTGGAGGATTCATGTCTCCACTTAAAAATTGTTGAAATCAATAATTTATATCATTTATCCACTATTTTTATAAGATTTTTAGGTTCTATAATAGGGTGATTTCGTTAATAGGAGATATTGGATTAAAGGACTTGCTAAACGAGCAAGTGCTCTTCTCTTTGAGTAAAGCTTTCTTAATTTTTCCACATAATCCTCAAAATTTTTCTTTTGATAACGAAGGATCCTTTGAGATTCTTCAGTGTCAATCCAATCAGTATAAAACCAATCTGAATTATTTCTTGGAATTTTAAAGGCTGAATCTGGAGGCATAGAAACACCCATTACTTCAAACATTTTTTCAGCATATGTCCTTTGAAATATCTGGCAAGATTTTCCTCCGCCAATTAGCAATATTTTATCAGTAATATTCGTTGTAACTGCGTTTGCAAAAGCAGTAGCAGCATCTTTGACATAAATAATTTCAATTCTCTGGTCAAGAGGTACTTCATATATAATAGGATCTATAACTAGAGGAAATTTTAGAGAAGCAACTGCGCTTAAACGCAAAATTAACCAAGGAAGTCTACTTTCTTTTGTTAATCTTTCCATTTCTACTTTATGATGAGAATAATTATCTGTAGGGTTTAATGGTTCATCTACACATCTTGGAGGTTTACAATTCATTTTTGGTCCATAAACACTATAAGAACTAGCAATTATAAGTTTAGGTGGTTTTTTCTGCATTTGAGCAGCTTCAATTAGATTCTTAGTTCCTCTAACGTTTACTTTATACGCTAATTTGGGATTTCTTTCACTTAATGGAGGAATAATAGCAGCAAAATGGATAATACAATCTTGATTAATAACAACATTATTTACTACTTCAGGATTAGTTATATCTCCCCAAATAGTTTCAAAATGTGCTGTTTTAGATACTCGTTTTTCAGTTCTCTTGGTTCTAGAATTCTTTAGATCAAAACATCTAATTTCGTGATCTTCTTTAACTAGTTTCTTTAAAGTGCTTTCGCCTATATTACCAAAAGCTCCTGTTAAAAGGATTCGCACAAAATTTATGATCCAATTTATCTATTTAAATTTTTTCTTAGAAACTCGTTTAAATAATTCGATTATTGCTTATTCTAATTAATAAATTCAAATTTAAAGAAAATTTTTTGATTTTTAATCAAAAAATTATTAGAATTGACCCAATTAACAACAATACTGAATTTATGATCTAATTTAATCACTATTTATGTTGATACTGTAAATTTTTAGTACATAAATATCTTATAACATACAATTTTATAAGTTAGTATTTAGTAAATTATTAATAAAGAACCGTATTATTCTATTTGTTATTCAAAAATATAAGGATATGTTCTTGAGGTTTAGAAAATCAAATTATACAAATCATATCATATTAATTTTTTTAATAATTTTATGTGCTTTTTTAATTTCAAATTCCTTTATTTCCTTTTCACATGCGCAGATTAATGGTGAAACTATTTCTATCTCTTCTAATTTGGAATTTTCTGAATATTCAGAAATAGAAGGGGAAAAAGTAAATATGAGTTCTATTAATATTGAATTACCTGAATCAAATTGGACCATTACAGATATAAAAGTTAACATTTCGGATATAAAATTAGGCAGCGAAATTATAACAATTGAAGACAGCGAAACAACGTTTGAAATAGTATGGAATAAAAATGTCAATTTCAGAACGTTTGCATTGGCAACGCAAATTGAGATTTTGGAAGTTACAGAGCTATTTGGAGTCTACATATATGCACGCAAATCAGTTCAAGCAACACAGACAATTAAATTCCAACTACAGGGATTTGATGAGGGGAATAATAAACCTAATGGAATTATTCTTAGATCTATTGATTTGAATATATCTAATAATTTGGATTGGTATTATCAAGATTTTTCCTCAGATTCAATTGAACTTACAGTTGGAAATTATTCATTAGTTATGAACGGAACTAACTTGATTGCCAATCCAGATGCTACGTATAATTGGCAGAAGGATCACTTGGATCCTGATATTCGAAATCTACATACTTCCTCTTACATAACCTCATGGAATTCAGGTATTGTAAATACAAGCTTTTTATGTAAATTGAATCAAACTGTAGATCGGTATTACATTCCTTCAGATCTAAATATGTCAGCTGAATTTGATGGAAAAGATTACTCCATCCCAGATTCTGGATTGTTAGAAGTTGTCAATATAACCTATCTTTCGGAGGAAACTAATATGTATATTCCTATTACAATAAATAAGTCTGTGAAATTAGATTTCAATTTCCAATATACTCTTAATTTAACAAATGAGTTCTTTACATTAAGCTCTGGGTATATTAAAGAATTTAATAATCAATGGTCTTTATCACCTTTATTTCATAGAATTTCACAAATTTACTTTGTAAAATTTCGATATCCAAGGAATTGGTACAATTTTACGGTAAACAGAAAAGTAGGTAGCACTTGGGAGAACGTTACCTCAATTATAGATATTGATTTAAACAATCGAATAATCACATTTCCAAACAATACCTTAGTGGTCGGTTCTGATTGGAGGATTATTGCAAATTCTCCGAAAATTGAGTTTACTTTAAATTTTCCTATTGTTGAATGGGAGACTAAAGAAGATTTACAATTTTCTGTTATCTTACCTTTTGTGGATGGGACTCTTACATTCGATTTAATAAATCCAGGAGGTTTTGGTTTTAACGAGCCAATAGTAAAAGAAGTAATATCTCTAGAAACATACTTCAATTATACAATCCCTGAAAACGCTTTAGAAGGAATCTATATTGCATATATCTTTTGGAATAATGCAACAGATGCAGGGTTTAACTCGCAAGAGCTTCAGGTCAGAAAACATCCGGAACCAATAAATCCAATTTGGATCCTTATTGGTATTCTATCTACAATTGGAGCTTCTGTGTTAATTATTTTTTCATATATCACAATAAAGAAATATCGGTTCAGACGTATAGAACGAGCTGAGAAACTTTTTAACAAATGCATGGATGCTTTAAATTTAGAATATATCATTGTTTCAGAGAAAAAATCTGGATTAAATTTATATCAACAAAAGTTTATAGAGAGAGAAATTGACGCTTCAATGATTTCAGGATTTTTACAGGCTATTCATTCTTTTGGAATAGAATTAATGAAAATCGAAGACAGATCTCAGACTATAAAATTGGAATATAAAGGTTCTATAATCTTAATGACTGAATTTGTCAATCTTCGGTTAATTTTACTTATGAAAGAAAGCCCTTCAAGAAATTTTCTTTATTCTGTAGAAGATTTAGCATTTGATATTTATAGGCAATATGGTAAAATAGTTGATGCCTTTAATGGAGATGTTAAACCATTTAGAGGTATTGAGGATCTTCTCAAACAGCACTTAAATACATCCTTTGTTTATCCTCTTGAAATAGCGAAAATTGAACAAATAGAGAAGATCCGGGTAAGTCAAAGTGAACGATTCTTTATTAATAAGGCCGTATCGTTAATGAAACAAAATAACAAAGACTTTTTCTTTACACGAGAATTATTCCCTGAAAATGCTTGTTCCCCCAAGGATATCGAAGTAATTCAAGGTTTAATAAATAAAAAAATATTTCAGGTTCATACTCCTAAATCTCAAAAATTTAAGTAAGTAATAGTTATTCCTTCAATATTTTCCATTTTAATATCATGATATCTACTTATGATAATTTTTAACTATAACCAAGAAAATTAAGTTATTTTTTTTATCAAAAATTTCATAATCAATATGATTTAAATAATAATGTAATGAATTAAGATTTAAATAACTGAATTATGATTAAGTTATTAATTATAATTATGAAAACAAAATATTTAGCAATCTCGTTAGGGGGATTTATATGGGAAAAAATTTAAAAATAAAATATTTAGCTGTTTTAATTACTATTTTATCCTTTATCATTTTAAATATTTCAAAAATCTCATACGCTCAAGATAATAGTGGAACTTTATTAATTTCTACTAATTTAGAATTTTTTGAATTTTCAGAAATAAAAGGAGAAAAAATGAATATTAGTTCTATACATATTGAATTACCCGAACCAAATTGGACCATTTCAAACATACAGGTAAATATTTCTGATATAAGTTTAGGTAGTGAAATTAAAATTATTGAAGACTCCGAAACAACGTCTGAATTAGTATGGAATAAAAATCCTCCAACTAGAACATTGGGTCTAGGAACACAAATTGAAATTTTGGAAGTTACTGAACTATTCGGAGTTTATATAAAAGGATACAAAACTCCAGAAGCGACTGAGACAATTAAATTCCAGCTACATGGATTCGATGAATATAATCATAAACCTAATAATACCATCTATAGATCTATCGATTTGAATATATCTACCAATTTGGATTGGTATTATCAAGATTTTTCTTTAGATCCAATTACACTTCAAGTTGGCAATTATTCACTAGTTATGAATGGAACTGATCTACTCGAAAATCAATATGCGAGGTATTATTGGCAAAAAAATGACGTAGATCCTCAAATTCAAAATCTTTATACATCCGCTTGTATACTTACTTGGGATCCAGGTACTGTAAATACAAGCTTTTTATGTAAATTGAATCAAACAGTTGATGAGAATTACCTTCCTACAGACCTAAATATGACAGTAGAATTTGATGGAAAAGATTATTTAATACCTGCATCTGGATTTTTAGAAATTGCTAACATAACTTATCTTTCGGAGGAAATTGATTTGTATATACCTTTTACAATCAATAAGTCGGCAAACTTAAATTTTAATTTCAATTCTACTATTGCTTTAACAAATGAGTTCTCAACAATAAGCTCGGTACAGATTAAAGAACTTAATAATGAGTGGTCCTTATCACCATCATTTAATAGAATTTCACAAAATTATTTCGTAGAATTTAATTTTCCAAAGAATTGGCATAATTTTACTGTAAACAGAAAAATAGGTAGTACTTGGGAAAATGTAACCTCAATAATTGATATTAATCCAATCAATCGAATTCTCACAATTCCAAATAATACCATACTGGTCGGTTCTGAATGGAGGATTATTGCCTATTCTCCGAATGTTGGGTTAAATATGAATTTTCCACAGACTGAATTCGGTCCAGGTCAAGAAATACAATTTTCAATTGTTGCCCCAATTTCTCCTGGAAATATTACTTTTCGGCTAATCAATCCATTAGGATTTCTAGCTCAACCAGATACAATTTACATTATAGATTCAATCAAAACAGAGGATTTAGTTATTAGTTATCAGCTTCCTTCTAATCCATATGAAGGAAGTTATGAAGCCTACATCTTTTGGCATAACCAAACTGCTGCTGGTTTAATAAGTAAAGAATTTTTAATAACTGTTCCATTTGTTTTGGATCCAATGTTACTTGTTATAATTGTAGGAGTAGTTGCAGGTATTTCTATTGTCAGCTTCACATCTTATAAACTTGCTAAAAATAGTAAAAGAAAACGTGAAGAACATAGACAAAAAATATTTAATAAATACATTGATATGTTAAATCTTGAGTACTTTATAATAATCCATAAAAAGTCAGGATTAAATATTTATGAACAAGTGTTTACTGCAAAATCTATTGATGCTTCTTTAATTACAGGATTTCTTGAAGCTATTCGAACATTTGGAATTGAACTTACGGGTTCTGGTGAACAATCTCAAACAATCAAATTAGAATATCATCAATCAAAGGTTTTAATGTCAGAATTAAGGAATTTTAGAATTTTACTTATTATGAAAGAAAGTCCTTCCCATGATTTCTTAGAATCAATTAAAACACTTTCTTATGATATTGATAATAAATATGGAAAATTACTCGAAGACTTCAAAGGAAATATTGATCAATTTGTAGGTATTAGAGATTTACTAGAATTGCACTTACAGGCTTCCTTAATATATCGCTTACAAATAATAAAAAAAGATGTGAAACTTAATTCTGTTGAGAAATCTATGGTAAATAGAGCTAAAGCAATAATGAAAAAAAAAAATGTGGACTATTTCATTGTAACTAATTTACTTTCCATAAGAAAAGAATTTGATGCAAAAGATGCTGAAATAATACTTCAATTAATAAAGAAAAAGATTTTTCAGCCAAAAATTTAGATATTTATTTTTAAACTATTTTTTTCACTTTTTATAAAAAAAAAAGAAGTATTTAGTTATTCTGATTTTTTACGCCATACTTTAAAGTATACAATAATCAGTATGATTGCAGCAGGGATTCCTAATACAATCAAAATCCACATTAATGTCAAGAACCATGATGATAACCAATAAGTATATGGCAAATCACCAAATTGAGTACGATAATTACCATCTACTGCAATATAAATACAATACGCAATAAACATGAGGAAACCGAAACCACCGCTTCCACCTGCATCTCTTGCTCTATGTTTTTCTTTCTTTTCTCTATCTTTGAATTCTTGTTTTTCTTCAGCAGTTAACCTTCGCCACCATAAATATCCTCCTACCCCGAAGAATAATCCTGCTGGAACACCAACAAATAAAAGTTCCCATAGAATTATGAGGATAATAAATCCAACAATCCAATCTAATTTCCATTGATCAATTGTTGCGCTACCATAAGCACCAATAGGACTTGTATCTATAAACCAAATTAACACTAAAAGTGCGCCAATAGCAGCACATACTCCTGCAATAATCATACCAATAAACACTTTCCAATGCTCCCTTATTTTCTTTTTCCAAAATTGTTCATCAGTTAACTTTTTACTATCTTCCAAGGAAATTACACCTAAAATTTATTAATTTTTATTAAAGAATTATCAGAAAACTAATATTTAGAAATATATAAAATTATCTATTTTACTTTATTTAATAATTAAAAATCTTTTTCTTCTTTTCAAGAAAGCTTTTTTTAGTTAAGATGTCCATTTCTGCATTTAACCAACAAAGCTCATCGTAAGTACAACTTGAATCAAAGACTTGTTCAGCTTTTTTTTTAATGTCTTCAATAGAAGGCATATCAAGATTTATTTTTTGAATTTTTTCAGCTAACATCCAACATAAATCATTGTAGGAGTATCTATCTAAAGAAAGAAAGTAAGCAGCTTCTCGTATTTGTGTTTTAAGATCAGGCTCTTCAAGTTCCTCCTTAATTTTTTCTTCTGGTCTTTTTTTTATTATTTCTGGTTTACTTTCTATTTTATCTAAAGGTTGTTCAAACTGAACAAATTTTATGACTTCTTCACTTTCCTTTGACTTTTTCAACGATTCAAACTTTCGATGTTCTTTAATTTGTTGGAGCCAATTTATTATTCTTGTTTCAGTTTTAATTTCTCTTTCTTCTGGAAGTCCGTCTAATCCAATAGATGCAATATGTTCGGGAGGTGTCTCAAATACAAATTCAGGCCTCCTTTTAATTGTCTTTCCTGGAATAAGTCCCTTTTTTAGGTCAGGCATCATAGCTAAAAATGACCCATACTCTCTTTTTTGTTTCATAATGAGTATTTTTGCAGATCCACCACGCTCTTTATCTATCTTTCTTGCAATATCTGCTGTAATATCTTTTTTTGATTGAGGAACTGTTGAACCAACCCAAATATAAATTGTGTTCTTTTCTTCATCATCAATCAGATAAACATTATTCTCTTCAAAATCTAACCCGTCTATCTTAATCAATTCTCCCTTTTCACAAATGTTAAATAACTGCATTACATTCTCTCTTAAGTACAATCTAATAATATAGAAATAAATAAATTAAAAGTTTAAAAATCTTTTTTGCTATAACATTTTCTATATTCACTTAAGTTTTTTAGTGAAAATACTATTATAATTTTAATAAGCTCTTTGAGCTTTATAATATAGACTAAACGTTTAGTAAAAATGAGTGAACGAAAAATTGATGAAAGAGACTCAACCATTGTAGAATATGAAAAAATTATTGAGGATTTAATGAAAGAAAACCAGACTCTTAAGAATAGAATTACAGACTTAGAAATAGAGATTATGAAACTTAAAGAATCAGGAATTATATATGAAGAAATTTCTGCTTCACCGGTTCAAAAAGAAATAAAACCTATTGAACAAACTAAACCTACAACTCAAATGAAGAAAGAGGTTATTTCAGAACCTTTCCATTATCAAGATACTGTTTCTTTAGAACTAGGCAAAGGACCAATTGTAGAGGGGATATCAAGAAGGGAATGTCCAATTTGTGGGAATACCAATAAACTGTTAATTCATGAATTGATTGATAGAGATCACCTAATCTCTGCTTATCCAAAGATGTATGGAAAGAAATACAAATGTGGTTCATGTGGAAGAGAATGGCGGTTACCCTTAGAAATGTAAAATATTAGAATTATACACTTCCTCTTTATTTTAAGATTATTCTTATTTAAGAAATATTAGAAATTCATTTTCTTAAACATGTTCAGATTTAATTTTATATTAAATTCTACCTTAATACTGTTATAAAATAATTTATATACGCAATAGGGAATTTTATGAGTGATAAAGATATCAGGAAGAAAGTTTTGGATTTAGAAAAACTATTAGAATATCAAAAAGGATCCATTGTTAGCCGAACTTTAATAAATAAAGATGTTGGTACAGTAACATTATTTTCTTTTGATAAAGGAGAAGGTTTAAGCGAACATACAGCCCCATTTGATGCTCTTGTCTACATTTTTGATGGAGAAGCTGAGATAAAAATCTCCGGTGAAAAATTTGTGGTAAAACAAGGTCAAATGATAATAATGCCAGCAAATCAACCACATGCATTAAAAGCTCTGGAAAAGTTTAAAATGATGTTGATAATGGTAAAATCTTAAAAAACTAAAATGAATTTATATTAACTTTTTTCTTTTTATAATTGTGAATGATAAAAATATTTCTGACGATGAATTAGAAGAAGAGTTAGATAAAGCTCTTAAAGCTAGTGAGAATAAAAGAGATGTTTTTAGTATAATAAGGAAGGAAAAGGAATCTTTAGAAGTAAAAGAAAAAAGACTTAAAAAAGAGTTCAAGTATTAGCAATTTTTTCAATTTAAAACTATAATAACTTACAATTAACTTCATTTTGGGCGTAAGGGTGTCGATTGCTCTGAAAATTCACCTTTAGCTAAAATATATAATAGGAAAGTCACTATTAGGAAAAACATTGAAATAACTAATATTGCTATATAGACTCCAGTGATCCCAAATATGATTGAGAATGGTGCAAGTGTCGTTGGAACTAAGGCAATACCTGTAAAATAACCTGTTGTTAATGATCCCGCTAAAACTCCGCGTCTTTTTGGGGATAATACTTGACTATAATACGTTATTAAAGTAAAAAGTATTCCTCCTGAAAATCCTGCCAAAATCCAACCAGGAACTAAAAATATAAATCTATTAGGATTTGTAATATCTCCAACAAGTAATAAACTTATGATTGCACAAATTAATATTAATAAGCCCGTAAATAAAGGAATCTTAACGCCCTTTCTTTTTATCAAATTCCCTGTTAAAATTCCTGTTATTGCTGCTCCAAGTCCCGCTAATCCCAGAACTAATCCAATTAAAGTTTCATTTACTATATGTGCTAAGGTTTTCGATGTCCAGATATTTATAGCAATATAAGTATACGCGATTAAAAAACTAGACAATATCATTAGAATTACTGGTAATCTACGCCATTCTATTGAAATTTGTCTTAGTAAGTTGTGAATTCCTGAATCTTCATAAATTTCTTGAGATGGTCTTTTAGTTATACTAAAATAAATTAAACAAAAACCAGTTATTACTATAAATAATATATAAATTGACTGCCATCCTATTAAAATCAATTGAGAGGCAATTAAAGGACCTAATCCAACTCCCAAATTTGCGCTAGCACCAAGGTATCCCAATTTCTTTGGAATATTTTGTGGGAGATTAATATCAGTTATTAATGCTATAAGAACCGGATTAATAAAACCAAATCCTATTCCTCCTAATATATTAGCAATTATATACATCTCGAGATTAAATGATAGTGCAGCAGTTATCATCGCGATCATAAATATTATTAACCCTAAGATTAATATTGGAATTCTACCCTTAACATCAGATATTGCCCCAGAAAATAGTTGAGTAAATGCAAACGGGAACATAAATGCAGGAATTGCGGTTAATATATCATCAGAGCTAACATTGAAATCAGCTGAAAGAACACCAAATAACACATTAATTATGTTTCCAGTCAACGGACCTAATAGAAAAAGTAAGAATATTACATACTCGAGCCATTTCGAATAATTAATAGATTGTTCTTGGTTATTTTGAATCATGTCTTCTTCTATTGGTAATTCTTATTTAAAGTATTGTTTTTTAATTTAAAGGAATCTTATAATTATTATTAATAGATTAAAGATGTTAGTAATAAAGCAAGCTACCTCTGAAGAACACATAAATTTGATCCGTGAACTTTTCATGGAGTATGCCAATTGCTTAGATTTTGATTTGGATTTTCAAGATTTCGAGGAAGAATTAAAGAAGTTACCTGGTGATTATGCTCCCCCAGATGGATGTATATTATTGGCATTTTATAACGATGAACTAGCTGGATGTGTAGGTTTAAGAAAATTTGAAGATGAAAAATGTGAAATGAAAAGATTATATGTACGTCCAAAATTTCGTAAAAAAAATATTGGAAAAATTTTATCAAAAGAAATAATCCAAAAATCGAAACAAATTGGTTATAAATATATGCGTTTGGATACCCTACCCTTTATGAAAGATGCTATTAAATTATATATTGCTCTAGGCTTCAAAGAAATCCCAGCATATCGTTATAATCCATTTGAAAATGCGAAATTTTTTGAATTAAAATTATAATTTCTTTTAAAGTTAATAAAAATTATATAAGAAGTCAATTAAATTAATTCATAGAATAAAAGAACAATATCTTTATATAATTTCTATAAAATTGTAGATAAAGTATTCTGTGAAAAATGTTTTATTAAAAATTAATCTTACAAAAGATACATGGAAAAAATTCTTTCTAAAAGATGACTTCTATACAAATATTTGATGGTAATGATACTATTGGAGGAAATAAGATATTTTTAGAAGAGAATGATAAAGGAATATTTCTAGATTTCGGAATGAATTTTAAAAAATATGGTTATTTTTTTCAAGAATATCTTCTCCCTAGATCTTCCAGAGGAATCTATGATCTAATCCATCTAAACTTAATTCCTAAACTCAATATCTATCGAAAAGATTTAATTCCATCAGATTTAGATATCTCCCTTTTCCGCTCTTTAAATGTAGAGGGAGTAGTAATTAGTCATGCTCATATGGATCATTGTGGTAATATTGGATTATTAAAGCCGGATTACCCTATTATAAGCTCTGCGCCAACATTATTACTTCTTAAAGGTATGTTAGATACTACTTCTGCTAAACTCGGTTCTGATGTTGCATACTATTCACCTAAAAATCCAAAAGATAATGGTAGAGTTCTAGAAACTGACAGAGGTAAGGAAATATGTAGAGATTTGATATGTATTGATGATTTTACAGAATCATTTGATAATTTTTTTAATAGATGTGTTAAGCCCAGAAAAAAATTTATTGAAGGAACGATTTCTAATATAAAAAATGGTTCTTTTGAGATGAAAATAAAAGCATTTGAAGTAGATCATTCAATATATGGGGCAACAGGTTATTTAATTTATGGAGATAGTACTGTTGCTTATACAGGGGATTTTCGTTTACACGGAAAACAAGGAAAAAAAAGTGAAGATTTTTTTAAAAACGCTAAAGATGCCTCTATTCTTATAATTGAAGGAACTAGGGCTGGAAGAGAAGACATTGATGAATCAGAAGATATAGTATATGAAAACTGTATAAAAACAGCAGAAGAAGCAAAAGGATTGATAGTAGCGGATTTTACGGCCCGTAATTTTGAAAGATTAGAAATTTTTAATCAAATAGCAAAAAAAATAGGAAGATCTCTGGTTGTCAGTGCTAAAGATATATACCTACTAAATGCACTTGCAAAAGCAGAAAGCGTAAAAAAAGTAGAAAATCTCTTGGTATATGGAGAATTAAAAAGTATTAAGCAAACTTGGGAAAAGTTAATGCTAAATGAGGATTCCGAAGTAAAATATATTGACCCTATTGAAATTTCTAAAGAGCAGGATAAATATATCATTTGTTTTTCTCTATTTGATTTAAAGAATCTATTGGATATCAAACCAAAACAAGGAACTTATATATATTCTTCGTCGGAAGCATTTGAGGAAGAGAGCGAGTTTGACTTTATCAGGTTATATAACTGGTTAAAACATCTTAACCTTGAAATATTTGGATTTGAAATAATTGAAGATGGTGATAGGCTTAAACCTAATTTTATGAAGGGCTATCATGCTTCTGGCCATGCCTCAAAATCTGATTTGATTAAAGCTATAGAGATTATTGATCCTGAAGTAATAATTCCAGTACATACAGATAACCCGAAATGGTTTACTGATACATTTGAAAATGCAGTTCTTTTAAATGAAAATGAAGTCTATACCACGTAATCTTAAGTTTACATTCTTGAAATCAATAATTTTGTCGTTAAGTAATATCATAATGAAATTTATTGTATAAAGGAAAAATCTTTAAATTAAACCAATTGAATACATAAATTATAAAAATCCTATTGTAATAAAATGGCAAAAAACAAAATTAAGATTGGACCACATTTATATCCTATGCCCGTTGTACTTATCGGTGCAAAAGTAAATGGAAAACCAAATTTTGAACCATTAGCATATGTGGGTATAGTAGAAGAAAAACCCCCGTTGATCTCAATTGCTTCCTATGAAACTCATTATACTAATATTGGAATAAAAGAAAATAAAACATTCAGTGTTAATACCCCCTCAGAAGGCATGATTGAAGTTACTGATTACTGTGGAATACATTCAGGCAAGGAGGTTGATAAATCAGAAATATTTGAGATTTTTTATGGAGAATTGAAAACCGCGCCAATGATAACCCATGCTCCATTAAACCTTGAATGTAAGGTCATTAAAACAATAAATACTAAAAAAATCACTGGTGCAGAAAAATGCCATGAAATTTTCATCGGACAAATTATGCATGCTTATGCTGACGAATATTATATAACAAATGAATTACCAGATATTCGAAAATTAAATCCAATATTATATTCAAATGATCGTTTTTATTGGAAATTATCTGCCGATATTGGTAAAGCTTTCAGCATAGGAAAGAATTATAAAAAAGAATAGAATAAATTCCATTTCTTTATCATTTTCTTATTATTTAATTAAAGGTTAAAAAAGAACATTTATAGTATTTTTTTGTTTATTTTAATAATAAAAAAAAGGGAATCTGTAAGATGTAAAATATTAATAAAAAGAAGTTTATGACCTTATTTTTAAATATTTCTTATCTTGCAAAATTCCTGATATTTAAACTATTTACTCTTTTTTTTAATTAATAATAAAACTTATTAATAAAAAGATTTCCGGCTTTGAGTGCTTACCCGAGGACCTTTTTCTATGACTTTAACTTCATTAGCTTGTGGTCCTTTTTGACCCTGAATAGTTTCATATTCCACGATATCTCCTTCATAAATTATTTTGAATTCTCCTTCTTCGCCTTTTATAGCGGAGTAATGGACAAAGATATCAGGAGATCCATCATCAGGAGTAATAAACCCATAGCCCTTTTTTTTGTTAAACCACTTTACTGTTCCTTTTCCCATTGATAAAACCTAAAAAGTTGGGATTATGGAATATAAGTATTTCTTTATAATAAGTTTATGGATAAATTTTTTACATATACTTAATCAAGCCTAACCTAAATAGATATTCTCTTCAAATACTAATCAATTTAAAACATTAAATAATCTTAGACAATCAACATAAATTTTAATTTTAAATTTAATATTTACAAAAGTAAAGTAAGAAAGATAAAATAGCTGAAATGTTAAATAATAGTCCTAATGGTAATATTGAAGAACTACCTCGAGTTGGTTCAGCACTTTATAATCTTATTCATCCTGATGAAAAAGTGAGAATCAAAACATTAAGAAAATATAAAAGAATAAATAAATACATTGTCCTTCCTTTTTATAGATCGGGAATCTTACCATTATTAGGTTTTGGAAGAATTTTTCTTATTTTAACAACAAAAGGAAGGATAACTGGGAAAAAAAGAAGAACTCCATTAGAATATCACTGGATTGATGGAGTAATAACTATTTTTTCTGGAAGGGGTGAAGATGCTGGCTGGATAAAAAATATACATGCTAATCCCGATGAAGTCAAGGTACGACATGGCTTTCACTTTTTTAAACCTCGAGTGGAATTCGTAATAGATGAAAAAGAAATGATTTCTATCATTAAATGGTATGTCATTAATCATAAAAGGTCAGCAAAGCTATTATTTGGCTGGAATCCAAAATTAGATGATCCTGAAAAAACAGATTTTTCAAAAATGTTGAAGACAATAAAGATAATAAGACTTTTATGATACATTTATGAAGATCATGCTTAAAAAGTCAAAGTTGAGGTTTAAAAATCTCTGGGATTCGATGGGTCTGCTCTTTTTAGTTTTAAACATATCCTCAATAATAATTATAATTCTCGGACTTATTGATTTTACACTAAATAAAAATTTATTAAATTTTATAATATTTACTGCTATTGGTATTTTCATTATTATTGGGATACCAGCTTTCTTATTTATAATAATTAGGAAAAGATTAACAAAATTATCGTCTTTTAAGAGAGAAAGAAAGTTATCTTTAAGGCTCACTCCAATTATTATAGGTATATTCATAATTATAACTATTATCTCAAAACAATACGGACTTTCCATTTGCATCTCTATAATATTAGCGGGGTATCTTTTGGGATATTTAATTACTCCCATAATTATTGAAAAATATCAACGTGTTTCACGTGTTATAATTGCTTTAATAATAATTTCTATAACTGTTCCTTTTGGATTCTTTTATCGAGGAACTTTGAATCCTAGAAATGCTTCACAAGTATGGATAATGCATAAGATTGATAATCCGGGATTTTTACTTCCCAACGGACTCGATGCTGCAGATGTAAATAACGATGGATTTCTTGATTACTTAACAAATTATGAATGGGATGGGAAAATTCGCATTGCTTTCCATCCTGGTATTTCCAATGTTAAAAATAGTTGGCCCGCTATAACGATTGGAACCGTAGATAATGCCGAAAATGCTGCATTTGGAGATTTCGATGGAGATGGAAATTATGATGTAGTCGTTGCTCATGGATCTGAATTCTTCTCTCACTCGGGGGTACTTATAATATGGGGACCAAATCCAGAAAATGCCGAAAATCCGTCTGCTTGGGAAAAAACTTCTGATATAAAAGGAACAAGGGATGCGGGGCAATTTCATTATGTTAGAAGTTATGATATTAATATGGACAATGCTACGGATATTGTTATTGGAGGAAGAGGAACAAATCCACGAGCGGGATTGAAGTGGATTGAAGCACCGACTTTAGGAAACCTTCGTAATCTTTCTTTATGGAAAATTCATAATATTGATCCTGATTTAGAGAGTGGTCATGGTTTCGTATTCGGAGATATCGACCAAGATGGTGATGATGATATCACACTATGCAATTCAGATTGGGACACTACTAATGCAAATGAAAAAATTATTTGGTATGAGAATCCCGGTCCTGGAAATCTTATTCAAATGGAACCTTGGCCGAAACGAATTATTTATCAAGGATCTGAATTCTATAGTAAAGAACAAGTTACTCTTTATGATTTTACAGAAGATGGGTTTCCTGAAATTATCGTGCATACGAAAAATCATATTTATATATTTAAAAATCCTCAAAATCTTAGTTCTTGGGAATTAATTACAGTCTTGAAAGCTCCAGAAACTCGTTGGCGTGCAAGACCCATTAAGATAGAGGATATTAATAACGATACAAAACCGGATATTATAGGAATGCTAATCCATTATGATGGGTCGCTCCCAAATTCTAAAGCTGCAGTTTTTTGGATGGAATATTCTGGGACAGATCCTTTAAGTGCTGAATGGGAAACTCATGTAATTAAGTGGGGTGACGGATTTATTGGAATTGGAACGTATAATGGTGAGAAATGGGACCAGTGTTTATTTGGTGATATTGATTGTGATGGAGATATCGATATTATCGCAAATTGCGAAGAATTTCATACTTTAGGGTTTGTGTTCATTTCAGTAGTCTGGTTCGAAAATCCATTGATATGAGTTTAAATTAAAACTAATTAATTAAATAGATAAAATTAAATATCAATTGATATAAGTAAAAGCATAAATGTGTTTATGGTTTAATTTATCGATTTTAGGTATGTGTTTCATGGTACCAGTCCATTTTTTATCAGTTGAACATATAAAACTCCAAAAAAAGCATGGAAAGGAAAAAGGTACTAAAATTGGAGATATTCTTGGTATGGTTTCAGGATGGGGCTTTTTTCTTTTTTGGTTTGGAGTTTGGTTTTCGCCTCAACCTCGATTTTCAATTCCACTTTTTCAAAATCTAATTTTTTTAATTCCAATTCTCAATCTTTCTATTCCACTATTCCATCTTATAATTTCTATACCTTTTATCTTGGTGGGTGCTTGGTTTGGAATTGGAAGTGTTAAAGAAACATCATTAAAAGTTGCAGAAACGCATAGAGCTGAAAAAGTAATAAGTTCAGGATTATATTCTGTAATACGTCATCCACAATATTTTGGAGGAATTTTGGCACATATAGGAATTTCCATTCTATTATCGTCATTTCTTTCATTAATTCTCACTCCAATAGTAATTTTTTTGAATTTTCTTATTTCGTGGAAAGAGGAGAAAGAATTAATTAGAGAATTCGGTAAGGATTATGAGGATTATAAAAAAACAGTACCAATGTTTATTCCAAAGTTAAGAAAATAGATAAAGATCTAACAGAACTTGTTTTTTTGATTTTTCAGAAAATATATGAGTCATGTACTATTTCATTTTTTCAATAACAGAAAAAAGATTAAGAATATGTCAACCTCGGAGCAATCCTCATTATATTATCGAACTTGGCCTATATTTTTACTTGGATTTATTAGATTGTTTTATGTATCCATTTTTGAAAGAGCTTTGCAAAATTACCTTTATTTTGATATCGGTATAAAAGAAAGTGTATTAGGTTTTATAAGTTCAGCAGGGGCAATAAGCTACATTTTTGCTCCTATTTTAGGTCAATTTATTACAAATAAATTTTTAGGAATTCGAAAAGCCCTTATTTTAAACTGTATTTTAACGCCAATATTAACTGGATTTCAAATATTAATTCCTGAAGCTTGGTTTTTGATTATGTGTCGTATTTTACTTGGATTAACAATGGGATTGTTTTGGCCTAATTGTCTTACTTTATTAAGTAAGTGGCAAAAAGTAAGTAGTTTTGAAAAATCCAAGAAAAATTTCGCTGCTTTTAACTTCTCATGGAATTCAGGGTTCATTAGTGGGCTTCTTATCGGTTTTTTATGGGCATTTTCGTGGAGTGATTATTTTGCAATGTTAACTTCTTGGTTAATATCATTCCTCTTAATACCTGTGAGTTTCTTTATAAAAAGTGAAAAGAATTTAGAGATTTCAAAAGAAATTGTGATTTATCAATCAGAAGATCCACTTTCTCACTTAGATATAGAACAAGATTTAATAGTCAATTCAAATACTCCAATGATCGTATACCCCGTGCTTTTTTCATGGGTAGGTATAACTTTTTTAGCAATATCGAAGTCAATTTTTATTTTTGGATACCCAATAATTTTAAAAGCTTTTGAACACCCCTCTTATTTTACTTATCTCATACAATGTGGAATTCAATTCATGCAACTTTTAGGATTAACTTGGATAAATTCAATGAAGATCTATAGCAGAAAAATAGCCTCATTGGTAGGGATTATTGTAGTTGCTTTGATGGCATTCTTAATTTTTCTTACTGAAAATATATGGATTATTTCAATAATAACTGTAATAGTTGGGTTATTTTTAGGTTTCATTCATGGAGTTGGACTGAAAATAATGCTCGAATATGGAACAGCACAAAACACATCGAAATATTCAACAATAAATGAAATCTTAGTAGGAATAGGTTTTGGTTTAACCCCAATAATTGCAGGTTACGCTGTAGAAGTCTACATTTATGGAATTCATATATTTTTGGTCATATTGGGAATCCCAGTTTTAATATTTCTATTATATCTTTCGCGAAATATTAAAAAAGGAACTTAAAATTGCATAAATTCAGAATTCTAATTTACTTCCTTAGGAGAATTATTATTTTTAAAAAACGAATTTAAATGATTTTTAAGTTCTAATTCTAAATCTGAATCATCTGGATATCCTTTTTCTATATTTTTAGAAAAATCTTGTCTTAAATAGTATTCAATATCAACAGAAGAGCCAATTATTTCCATAAAATTTCCAAATTCATATTCATTATCTATAATATTGGATAGGAACATGTATATCATTATGCTTATTGCTTCTTCAAAATCTCTAGAGCCAATTACAAGTACAGGATTTTCGCGGAATAGATTCCCTTTATAACTAAAAATGTTGGTATTATTCCATTTTTTTATCTTATATTTTAAAAAATCTAAAACACCAATAATTTCTAAAGGTGATTTTTTTTGGCTGAGTTTAAAAAAAATCCCACATTGTGCTTTTTGTTCATAAATAGTTATTAAATTATTAACCTGTAATTTTAGTTTGTATTTTAATGATTCAGAATTGTTTTTTGACATGAAATTATGATAATAAATTAACCAATCCACTTATAGATAACTATTTCAATATGAATTTTCAATATCGATTGATACTTAAATTTTAAAATACATTCATTAAGATTAAATTAAATTTTATTTAAATCCTAAACATATTATGAGGAGATATCTAAAAAAGATTCTTGTATCTTTCTTTCTAATTACTTCCCCTAATTCAGTTTTTTTAACTTTGTTTATTTTATTTATTAATATAAGATTTGGTATTTTCAAAAGAGGAATTTATCTCCAAGGCAAATTCGTTTAAATTGATCTGGAAATGTTTCTTTTATTGAATTTGTATAGCTTGAACAATGACATGGTCCTATAAAATTAATGCCTTTTAAATATAAAAATTTTCTAAAACCATGAAATCCGCCAATTATGGCCTTTATTTTAGTAATATTTTGAGCTTTAATGATAAAATTTTCTAAACCGGGATGAGTACATCCTACTAATATTATTAGTTCATTTTCTTTAGTCTTTAGAAAAACTGACTGCTCTGAAATAAATGATCCTTTAATTTGACCCGAACTCATAAGATTTTTTTCTATTTCTGTTAATTCTAGAATACCGTGAATTTTTTTATTAGGAAAATTCATAGAAAAAGATTTCAAATCATTAAATGGAACATAAATCTGCATATTTGGATTAATTTGAAGTATTCCTTTTAAACCTCCAGCATGATCATGGTGATTGTGAGAAATTATAACGTTCTTTATGGCTGTTATATCAAAATTGAATTTCTTGATATTATGGATTAAAATATTAGCATTTCCACCTGTATCAAATAAAGAAAAATTACCAGTAAAATGGCTATATATTAAAGTAGAAAATCCAAAACCAGTTAAAAATCCCGTTTTTGGACATTTATTATCATATACTATATTAATTTCAAAGGATGGATTTAATTTCCTACAATTTGGATAATTCAAAGAACTTCTAAATATTTTTTTACTTCTATTAATAATTATATAAGATCTAATTTGAATTTTAAATAAAAACATTTAATTATTAACTCTTTGAAAATGAATGAATTGGATAAATTTGATAAGAAGTTTAGAAATCTCGCTTCAATTATAATAATTATTGCTGTTTTTATCATAACAATTTGGCTTGTACTTTATTCAAATTCACCAGAAATTGCTTCTCCATTATTATTATCTATTGGTATAGCCTTATTATTGGCAGGAATTCTTTTATTCACAAGAATTCAATACATAATTTGGATGAAAAAAAAATTCTAACAACCAAATTTTTATTCTTATTAACTAATTACTATATTAGTGTAAAATTATAAAATTAATTTCGCATTAATTTTAATTAGTAATATAACAGAAGGGGTCAAAAATTCCTTTATTTAAAATTTGTATAGTGGGAGATTTTGGAGTAGGTAAAACTAGTTTACTTCACCAATATTTAGAAAGGAGATTTACCCCAAATATAACAACTACTATAGGATCTAACTTCTTTGTAAAACGGATCAAAATACCTAAAATTCAAGCCTTAATAACTTTACAGATATGGGATTTAGCAGGACAGGAACATTTTAAATGGGTTAGACGTGAATTTTACAAAGGTGCAAAGGGAATAGTATATGTCTACGATTTAACACATAAAAAGACATTTGAAAATCTTTACAATTGGAAAAATGAAATAGATAAAGTTATAAAGAGTTTTTCAAGTGTACTTGTTGGAAATAAGCTTGATTTAATAAATCCTGAAAAAAAAGTAATTGAACAAGAAGATTGTGATAAACTTAAAAAATTTTTAGGTGCATGCGGATATTTTGAGACAAGTGCAAAATTAGGTACTGGTGTGGAAGATTTCTTTTTAAAATTAGTAATACATATGAATAGATCATCTACTTAATGATCATTATTCTTAATTATAGCATTCTTTTTTCAAAGTAGAATAAATATTAAACATTAACTTCCCTAAAATAAAATTTTGTTTAATTAAAATCTTTTGACTAATAATAAATCTCAAATAATTATTAGATTCTTAGCAACTAATTTGACAAAATAAAAATCATAAAAATCGGTTTTTGACATATATTTTTATAATCTGTTATCTTTTTTTATGACTGCAAAAATAATTTTTATAAATTTTTTCAAATCTTGTTATAACAATATTTCATGAGTGATTAAAAGAAAATAAAAGATTCTAGGTTAAGTAAGCCAAATCCGCTTTCTATCAATTCACCCAAATGAGATATAAATCGAGTGGCAGGAGCATCATCAACAACATCATGATTAAATAAGACAGTCATAGTTAGATATTCTCGGATTTCAATCTTATCATCAATAACTCCTGGCTTTTTTGTGATTCCTCCTACTCCAAAAGCTAGCGGATGATTAGTAGTAGGAATTGGCCATCCATGCAGCTTTCCAAACATTCCTACGGAAGAAACTATAATGGTTCCCATAAGTTGTTTTACTTTGAAGGGATCTTTTAATTTTCTCTTTATTAAAAATCGTCTAAAAAATTTTGGTAAAGAAAGATAAGAGTTTACTTTACTTTTTATATCATGTTCTCCCAGTATAGTTGCTCCACTTATGGGTTCAGATTTTGCATTTCTTATTTCATCATTAATTTGTTTAACAGTTTTTTTATTAGCTTTTCTAATAACAAGAGGTATTGGTGTTTTCACATCATTAACTGTTCTTTCAACCGTTATCGAAATATCAACATCATAAAATTTGATGATTTTATTTTTTCCCATCATCATGGAATGAACTTCCTTAAATTCACTAGCAGCTTGTCCAATACACTTAAGAAGCCAAGCTGTAAAAGATAATTTCTTGCCTGTATTTTTCTCATGCTCTCGAATTTTGTTCCTTCCCGTTGTGACATCAACTTCAATTAACCCTTTTACATAATGCTTATTATCTCCTAATGCAAGGAAATCTAATGTTGGAATTCTTATTTTAGGAAAATCGGAAATTTCATAATATCCGATATCATTTAAATCCGTCATAATTAGGTTTTTTTTTAACTTGAAATCTATGATATTTTAGATCCTACAATTTATAAACTTGATCTTATGATTCAAGAAGCTTATATTCACATTATTTTATTTCTAGAATTTTTCCATTTTAGCCCCAATAAATTATTTATTATATTGCCAATATGGATGAAAAGAGTAAAAATAGAAAAGAAAACATTATTAACGATTCTGTAATAAATTCTATTAGAATAATTAAAATCATAATGCCTTTTTCCTTATAGAAATAATTAGATCATGGACACTAAAACAGAAAAATTGCTTATAACCGTTGCCAATAGAGCAAAATTAGCTGAGGGTCTTGAGGGTATTAGATCAATTCTTTTAACTATGTATCGCTTCCCTTCTCTTAAAAACAAAAAAGTTTCACAAAAAACTGAAATCGCTATCCCTGCTCTTGCTGCTGCTAGAAATGAACTAGTTAAAGCGGGTATAATCGAAAAAAGTAATTCTCTTGGAGAAAAAGGAAAAAAATGGGTAGAACAAAACTTAAATTTAGTTCTTGATTATGAACCGTTTCCTGATAAATTACATATTGAATTGAATGAAATTCTTGAAACATTTCCTTATTTAAAGAAAATTGAGAATTATATTAAGAATCGACCAACAGCAGAATACGCTTTGGATCAATCTCATGCGAATTTTCATACGATTCTAAAAAGACTAATATATTTACTTAAAAAAGGGGATGTTGAAGGAAGAAAAATAATTTTCCTTGGTGATGACGATACAACATCGTTGGTAGTTGCATTGACAGGATTAGCTAAAGAGATAACAGTATTGGATATTGATGAGCGAATTTTGGATTTTCTTTCTAAATCCATATTAGAATTATCATTAAAAAATTATAATATAGTCCATCATGATTTAAGAGATCCATGTCCAGAAAATATCCAGAATTATTATGATGTTGTTGTAATGGATCCTCCCTATACAAATGAGGGATTACGCTTATTTTTAAAAAGAGCTAGGGATGTTTTAAAATTAAATGTTAAGGTAAATGGAAAAATTTATCCAATAATAGGAAAAAAATGCCTGCTTTGTTTTGGAAATAAACCTCCAGAAGAAACAATGAACGTGCAATTATCAATATTAGATCATGGATTTATTCTTAAGGAAATGCTCCCCAATTTCAATCATTACATAGGGGCAAGTATTTTAGGGCAATTTAGTCATCTTTATTATTTACAATCAGTAACTCCAATAAACCCAGAATTAACCTATAATTATGATTCACAGCCTATTTATACTTCTGAAATTAAGGATGGAAGATCTTTACTTTTTCGTCCCATTGGATATCATTTTATAGGAGAAATGCGATTTGCTTCAGAAACACTACTCATGGACAATAAAATAATATTTCAAGCATTTTTGGATTCTCTTAAACTAGCACAATTAACAATAATTGATATCTATAATCATAATTATCAACCATATGGATATAGTATGGTTGCAATATTAGAAACTAGTCATGCTGCCATTCATACATGGCCAGAACATGGATATGTGAGTGTAGATTTTTTTATATGTGATGAGTTTCAAAAAGGATTAAAAGCTCTTAATATATTAAAACACGAATTAAACCCAAAAACAACTAAATTTTTTTACATTGAACGTGGTAAAGAAACAATAGATAAGTACACTCCTATTGAACTTTAAAATTGAGATTAAAAGCTTTGAGATAAATAATAAGAAATTTCTTACTTCTCTAAAATAACATTTTCTTTTATTTTTTAATGAAAAATATTAAATACTAAATCATAATCCTTTTTTAAAAAATTAGATAAAAAAATCAAAGATGTTAGAGATGACTAAAAAAAGAATTCTTTATAACTTTGCAATCTTCTTTATTGGAATTTTATCCTTAATGGCTATTAGTGGTAAAGCACATAATCCATCCAGTATGAGTTTGAGCTATGATTCTAATACTGAAATACTTAGTGTTAGCATTAAACACACTGTAAATAATCCGAATTCTCACTTCATTGAATCTGTAGAAATAAAACTCAATGGTTCTACAATCATAAATCAACCTTATACTAGTCAACCAAGTACTAGTACATTTACATATCAATATAATATAACTGCTGGAGTTGGAGCGACAATTCAAGCAATTGCTACCTGTAACCAAATTGGTAGCATTACAAGGTCTATAATTGTAGGTGATGATTCAGGTGGTCAAGATGGAACTACAGAGATACCTGGATACCTTGGATTCTTAATAATAACAACCTTGGCTTTAATTATTCTATTACCCCTAATTTATAGAAAAATAAAAATAAGAATTACTTAAAAATAATATTTTTTTTATTTTATTTCTAATAATATTAATTTTTAGTCTTTATAAACAAAAATTTTTTAAATAAGATATGAAGATTTATCCATAAGAACCAATAAGTTGACAAAATGAAATCTTTTAATGCATTAAAAAAAGTAATACTAATTTTCATTGTTGTAAGCTCTCTAATAATTTTATTAGATATTCATGAGAGTGATGCATCAGATAACAATGAAGCATCTTTAGATATTAATATTAATTATGAGATGTTTGAAGATTCGGTTAAAGAAGGTATTTATTATACTGTTAATTCACTTGATATTGCATTACCAACTCCAACTTGGAATATTAAAGATGTTGAGATGAATTTTACTAATATAGAATTCAATATTGAAACAAAGATTATGGAAGAAAATTCAACTGACCCTGTACTTATTTATAAAAAAAATAAAGGTTTTGGTGTTCAAATCAATATCACTGAACCTACTATTATTTATGGGGTGTATCTATACGGATATGAGAGTGCACCTGCTACAACTACAACTATTAGAGTTCAAATAAATGGTTATGATTATATTTGGAATAAACCAAACGCAACAAAATATAGGTCAACAGTATTAAATATGTCTAGTGAGACAAAATGGTACTATCAAAATTTTTCTTCACCACTCCTTCTCTCAGAAGGTGATTATTATTTAATAATTAATGGCACACAAATGCTTCCACAAGATGCTGCAGAATATTATTGGTATTTCAATGATATTAATCCTATTCACCCAGAATTGTATACTTCAAGTTATGATACTGGTACATGGTCAGAAGGAATACAAGGAGCTCCATTTCTCTATGCCTTAAGACAAAAAGTCAATATGTCTATTTTTCCAGAAAATATCAATATGACAGCTCAAATTGATGGAAATTCATATTCTATATCAAATGGAAGTTCTCAAGGAAAAGGATTTTTAAAAAAAACAAATGTGAATTATAATCCAAATAAAAATAAGATCAATATTGATATTAAAAGTAAGATTAATTCTCCATTAAAATTTAATATCTCGTACAATTTAAACATAAATAATATTTTGGTTTCACAGGGTAAATTAAAAGTTAAATATAATGAAACAAATGAATGGATTTTAACACCAGAAATAAAAAAGTATTCGAATAGTCATACTATCAGATTTGTTTACCCGAATAATTGGTATGAGATCCAAGTTCTGAAAGATTATATTGACATCACTTCAGAGCTCTTAGTAGATAATATTAGTAATTTTATTATTTTTCCTAATGAAGTGATTCAGAATAATAGTTATTGGGAAATAAGAGCAAGATCACCAAGTATTAAATTTACTATTAAAGCTCTTAATACTGAGTTTAAACCGGGGAATCAATTGGATTTTTCTATAGGAACTCCTATTTTGGATGGTAATTATACATTTAAGTTATACAATCCTTCTGGAAGGGAAATTTACAGAATTAAAAAGGAATTACCAAAAGATAGTAGTGTTTTCCTTTACAATATTTCATTATCTGCAACAGAAGGTAATTATACTGCCTATGTTTTTTGGAATAACCAAACTAATGCGGGAGTTCAAGTTCAAATTTTTCGAATTACTTCTAAAAGTAATACCAATGGTATTGATTGGTTTCCTGTTTTAATCATTGGATTAGCAATAACAGGAGGGGCAATACTTGGAGGTTCAAGTTATTTAACATACAAAAAGGTCAAATCAAGAAAAAGGGAAAAATTAAAAATGATCTTAGAAAAATGCACTGATATTATGAGTTTAAGACATATAATTGTACTCCATACCAAATCAGGAATTGATGTCTATTCCCAATCATTTGGAGGAGAAGAACTTGACCCTACACTGATAGCAGGATTTTTACAAGCTATTCATAATTTTGGATCAGAGGTAATTGAGCATGCCAAAGATTCTCGAACTGTAAAAGTAGAATATCAAAAATCGAATATTTTAATGACTGAATTTGTAAATCTAAGATTAATTATTATTATGGATAAGAATCCGTCAAAGAATTTTTATTATTCAGTTGAATCTCTAGGTTATTATATTTATAAGTACTTTGGGGAATTGTTAGAAAAATTCCAAGGAAATCTTAAACCATTTCGAAGTATTGAAAAATTAGTAGAAAAAACTCTAAATGTCTCATTTATATACCCATTGCAGATCAAAGTTAATAAAAATTTGAAATTAAGCCAACGTGAAAAAGAAATGGTTAAAAAAGCATCAACTTTCATGAAAGAAAATAATTTTGATTATTTCTATTCTTTATATCTCCTTCCAGATAATGTTTGCAGTCCAAAAGATTATGGAACAATCCTTAATTTAATCGAAAAAGGTGTATTTCAACCTATTGAAGATGATTCAAATCAATAATCAATCTCTTTAAAATTAGAATTATTTAATTTTTCTTAGTGTGAAAATTAACACTAACACGAACGGAATTCCTGTAATAAGCATATGTATAGCTAAGAAAACTTCA
>JBHLOG010000179.1:0-6162 GCA_048940765.1 Promethearchaeota archaeon | reverse complement strand
CGAATTGCCTATTGTTCTATAGATCAAAGTAACATACCAGAATTAGTAAAAAGGATTGATTTAGCTCTTAATGATTTTTGAAGTAAAAATAAAAAAATACATATATATTATTTGATTTTTATAATGTTGTTAAGATATTTTTCAAAAAATAATATGATAACTTTATTAAAAAAAATTGATGGTGAAAATGAAACTATACTTAATTGATAAAGGAAATTTAAAAGAAATCGATAAACCAGTATTTTCTTCCGGGGATGTATATCTTTTAGATGATGAGAAAACTATATACGTATGGATCGGGAGTAAGTGTTCTGTTGATGAAAAAACTGCGGGTGCTGCTCAAGCAAGAACTCTTGACCAACAACGAGGAGGCGCTGCTAAAATTATTACTGTTGATCAAGGTCAAGAATCCAAAGAATTTGTGAAAGTAATAAGTTTAATGGGGGTAATGAAAATTGTTGAAAAAAATTATGCGAAAACGTTACTTAAAGATGTCACAACTGGAGATTGGGCAGGATTTACAGAGTGGAAAAATGTTTTGTATAGGGTTTCTTCAGAAGAATTCGAAGACATTAATGCCATGAAAATGATTCAAGTTCCCTATAAAAAAGAATCACTCGACTCTGAGGATTGTTATGTTGCTGATTTAGGAAATAAGGTTTATATCTGGCAGGG
Source organism: Promethearchaeota archaeon (assembly GCA_048940765.1). Classification (GTDB taxonomy): domain Archaea; phylum Asgardarchaeota; class Lokiarchaeia; order Sigyniarchaeales; family SOKP01; genus Loki-b32. The sequence continues at coordinate 5,487 of JBHLOG010000179.1, read as the reverse complement.
AAGTGCATGTACTACTACTGAAAAGGTTAAGGCTGGCCAGTGGGCTCGAGCTATTGATGCCGATAGAGCGGGATTACAACAAGAAACGATCTTTGAGGAAGGTGATGACGCAGGTTTTTTAGCAGCTTTAGCAAGAGGGGAAAATTATAAAGAATCTGATGCGGTGCAATTGAAAGCAGAATCTGTCCTAGAAGGGGAAGATGAGGATGATAGAATAGCAAAAGCCATCCAACCCGAATTAAAAGCAGAGGTTAGGGAAGTTACTCTTGAAGAAGTAAAGGAAGATATTTCAGAGGTAAAAGCTTCTGGGGCGGCTCCAGGAATCCCAGGAAAAACAGATATGTCAATATTAACGATCGAAAAGCAAGAAGGACGTAGAAAATGCCCCGAATGTGGTATTGATGACCCGCATATGATCCATGAAAGTGTAGATAAAGGAAATATTATTCTCGATTACCCACGTATGTATGGTAAAAAATATTTATGTGGATCATGTGGTGTTCAATGGCGCGAAAAATAAGATTGTAATTTTTATATTTTATTTTTTCTCTTTTTTTAATAACTTATTTTAAATAACTAATTAAGAGATATTTATGTTATTTTTTGTAAATCTCGACGCATTAGTTTAATCTTTTTCTTTAATTCGATGATTTCTTTATCTTTTTCTTCAATTTCAGATTCTTTTTTTGTCTTCTCATCGTTGGCAGTTTGAATATCTTTTAATAGCTTCTCTTTTGTTTCTTTTACTTTTTTTAACTCTTCCTGCAACGGTGAAATTTCTTTTCTTAAGTTTTTAATTTCTTGAGTTTTATCATCAAGTATACTACGAATATTAGCTAATTCTAATTCAAATTTACCTGCAAGATTCCCTGATTTCGCATGTGCTTCTTCTAATTTTTCTTCAAGATGTTTAATTAATTCTTGGTTAGTAATACTTTTTTGTTTCATTTCTTCAATTTGTATAGCTAATTCTTTAGTTCGTTCTGATTTTTTCTCCAAATCCTTTTTAACTAAATTAAAGGTTTCTAATTGTTGTTGAAGGTCATGAATTTTTTGATTCGCCGCTTTTATATTATTCTCAATTTTAAAAATTTCTTTTTCTTTTTCAGTTATAATTTCATCTTTTTTCTCTAAAAGAACTTCAAGTTTTTCAAATTTAGATTTTTGAATTGAATCACTCTCAAGATAGCTAAGTTGTTCTTTTAAATCACTTATTATAGCATCTTTTTCAGCCAACTTTTTAAGTAAATCTTGACTTTCAGATTGATCAGATTGAACTTGTTCTATTTCATTTGATAAATCTTTAATTTTTTCAATTTGATCATTGATTATTTTATTTAATTTTCCTGTTTCTTCATTAAGACGAGAATTTAGAGTTTCAATTTCATCATTTTTATCTTCAATCGTCTGATACAGTTTTTGAATTGCTTGATTTTGGTTTGCTTTATCTTCTGCTTTTCGAGATAATTTTTGGATTTGTTCTTCAAAGTTTTGATTTTGTTCTTCTAAATCTCGAAGCTTTTCATTTTTTTCACCGATCTCCCCTATTAATCTTTTATTCTCATCCTTAAAGAATCTAAGTTGTTCCTTAATATTTTCTTCTGTATCTAAACTTTCTTCTTCTTCCTCTTTTTCCTCTACCCACCCCAATTGACTTAAAGCATTCACAATTGATTTATCGTCTTCTTCCTCACGACTTTCACGTTCATCAGACATATACTTTAAAACCCCATTCGTTCTATTAAATTTTATTATGATTTCATTTTGTAATTAATAAATCATTCAATATTAAAAACATATTTCCTATCCAGAAAAAATTTTGTTAAATATCCTATTGATAATGCGATTATGAAGCTTATCTCTAAGGGTGTATTCACATAATTAGTCAATAGAAATTGGATTCCGATATTTTCAATTGTAGTTAAGATAGCAAATCCGAAATATTTTAAGAATTCTATTGATGTTTCTCTTAATTCCGTGCCCTTCTTTTTGAATACAATAAATTTATCCAAGAAAAACTTGATAATGTATGTAATACCGACAGCGAATATAGATCCAATTAACTCAGGCATATTAAATGGATTAGTTGAACAATAAAACGTCTCAAAAAGTCTATTATCTCCAAAATTTTGACAAATTACTGGGGCAAACATCAGTTGATTAAGCTTTTGAATAATATAATTCAATGCTATCATTAAAGCTGCGAATATAAAATAAAGGGTCATTTGTTTTTTAATATCATCTTTTAGTTGTTGTTCTGCCATTTTCTAACACATTTCAAACATTATTTAAAGGTTCTCCACAGTGATAACAAAATTTAGCTATTGGTTCTGTTATTTTACCACCGCAATGTGGACAATATCTTATTCCTAAATTCTTATAATTAGTATTTTTGATTGGAAGATTATGAAGGTTATTTTCGGTAAACTTTCCTTTTCTAAAAGTGAATGGGAGGAAGCAAATTATTGGAATGAAAAAAAAGAAATCTATCATAAAGGATAAAAGTAAAAAAATGATGAACAGGGCAAGGAAAATTAGATTTAAAATAATATTTCGTCTCATTGTTAAATAAAATTATCTTAAAAGTAAAATTTTAATGAATTAAGTGTTTAAATTTTATTTTTTAATACGATCCTTCCAAGAATCTGATTTGCTTTTTAATTCTTCTTCTCTTTCTTTTTTAGAGTAAGGTTGTTCTCTATATTCATATGTGCTGTTAGCGGGGATTCTAGTAGAGATTTGGAATGAAGAACTTGATTCTTGTTGTACAGGTGAAATTATTTTCATAATATCTCTCATATGACTTTGTATTCTTGTTTCTTTTCCTGTGATTCTTTTATAGAGTTTTTGGACCCCAAATATTATTAAAGAAAAACTAATGGAAAAAATAAGATAAATAGCAACCCAACCACTGCCAAAAAATAGTAACGGAAATGGTAACAATCCACTATCATAATCATAATAAATAATGCCAAGAACTATAAAAATTCCAATAAAAATCATACACCTAATGCACATTGGTACAAGTTGCTTTTTCATCATCTGTTTCATAAATAGAACAGATTCTCGCTGTAGTTGTGTTAATTGTTGAAAATCGCCCATTAATTGAGCATTTCGCATGCGTTCTTGCAGATTTAGGGCTTTTTCCCGTAAATCTCTCATAACTCCTTTTTTTAATCCTAATATATAATTAAGAACCATACCTAGGGCGACCATACCGAGGGTTATGAACATTATTTGAATAAAGATTATTCCATTTGACATAATATCATCTCTATATTAGGAAAAATTTATTTAAAGTTAAATTTTTTGATTTATTTTTTTCTTTAATTAAAGACTTAATCCTTGTTAAAATTAAACTAAGTTTGGATTATTTTATTTATTACCTCAACCCACCATCTATAAATCCTTTGATATATTTGGCATAAACTGTTTTCCAGCGAGTGGGGATTGAAGATGCTATTGCACAACCTATTCTACAACCATTACAAAAACTATATCCATCATGTTTTTTCATTATCTCTTTAACTTCTTTAGAGTAATATATGTTGTAGATGGGATATTTCAATGCATTAAAACTAACTACGGGGTGAATTTTACAAGGATAATGAATGAATCCATCATGACTAACAAATAAATATGCTTCAGCAACGTGACAACGTAAAAGCGTTTGGTAGTAATCTGGAAAACCTCCAAAACCTCCTTTCTCAACAACTTCTACACTACAAGGATCTGTTAAGATATGATGATATTTTTTTCTTAATGAGCGAATAAGATTCGCCCAAACAGAAATGTCGGGTATCAATTCTTGAATAGATTGGATTTGATAACGTTGATTTGGAAAATCCCTTATTATATTTTCACATGGATATAATTCAATCGAACAACCTAATCTTTCAGCTAAATGACAAATTTCATCTAAAAGGTGAATATTATCTTTCATAACTACGGTACTAATTATAACCTTGATATCTTGTTTATTAGCTAAATCAATGGATTTCATAATTCTATCGAATACTTTAATTCCTCGCATTCTATCATGTAATTCTGCTGTAGGATAATCAAGTGAAATTAAGATGTAGTCTAAACCTTCAATTTTATTTTCCTTGAATAATTTAGGTAATAAATATCCATTAGTGGCTATTCCATTCATGAAATTATGTTTAATTCCGGTATGGTAAATCAGTTCCGGAAGATCTTTTCTTAATGTTGGCTCACCACCAGTAAATGAAAGAGCTAAAACCCCTAAATCAGCGATTTGATCTATTAAAAATTTTATTTGTTCTGTACTCATATCGTTACCTAGAATGGATTCAGGTAAGGAATGGATCGAACAGAAAGGGCATATCCCATTACAGCGTAGAGTCAGTTCTATTTGAGCTGAATAGGGAATCTTTCGACTAGTAAAATTGCTTAAAATAAAATTTTTAATATAATGAATCCATGTGCTTACTCGCTTTTTAGGAATTTAAATCTACTCCACAATTGCTCTATTAAATCTCTAATTAAGAATTTAAAGTATGTAGAAATTAAAAATCTAACTTTAAGATTTAATAAAAGATTTTTTAATTAAAATATCGTACTTAATAATAGAAATAAGAAATGGTCTATCGTTCTATAGTATATAGTTTACGTTTTACATTCTTTAATTTTAACTAATTTATATGATTTATATCAAAAATATGTAATACAAATGCAAAATATTTTAAAATTTTGGAATTGTTCGAAAATTCGAACGTCCTAATGTTTTTAAACAAGAAAATAATAATTTTTTTTGAAGATTAATGGATCTGAAAAATTATCTAAACCTAGAAAATACAATCCTCGTACTAAAATCTTGGAGGAATGTATATGAGAGTGAATTTAAAAAGAAAAGCAACAGTTTTTATCATTTTGGGAGTAATCAATGGACAAAAATACGAAAATTACATTCAAGAAATTAAAAAAATTAAAATTTGTATAGGAGAGAAGATAAAATATGAGTATGATTAAATATATCATTCGAAGAACGCTGCAATTATTACCAGTATTATTTGGTGCTATAACATTAACCTTTATTCTTTCAAGGTTATTACCAGGAGATCCCGTTTTAGCTCATCTCCCTATTATTTTTACACAAGAACAATATGATGCACAATTGAGGTTACTAGGTCTTGATAAACCCATTTTACAACAATATTTTCTTTACTTGGGACGATTATTTACTGGAGATTGGGGATTGTCAAGTCAATATAGAGGGATACCAGTGTGGGATATAGTTACAGTAAGATTTTTTAGAACTTTTGATATCGCTTTATTTTCAGTTATTATAGCATCTATCTTGGGTATTAAGACAGGGGTAATTTCGGCAACCCACCGAAATAAAGCTAAAGATACATTTTTGCGGGGATTTGCCCTTGTAGGAGTCTCAATTCCAGTGTTTTGGATGGGACTGTTATTTCAATACCTTCTCACTTGGCAAATCCAGCTTTTTCCAGCAACCGGCTA
>JBHLOG010000178.1:0-6180 GCA_048940765.1 Promethearchaeota archaeon | reverse complement strand
ACAAAACCAGGGTCGTGTTGTATGCCCTTCTTAGGTATAAAACCAGTCATTTTCGATTTGGAAGGTGATGAAGTAACGGAAGCGGATGAAGGTGGTTATTTTGCAATGGCGCAACCTTGGCCAGGTATTTTAAGAGATGTTTGGGGCGATACAGAAAGATTTAAATCTACTTATCTTGAAAGATATCCTGGATATTACTATACGGGTGATGGAGCACGACGAGATGAGGATGGGTATTATTGGATTCTTGGAAGATTGGATGATGTCATTAAAGTATCTGGACATAGAATTGGAACTATGGAAGTAGAATCTGCTCTTGTTAGCCATCCAAAAGTTGCTGAGGCTGCTGTTGCACCCTTTCCTCATAAAATTAAGGGTCAAGCAATTTGGGCTTTTGTTACATTAATTCAAGGGGTTGAAAGATCTGCAAAATTATCTAAGGAAATAAGGATGCATGTTAGACAAGAAATAGGTCCTGTTTTTCAACCAGATGTTATTCAATTTGCTGATGACTTACCTAAAACTCGAAGTGGTAAAATTATGAGACGAATTTTGAAAGCAATTGCTTCTGGAGGAGATATAGGTAATATTACCACTTTAGCGAATCCTGAGATAGTAGAACAGTTATTTGAAGAACGGAAAAAAATGGATGTTGAAATAGATTAAAAGTTTTTTCTTTATTTTACTCTCTTTCCTAATTTTTTTAATTATTTAGAATTTTTTAGTCTAGATATTAATTTGAGTATGAAGAAATTAATTTTCAATTCTTCATGATTTTAAGAGCTTCATTTACAATCCTTTTTGTATTCGGTAAAACTTGGTCCTCTAATTCTCTAGAATAAGGAATGGTAGTTTCTGTACAAACACGTCCGAATTTGAATAATATTTCATTTTCTAAAAGCATAGCACATATTTCACCTGAAAGTCCGAAATTCTTGTAATCCTCATCAATAATTAAGAGTGCACCAGTTTTATTTACAGAATTTTTTAATGTTTCTACATCTAATGGAGCAATACACCTCAAATCTAAAACCTCTGCTGAAATACCTTTTTCTTCTAACAAGTTAGCAGCTTCTATGGAACGATGAACACCAACCCCAACACTAACTAATGTTATATCATTTCCCTCTTTTATTCGATTTAATTTACCTAAAGGAATTGGTTCCCATTTATCAGGGACTTCTCCTTTTAATCCTTTTTCTGGAACATCAAAATAAACTGTTGTTCTCCCTCCACTCCCCATAAAATCTAACCAGTAATCTGATAGTAATTTGTGTTCAAAGTAAATTACGGGATTATTTTCATATATAGATGAAAGCATCAAGCCACCGGCATCAGCAGGATTGGAAGGAACAACAATATTTAGTCCAGGTATATGAGCTAGCCACCCCCATAGACTCTGTTCATGTTGTCCAGCATCGCCATAACCGCCACCACAGGCAGTTCTAATAACTAGAGGAACGTTCCATTTATTTCCAGAAAAGTAAAGTATTTTCGCTGCATGATTAAGGATGACATCCATTGTTACACCAATGAAATCCACTAACATAATTTCTACAATAGGACGTAATCCTGCCATTGCAGCTGTGGCTGCAGCACCGACAAAGGCACTCTCACTTATAGGTGTAGGTATTACTCTCTCTTTACCAAAACGAACGAAAAGATTTGGTCGCAATCCATGTACATCTTCTCCTAAAATAATAACATTTTCATCTTCTTCCATAGCTTTAGCTATGGCACTTTCAATTGCTTGGGAGAATCCTAGCTTAAGCATTTTTCATCCCTCCTTCAAAAATTTCTACTGATTTATTAATTATTTGCTCTATTTCATTAGCTACCTCTTCTTCTAGTTGTTTAAGATGATCTGGATCATTTTTTAACTTTTTCTGAGTAATAACTATAGGATCTACTTTTTTCTTTGTTTGACCACCAATTTTCCGAAAAAGCAGAAGAATCTTATCTAAACTTTTACCCGGGTATTCTTTGAGAGGTTCGACAACTTCAGCTAATAATTTTGGATTTCGCTGATATCTGAGCATTGGATCTCCAAGAAAATGCCCTTCTATGTGCACGCAATGTGCGTGAATAAATTGAGGTCCACCATTATTGCGAATTTTGAAGATTACTTCGTTTGCTACTTTCCAAACCGCCTCTATATCTGTCCCGTCAACTTCATATCCTTCAATGCCAAATCCTTTTGCTCTTTCTATTAAATTTCCTCCTGTAACATCATTTGTAATTGTAGAAACCGCCCAATTATTGTCTTTACAAACGAATAGAAGAGGTAGATTCCAAACCGAAGCTAAATTCAATGATTCAAGCATCATTCCTTGATTCATTGCCCCCTCTCCAAAGAATGCAACAGCAATATTTTTTTGTTTTTTATACTTTAAAGCTAAAGCAAATCCTGCGGCTGCTGGACCTGATGAACCTACTATACCCGAAGATGCAATTAAATGTTCTTTCGAAAAGAGGTGCATGTGACCTCCTTTTCCTGCACAAAGCCCTTTAGGATGACCCAAAAATTCTAATAATAATAAAATTGGATCTATACCTCGCATGATAAATGGGGGTGTCCCACGATGATCAACTGCTATAGCATCTCCTTTTTCTAATTGTGAAACTACACCTGCAATTATCGCTTCTTCTCCAGTTCCAAGATGCATTTCCCCCGAAATTTTTCCCTTTTCCCACAAGTTTTGTACTGCATTCTCAAATAGGCGACTATACAACATACTTCGATAAAGTTGCCATATATCAACTTCAACCATAACTATCACCTAAATTCTATTCTTTTGATTTTTTTAATTATTTTTTTTTAGTTTCATCTTTTCTTAAATTTTTAGTTTTTGTTTTATTTTAATTTATTTCTACAATTTGGTCAGTAAATTTCTTTTTTTAACTATAAAAGATTGGAAAGTAAGTTAATTATCCAAAGAAATTAGAATGCATGTTAGATATGAAAATGCCTTAGGGTCTTCAACCAGATTTTCCCTATACTTTTTTTATAAATTCTTAAAGATTATTTACTTCTTTGATAAATTTTTTTCTTCCTTTGACGGTTTCTCAGGTTTTTCCAAGATTTTAGCACCAGACCCCTGTCTTTCTTCAATAGATATTATAGGTTTTAAGGCATCTATTGGAGCGTTGCACACCCAACACGCGTTTTCTAGGTTAGATAAGGTTCGGGCACAATTATTACAATAGATCGAATTGCATTTTGGGCATATGTAAATATTAAATCGTTCAACTTCACCTTTACAAACTAAACAACTTTTTTTCTCTTTATGAACAGTGACTTTTTCTTCTACCGTTTGCCGTGTAAATTTTTTTTCTAGAACCTCATTTATGGCTTTTGTGACATACCTTTTTAAATTTAAAAACTCAATTCTTTCTTGTAATTTGGAATTACGAATAAATAAGGCTCTCCATTCTTCCAATTGATTGAAAAGTTGATTTTGTTGGATTATTAATTTTTTTGTTAACAAATCTAATCCTTTATTTTCGGCAATTTTGAGGGCTTTAGTTAATAATTTTCTTGAAAGTTCAGCATTCCCTTCAATTAAAGCCAATTTTGCTTGTAGAGAATAAGCGTCAATTAAAGTAGTAATGGAACGTTGCTTGGTAGCGATATCGGAGATTCTATTTAACAAATTTTGAATTTCTAGCAATATTTCTTCGTCTCCAGAATATTTTAATTCATCTAATAAAAGATCGCAGAGATTTGTCTGGATCATAAATTCTATTTGATAATCAAATTTTGTATCAAGTATATCTTCAAAAATTTGTTGAGCTTGAAATCGATATTTCGCTCTTTGTTTACTTTTCAAAATAATAGCTTCTCCAAATCTTCTAAAAAAATCTGTCCAAGGCCACTTATTAGCAAATTCTGAAATTTCCTTCATTGATTCCTCAATTTGCCTAAATTCTTTAGCCTCAATGGCAGATAGAACCAATAGTAGATTATTCAATATCAGATCGTAATCAAATATAGTACTATTCGATTCACATAATAATTTATGTGCTTTTTTTGCTTCTTGAAGGTGTTCAATTGATTTATTTATTTTATTTTTATAATAGTATATCCACCCCATATTTCTATGAGCATAGCAATAAAAATGTGTTACTGCTTGTTGAATATTTAAATTTTCATTTTGAAGAGTTAATACTTTATGATAATATTCTAAACTTTTATCAAATTCACCCTTTCCACGAAAAATTGAACCCAAAGTAGAATACACTGATGATAGCCCTCTAAAATGATTTAACTTTTTATAAAGAACTAAACATTGTTGGGCATATTCGGTTGCTTGATTTAAATCTCCTTTATAAAAATAAGTAAATGCTACTGAGAATTCTGCTCGTGCGATGTGTCTTTCGCTAGAAATTTCTTTAGCAAGATCTAACATTTTATGGAAATAAATTAAAGCTTCATCCAATTTGCCTTGAGCTCGTTTAACCCAACCTAGTGCTTCAAGCTGATAAAATGTAGATTTTTTATCGTTCAAAGCTTCATAAACTGCTATGCTACGATTTAAGTTAACTATAGCATTTTCAAGATCCCCTTGAACAGAATAAAAACCACCTTTTATAGAAAATAATCTACCAATTCCATCCTTTACAAGGGAATTCTCTTTAATATTTTCATCCATTTGGTTTATAATTTCTTCAGAAAGTTTAATTTCTTGATTAACTTGTTCATATTTTTTTAAGGCCATTAGAGCTACTAATTTTGCTACTCTCGCACCAAATTCTTGGATTAAATTCATCTGGATTGCTTTCTCCTTTAATAAGTCGTCAAGTATTGATAATGCTTTGTTAAATTCTCTCGCTTTAACTAATTTAATACTATTTAAAATCAGTTTATCAATATTACTTAAATTTTGAGATGGTTTTTTCTTCTTCACTTTCCTCAAATTCTATTAAATATTAATTATAATAGTTTTTCTATTGAATTTCAAACTTGAATATCTAATTTTAAGTTCTATGAATAATTAATAAAAAGTTAACTCAACAAATAATATTTTATATTTTTGTAACTAAAATCTTTAAAGCATTTGAATCTGGAACTTACGTTCTTAATACTTTATTGTTTATAAAGAATACATTCAATCGTGCTGGATTAACCTTTCGCATAAGTACCAATACAATATAATAAATCTAAATTTTCAGAGAGTTCTCTTCCATATACCATCTTTATGCTAGAGGCATCTTCTTTTTTTATTAAGTTCATTGATTTAATAATTCTTTTTGGAAAGTTTTTATGATTCGCTATAATTAAATGATTTGCACCTAAATCTATACTTGTCTTAATAATCCTTAGAGCAGAATTCTGATTGATTGCTATTAAAGGTCCCAATCGCTTATTTGCCACTAATCCATACCCTTCATTCTCTACAACTAAAATCTTAGCTCCCAACTCAACTTTCAAGTTTAAATATCTTTCTCGATTAAATCCCATTGCATTTTCATCAAGATTTAATAACCATCTTGGGAGATTCTCTATAACTTTTACATTCTTTCTTTGAAATCCAATTTCTGATATACGCATTGGTAATTGGTACATTGTTCCATAAAATCTACTTCGAAAGCCAAATTTTTCATAAATCGGTCTTCCTAACTCAGAAGCATAAAGAATCATTGATTTGCAATTCCTAATATTAGCAATTTTTAACAAATTCCTAAAAATCTCTGTTCCTACTCCTTTACCTCTGTACTCTGGTAATACAGCCATATAACCAAAACTACTAACTTTTCCAAATAAAAATACACCACCAATGCCAAAGATTTTCCTATTATCTTCAGAAATAAGAAATTCTCCAATTTTACTTTTAATTAAAGCTTTCCATATTCTTTCTTCTTCTTTAATATCTTCTGGTGAAGGTCTTCTAAAAGATGAATATAATACATTTATACAATCGATAATTTCTTTATTAGTTGGTTTTCTAATACTAAAGTTTAGCATCTCAATTTTTAATATTCTTTGATTTATTTTAAACTAAATCCATGATGGAAATAATTTTTTTCCTCATAATAATTCAAAATTTATAAAAATACATTATTCCACTTTTTTTAAATGAATAAAAATAAATAACTCCATTTTTTTTTATTATTTCAGAGATTTTTGATTTTTCTTTACTTTTTATTCATTCTATAAATAATAAGGTTTTAAAATTGAGT
>JBHLOG010000177.1:0-6220 GCA_048940765.1 Promethearchaeota archaeon | reverse complement strand
AAGGCTAAAGATATTAAAAGCATTGGATTATTAGGAACCAAATTTACTATGGAAGAAGGTTTCTATACTAAAAAGTTGAAAAATATTTACAATCTAAATCCAATTATACCGGTTCAAAAAGATAGGAATTATGTTCACCAAGCAATTTATAATCAATTAGCTCAAAGGATATTTTCAAATAAAACTAGACAGAAATTTTTGAAAATAATAGAAAATTTAAGAGAAAGAGGTTCTGAGGGAATTATTTTAGGATGTACTGACATACCTCTACTAATAAAACAAGAAGATGTCAATATACCCCTTTTTGACACATTAAAAATCCACATAAAGTCAGCTCTTGATTTTTGCTTAGTAAATTCACAATAATTACCTATAAAATATTTAACTTGTGTGTTTGGATAAGATATTTTCAAGTGCTTTCGTTTTATTTAGGTTAAATTGCCCCTCAGTATGCCAAATAATCTCTCCTTTTTTATTAATCAGAAATAAATGAATTGTATCTTCAGTTTGTATCTCTAATTCTTTTTTAAATTGAGATTTATTTACATATATAGTTATCGTTCTTTCCCTTACTTTTTTATCGGGGATCCCAGCTCTCATTCCGCCTTCAATCATAAACTTCATTACTTTATAACCACGATTTAACGTAGGTATTTCATAGTACTTAAAGTTTGAATATTTTTCTTCAAGAGAATTCAAATAAAAACTCCATTGATCCACAAGATCTTGATGCCATCGTCTGAAAGGTATAATCACTAAGTTTAGTTTACCTGCTAGATTATATGGTAGATTGAACTTTTCAAATTCTAAATTTTGTCCTATAACTTCTGGAAATATCATTTTTATTAATCTTATTCAATTATTTGTAGTAATATTATAGAATTTAATATAAAAAAATTGATATAATGAATAATTAGTCCTAACGTGGTTTTAATTAACTAAATTATTTTAAATAAACAAAACAATTTCAAATTATCAATTTCAATCTTTAAACAGACTTATAACCTATAATAAAGAATTTTAAAGTAAATATTATGCTAAGTTGAATCATACCGAAAACTCATGATTAATCTGTATGAGAAAAGAAAGAGTTAAATTACTTAATAAATATCAGGAAGGCATTGGTCCGATTGTTTACTGGATGAGTAGAGATCAACGTATTCAAGATAATTGGGCATTATTATTTGCTCAAGAAAAAGCTCTAAAAAGCAAACAACCTTTAATAGTTATTTTTTGTCTACAACAAGGGTTTCTCGATGCTACTCAGAGAATTTATAATTTTATGTTTGAGGGTTTAAAACAAATAGACCAGAATTTAAATTCACTCAATATTCCCTTTATTATATTGAAAGGTAAGTCAGAAAGAAAAATAATAGAATTTACTGAGAACTTTAAAGTTAGTAGTATTATAACAGATTTCTCTCCATTGCTAATAAAAAGAGAATGGATTAATGGATTACTTGATCAATTGAAAATTCCTATTTTTGAGGTTGATACTCATAATATTATACCTTGCTGGGAAGTATCAAATAAAAAAGAATATGCAGCATATACTCTACGCACTAAAATTCAAAAAAAATTAAATTATTATTTAGATCAATTTCCAGACGTCAAAATGCATCCCTATGAATGGAATAATTATTATAAAAAAATAGATTGGGAGAAATTAAAGAACCACCTTAAGGTTAACAAAAATGATGTTCAGAGTATAAGATTTAAAGCGGGAGAAACTGAAGCAACTCTAATCTTGAATCAATTTTTGGAAGGTAAATTAAAATCTTATAATCAAAATAGAAATGACCCAAACTTAAACGGAACTTCTGATCTTTCACCATTTCTTCACTTTGGCCACATCTCTGCTCAACGCGTGGTACTTAAAGCACAAAAAGTTGTGAAATTTTCAAATCTCAAAAACAGTTTTTATGATGAAATCATTGTACGAAGGGAATTATCTGATAATTACTGTTATTACGAATCAAATTATGATAATGTTAATGGGTTTCATGAATGGGCAATAGAAACCTTAAGTTTTCACCAAAAAGATAAAAGAGATTATATATACACCTTAGAAGAGTTTGAAACCGCTAAAACTCATGATAACCTATGGAATGCTGCCCAGATGCAAATGGTAAAAACTGGCAAAATGCATGGATATTTGCGTATGTATTGGGGTAAAAAAATTCTTGAATGGACTGAAACTCCTGAAATAGCAATGAAGATAGCGATTTACTTAAATAATAAATACGAACTTGATGGAAGAGATCCCAATGGTTATGCTGGAATAGCCTGGTCTATAGGTGGTGTTCATGACAGAGCTTGGAATGAAAGAAAGGTTTTTGGAAAAATAAGATATATGAGTTATAATGGTATGAAAAGAAAATTTAATATTAACAAATTTATTGACAAATATATAAATTAAAAATAATATGCGGGTTCTAATATGAAAGACTTCTTGAAGCCAAAGGTGGTTATAAGTAGATGCATCGAGTTTGATCATTGTAGATGGAATGGTAATATCATTAAGAGTCCTTTTGTGGAGATTTTAAAATCATATGTAGATTTTCAACCTGTTTGTGCTGAAGTTGAAATCGGTTTAGGCATTCCAAGAGATCCGGTACGGATTGTTAAAGAAGAAAGCTTGAAATTGATCCAAGTCAGTTCTTTAAAAGATTATACCAAAAAAATGGAAGCATTTGCTAAAGATTATCTTAATTCAATTGATTTAATTGATGGCTTTATATTAAAGTCTAAATCCCCCTCATGCGGGATCAAAGAATCAAAATATTACTTTGACACTAAACCAGGCTCTGCTGTTATTGATAAAGGAGCAGGATTATTTGGAAGAGAAGTATTAAAGTTCTTTCCTAATACAGCGATAGAATCGGAGGGTAGATTAATGAACTTTAGAATAAGAGAACATTGGTTAACGAAACTCTATACCTTGAAAAATTTTCGTAATGTGAAAGATTCAGAATCACATCATATGCTAGTTGATTTCCAAGCAAAAAATAAATTCCTTTTTATGGCTTATAATCAAAATTTAATGAGAATGCTTGGTAAAATTGTAGCAAATCCTTTAAAAAAGCGTTTTAACTCAATAATTGATGAATATGAAAAATTTTTATTCAACTTATTAAATAAACCTCCAGAATATACTTCTCATATTAATGTATTGATGCATATTCTTGGTTATTTTAAAAAAGAATTAAATGCTCAAGAAAAAGCTTTCTTTTTGGATGAATTAGAAAAATTTAGAGCGGGATGGATTCCTCTCTTCATAATGATTGAATTAATTAAATCTTGGATGATGAGAGCAGAAAAAACTTACTTACAAGAACAATCTTATTTTAATCCATACCCTGAAGAGCTAATGAATTTTGATATTAAGGATGCTTGGAGAGGTAGAACATACTGGAATCCTCCCGAAAAAAGATAATCTTAATTTCAATCCAAAAAACACACTTGAGATTGTAAATTTTCATTAATTTACGTAGAAAATTGTAAGAAGACCGTATAATATAATTGAAATAAGTTTTTTCCATAATCCGACTTTAATTTCAATATAATATTTCCTCGATGAATCTGTCCAACCGTGTTCTTTCCAATAATTATAATCAATAAGAACTGATAATTCTTTATTACTTCGATATTTTTTTTGAATTTTAAACGAAGCAATAGCTAAGGCAGATGGATTTAGGTAAGCTTTCTCTTTTACTGCTGAATATAACTTTCTTGTAAGTTTTGAAATCTCTTTAAGATATCTATATTTCAAAAGTTTTAGTGAATCATTTGAAGTTTCCGTCTTAAATCCTTTAGTTTCGACTAGTTTAAAACCCCAACTATATGCAGCAGCACCAATTGTGTGGATTGTTCGTTTTAAACTAGTGACATTTGTAGTAGCAATGATTATTGCACATTTGTCATAAAATTCCTGTCGATGACAGACATATGCTAATCGATCAATTAACGCCTTCATCGCGGAGCTTACATCACCTACATATACAGGACTTGCAAAGATAACTGCATCAGATTCTTTCATCTTAGTTTTAATTTTTGGGATATCATCTTTTATGGGACATCTATCCACTCCGTAATCCATACAAGCACGGCACCCTCTACAATGTTCTATCACATAATCTGATAAAAAAATTGTTTCGAATTGGATAAAATTATTATTATTCATTGCAAATTGCTTGAGTTCCTCTTCCAACAATGAGACAATTTTTGAAGTATGTCCATTTTTCCTTCCACTACTAATAATACTTAAGATTCTAATGATTACCACCAATTTTGATATTAATTTTTGTAACTATTTTCATTATTTTACCAGAATCTTCTGAAATCATTTATATTATTGTTTCAAAAGATTGGGATTAATAGTTCATTTTTTTCAATGATCTTGACCCATTTTTCAACAATAAGATAAGAAGATGAATACCTACAAGAGCTTATTTGTCAACCAAATGCTGTAAAAAAATCTCATAGTTTATAATGATAATAACTTGTATTTCTCAACTTGCTTAAACATGGAATTATATCAGTACCCTACTTTCTAAAATATTAAAAAATAATTATTGAAATTGGTGAAAATAATTGAATGAAAAAAATTTGAAAGGAACTCATCAGATACAAAAAGTTATAATACTCTATGACTCAGTATTTGGAAATACAAAAAAAGTAGCAATGTCATTAATTCGAGGATTAGAAGCAGGAGGACTTCAAGTTGATTCCAGTACCATTCAGGAATTTGATACAACTGAAATCAAAAATTATAATATAATTGGTATTGGAGGTCCGACACACATGCGCGGGTTATCAAAATCTATGAAACTTTTTTTATCTAAAATGAAGCACATTAAATTAAAAGATAAAAAGGGATTCGCCTTTGAAACTAAAGCGTCTTTTCCGTTATCAGGATCAGCAGCAAAGAAAATTTTGAAATTTTTAAAATTTATGAAAATTGAAGTATGTTACCCTATAATCACTGCTATCGTTGTTGGAAAGGAAGGTCCTTTAGCAGAAAACACATTGAAAATAATGGAAGAATCTGGATTAGATATTGCTGAAAAAGTGAATAAACACATTTTAATTTTGAAATAAATTAAAAAGAGGTGAATAAATTTGGAAAATAAGAGAATTTCATTGGTAAGTTTGTTGAAAAAGTCAATAAAGTTATTTCTAATTATACTTTATATTACGTTTGTTATTGCATTGTCATTTGGACCTATTGTTGCTGGCTTTTGGACATTAATCCCTGCGGAAGTTTTTGGTTGGGAAGTAACTAAAGTAAGTTATTTAGGCTATTATTCAACGTGCACGTTTGCGCCTTTTAGCACAATTTCCTTATTCAGCTTAGCATTTATTGGACTTATCCTTCTGATTAAATTACGGAGATATCTTGTAAGAAAATCTAAAAATTCAGCGTTATTTCTGAAATATAAAACTCTAACAAATCAAAAATAATTAAAAATTTCATATTTCTTTTTTTTTAAAAATTTAAACAATACTATTGCTCTACTATTTTATCTCTCCATGTCTCAAAATAGAGTTCCTTGAAAAGAACATCTGCAGTTACTGATTCTATTTCGTTTTTTTTCACTTTTTTTATCAGATCATTAAAATCGTTTATAGTTTTACTCCAAGTATAGCATAATAGAAAATTAGGAATATTACTAAACGTCCAACAAAAAAAAATGAAAGGTTTATATTCTGTAATAAGAGAATTAGCAACCTCCTCTTTATTTACTCCAGACTTTAAATTTATTTGAAGTAAAGCAAAAATATAATCAGAAGAAAAAGGGTTAAAATAAATAGTTAAACGAATCAAACCTTCATCCATCATTCGAGATAACCTTCGGCGAATTGTTTTTGAGGTGCTATTTACATCTTCTGCAACTTCAGCAATAGGTTTTCGTGAATCATTTTTTAGTGAACGTATTATTTCTAAATCTAATTTATCTAAATTTGTACTACTAGAAATAGGATTTTTATAGTTTATTGGAGATGAATAAAATACACCGTGTAATAATCCAATTGTCGGGGATTTTATTTCAGCAGTTTGTGATACGAATGAAGAATATTCATCTAATTCATGAATATTTTGAAGGAGTGCTCCCACATAAATATGATTCCTACTTGATAACATTATATTATGTGTATTTTTATGATCTCCTAATTTTGAAGTCATCTCATTCACATTCTGAGCTCTTGTTACGCCAAA